>WAOO01000050.1 GCA_015521195.1 Pyrolobus sp. | reverse complement strand
TCGATGCACCCGGGGTTCATAGGGTCAAGGGTTGAGGCCGAGGAACTCTCACAGGTTATAGACTATGCTGACTACGAGGTACCCCTGACAGGACGCCAGCTTGCAATGATGAGACTGACGTGGAGAACGCCGGAAGACTATATACTCGATGCTGCAGAGGCCAGAGACGCTGGGCTACGAATAGCACCCCATATACTACTTGGGCTTCCAGGTGCACCGCTAGAGGAGGAGCTTGAGAACCTAGAGCTCCTACTCCGGCATCTAAAACCGGACGTCCTCGTAGTGCTCTACTATACAGAGGCGCAGCGTGACGTGCAGAAGGCTATGCGGGAATTGGAGGTTGTCGCTAAAAAGGCGAGGAGTAGGGTAGGTTCACTAGCCTTAGGCTGTATGAGGCCACTGTGGCTACGCAGGCTAGACCATCAACTGGTGCACCTCTTCGACCGTATAGCTGGCCCGCACCCCACGCTACAGAGGCTGCTTGGCATCTGGCCGTTGCCTTACTGCTGTGCTGTACCCCTAGGCGTTATCAGGGAGCGGAGCCCTCCCTAGCCCCCTTTGACAGCATCGACAGGAGCACCTCTATGTTCTTCTTGAACATGTCTGCGCACGTGTTAAAGTCCTTGGCTATCTTGTCAAGAACCCGGTGCGGGTCTTTGACGAAATAGAGGTAGCGCGGTCTCCCCGCACTACTCCTCTTGAACCTCTCCCTCTCGACGAACCCAAGGGCGACGAGCTTGTTTAACGCGCGGTTAACGGTGGCCTTGCTGAGCCCCAGCTTAGACGCTATGCTCTCGACGTCAAGCTTCTCGCCTTGCATCAGCAGCATTAACACCTCGAGGTCGGTCTCTGAGAGATTATAGCAGAACTTCATCGCGTCGAGGGGGGTTACCTCCTTTCCACTCGGTAGTTTAACACGTGGCACACTCTCCTCTAGCATAACCGCCCCGCAACGGGTACAAATCGTACACTCGGTATATTATCTCTGCTCCGAAAGAAACAGCCATAATACCATAAAAGGTTAACACGAGTGCAGCAAGCTGCAATCTCAGCAGCTGCCTTTTAAAACCAATGCTGCTCGACAAGATTGAGGCGGGATGGGGAGCCCGGTTTTCAGCTGAAGGAGTGACGAGGAGTTGCTCTGCCGACCGCCTATCCCGCGGGCCCCGGGCACCTATCTATTGCTCCTCCGTAGCCTCGTGTGGCACGCAATCCGCATAGATAGGCGGGGAAGGCGGGTTGTGCTGCTGGAGCCCGGAGTGTACGTCTATGTGGGTAGCGCCTGGGGGCCTGGAGGGTTGCGTGCACGCATCTATCGCCATCTGGGGCTCGTGGGTAGGAAGAGGCTACACTGGCATATAGACAGGTTGCTCGCCTCAGAGTATGTCGAGCCTCTCTGCGTAGTGTATGCTGTAGGCTGTAGAGGTGAGCAGCAGGCCGCGGCACTCCTATCCGAGGATTTTAGGCCGGTGAGGGGTTTCGGCGCGACAGACGATAGGGTCAATGATACACACCTCTTCATGCTAACGAGGCTGGAGGATTGCGGTGCAAGCCCCTCGTGTATAAGCGGGGCGCTGCTAGATGAGCTGGTTACACGTTTAAACCAAGTGTGTGGTGCGGGTGGAGCGATAATAGGGTCGTGGTGTCTGCGATGGAAGCATCGGGCGAGTATAGGGTAGAGGCGCGAAAAGCAATCCTCTTCGCAGTCCTCTCGATAATAGGGTCGATTATCATTGCAGCTGCCCTCGCATCCTTTAACCCGCCTCCAGGCCAACACAGCTTCCGCGTCATAAACAAGGTGTTCAACGAGAAGGTCTGCAAAGAGATGCTTGTGGAGCACGTGTTGAACCCGGAGGCTCTGCGCAGCATAATGGAGAAGGGAGTGCTAAACGTGAAGGAGGTTTGCAGCAGTGTTAGCCTGACATCGCCTAGTGTGAAGCTGAGGCAGGTTATCGCGGCGGTAGTCTTCTACGTCTCTATCCTCGGCGCCATAATGTTCTGGGAGCGTAGAGCCGCCCCTGTGTTCGTGGGGCTAGTCTTCCTTGTGCTCCTGGGCGTGCTGCCGTTCAGGCTGGCAGTGGAGAGTATGGAGCTGCCGCTAATCCTCTTCCTCATAGCCACGATGGTCATAGTGGGTTACATGAAGGAGGCTGGTCTGCTGAGATACATCACCGTCAAAGTGTTGTCAGCGACGCTCGGTAGGCCTAGGCGCTTCCTCTTCCTCCTCATGCTCCTCTCCTTCGTGCTCTCGGCGCTTGTAGGTGAAGTGTCGAGCATAGTCTACATCACTCTCCTGATACTCGAGACGTCGCAGCTAGTCGGCCTCAACCCCGTGCCCTGGGTTATACTCTCGGTGTTCGCGACGAACCTTGGCAGCGCGGCCACAATGATAGGGAACCCGATAGGCATCTACATAGGCCTCTATTTCGGCAAGACATTCATGGACTTCATCTACTATGCCTTCCCGGCAGCCTTCCTGTCACTGCTAGCCATGTACCCCATCTCCGAGAAGTACCTAGCCTCGAGGGGGGAGCTCGAGAAGCTCTCTCGCGTCGAGAAGCTTGAGCTGGACCCCTGGGAGGAGGTAAAAAACAAGGTCGACTTCTACCTCTCCGGCATACTCTTCATACTCATGGTCATAGGCATAGCCCTTCACGTAGAGCTTGCCGAGGCCGCCACGAGCATGCTACGCAGCCTTCTAGGCCCATCGGCCCCCGTGGTCACGAGCGATGCCATGCTTGTGCTCGTACCCCTCTTCATAACGGGTATAGTTCTCTGGAGAAGCGGGGCTAACGCAAGGAAGCTTATAGAGGAGCGTGTAGAATGGTGGGCCCTCGTCTTCTTCATGTTCCTCTTCGCCGAGGCGGCGGCGCTAAGCTACAGCGGCGTCACAGACCTCATGGCCTACTCTATACTCGAGGCTCTCGGAGGCGGCAAGGGGCTGGCGGCGGGCTTCGCATCGAACCTCCTCATAATGGTTACAACGGCAATAGCAAGCGGTTTCGTCGACAACATGCCAATCATAGTCGCGTTATCGCCGGTAGCAAAGACTCTCCTGGAGATAGGGTTGACCGGCGCGTTCATGCTGCCGTGGAGCCTGCTGTTCGGAGGCACCTTCGGAGGCAACCTGACGATAATCGGTAGCACGGCCAACATCGTGGCTGCCGGGATGATAGAGAAGCGCGGCATTAGGATAGAGTTCGGCGAATGGGTGAAGATAGGGGGGATTGTGGTCGCCATCACACTACTAGTGGCGTACCTGTGGACGGTCGCCCACATAATCCTAGGCTGGTAGTATCCCATAACGGCGGGTGCGTGTGCCTAGGGTTTTCAAGCGCCTCTACCGGGTGTCGGATGCCGTCGAGAGGCTTGCACGTGACGCGAGGCGCATAGTGCCCCCGGTTGTCGAAGAGCTTCCAGCCTGGAGGGCTGTGGGCAGGCTCGTCGCAGAGGATTATGTGGCGCCTAGAGACCTCCCTCTGCTTCCAAAGAGCGTCCTAGACGGCTATGCGGTTAGGAGTGTTGATGTTGAGGGAGCCTCACAGGCTAACCCTGCAATCCTCCGCGTCGCGGGCGTGTTGACGCCGTCGTCGACGGAGGTTCCCAGGCTGAGGCCTGGCGAGGCTTACAGGGTGCATACGGGTGCGCCGTTGCCCGAGGGCGCCGACGTGGTTGTACCGGTGGAGGCTGTCCGGGAGGAGGGTGGATGGGTGTATGTATTCAAGCCGTATGCACCCGGCTATGGCGTCATGACGCCCGGCGAGGACTATAGGAAGGGCGAAGCGGTCATATCGAGAGGCTCGAGGCTCACATGGAGCCATGTTGGTGTCCTGGCGGCCCTGGGGTTCGCCAGGGTGAAGGTCTACCGCCTACCGCGTATCGCGGTGTTCACGGTCGGAGATGAGGTCATCGAGCCGGGGGCTGGTGAGCTCCGCGGAGGGCTCGTCTACGATTCTACGAAGCCCCTGCTACGCTCATACCTCGAACATCGAGGCTTCGAGGTAATCGATGTAGGGCATGTGGGGGACGACCCTCGGGAGGTTAGAGAGGCGTTTGAGAGGGGGTTGAGGGAGGCGAGGATAGTAGCGGCTATAGGCGGCTCTAGCGTCGGCGACCGGGACTACTCCGCCGAGGTTCTACGCGAGATTGTCGAAGAGGCTGGGGGCTGGTATATGCACGGCTTCCTCCTGCGCCCGGGTAGGCCCGCGGCGGTAGGCTCGACTGGTACAGCTATACTATTCTCTCTCAGCGGGTTCCCGGTCGCAGCATGGGCGCAGGTCTACACGCTGCTAGAGCAGAGCATCTACCGCGCCTACGGCATACCCTGGCCCCCCGACCCATTAGTGCATGGCGTGGCGTCGCGCAGGATAGTCTCGGCTGCAGGCGTGCTCGACGTGATACGGGTGAGGCTGTGTATCGAGGGGGCCACTCTCCGCGTGGAGCCGCTCCGCGTCACAGGGAGCGGGATACTATCCACGCTCGTCAGGGGCAACGCTGTTCTCCTGGCCGAGCCGGAGGTGACCGGGTTCGACGAGGGTAGTTTAGTACCAGTCCACCTTCTACACCCGGCAATACCGGCGTGTAAAGGCGAGGAGGATGCCCGGGCGTAAACTGTTCCACGTGCTCCGCGACCCAGACGAGGTTGTCAAGGAGGTTAAGGAGAGGCTCCCCAAAGGCCTCCGGAAGACCCGCGTAAGCCTCTATGACGCAGTCTTCCACGTCCTCGCGGAGGACGTGGAGGCCCGCGATACGTACCCACCCGAACCGAGGGCAACTGCAGACGGCTACGCGGTGAACCACGAGTGTGTTCGGGGCGCCAGCGAGGATAGACCGGTGAGACTCCCGGTTGTCGAGCGCGTGCGAGTCGGCGAGGTACCCTCCTCGCCGATAGAGGGGTGTGTCGCCGTCGAAGTGGATACTGGCGCGGTTATCCCAAGGGGCGCTGACGCGGTCGTCCCGGTCGAATATACGCGGGAGGAGGCGGGGGTCGTCGAGGTCTACCGCAGCATAGGCTTCGGGGAGAATGTAGCATGGCCGGGCTCGGACGTGGTCGAAGGCGAGGTTGTCGCCAGGAGGGGTTCTATACTCACGCCCCAGCTGATAGGCGCCCTGGCTTCGGCTGGCGTCGAGAGCGTAACGGTGTACGAGAAGCCCAGGGTCTGCATAGCCGCTACGGGCTCCGAGCTGGTGCCGCCCGGCGAGAGGCTTTCGCCCGGCAAGATACACGAGAGCAATACGTATACACTCCGGTCGCTCCTCGCAATGGAGGGCTTCCCGGCGACGGTGGCGGGTATACTCCCGGACGACCCGGAAGCCATACGCTCGACTCTACGTAGATGCCTCCGCGACCACGACGTGATGATGTTTACCGGTGGTACCTCTGCCGGCCCCTACGACATAGTCTACCGCGTCCTAGACGAGGAGGGCGAGCTGATAGCGCATGGTTTGAAGCTCAAGCCCGGGAAGCCCACCGCCGTCGCCATAGTGGACGGCAAGCTTACCCTAGGCCTGCCCGGGAACCCCGTCTCGGCCCTAAACTCATACCGTGTCGTTGCACGCCCCCTGCTGTGGCACCTGGCGGGGGGCGAGCCACCCGTCCACGGTGGCAGTGTGAAGGCGAGGCTGGCCCTACCAGCCGCGGGCGTCCGTGGCCGTAGACTCTACCAGCCGGTCTACCTCCTCGAGGGCAGGGGTGTGATCTACGCGGTGCCCATAGAGTTCGAGAGCTACATGATAGTAACGTACTCGAGGAGCGACGGCTACGTAGTCATCCCGGAGGACGTCCACGAGGCTCTGCCGGAGGGCACCGAGGTGGAGGTTCACGTCGAGAACGCCGGGTGGCGCAGTGGGGCGCCGTGCATAGGAGAGGAGGTCAGGGGCTACTCGTGTAAACCCGTGTGGGGCGGGACGGCGCTGGCCTCTAAGCTGCTCTCCGAGAGGATACCAGGCGCCACATACATACTCTCAAAGAGGCACCCCGCGTACCGCGAGCCGGGAGAAGGGTTCAGCGTGGAGACGGTCAAGAGGAAGCTCGCTGTCGCAGTCAGGGGCGAGCCCAGGATAATCGCGCTCCCTCCACCCTCGACGAGCATGAGGTATGTGTTGTTGGAGAGGGTGCACGGATACCGTAACGCTGTGCCCGCCAAGAACTCCCTGATGTCCGCCTATCTATACAGCCGAGGCTACGTCGATGCGGCGGTGATGCTCCTCGAGGACGCGGAGAGGATGGGTATAGAGCCCGCCGAGATAATCGAAGAGGAGCTTGTGGTGGCTAGGGTCAGCCCCGGTGGAGGCTCTTCACAGCCATAGAGGCTCATGGACGTGCAATCTACATCATCCCCTATCCCGCCTAGCCTAGAGGGGTGTGAGGAGAAACCCCGTCTATAGACCGAGCGGGATGAATGGTGCACCGGTTGCCGACCCCGCATACGCAGAGGGGCCCGGGAACACCATGCCTCTAGACGCACTCAAACTAATGGAGGTTGCCGAGAGGCTCGCCTTCCGGGGAGACAGGAGGCGCTACTACCGTTTCCGCACAGACCGGTGGTATGGGGGCGTCGCATCCGCCGACGTAGTCGGGTGTAACCTGCGCTGCGTGTTCTGCTGGTCTAGAAGCAGGGACCCGAACGCGCCCGGCAAGCTATTATCGCCGGAGGCTGTCGCAGCGAAGCTCTATGAGCTTGCCGAGAGGAGGAGGATTAGGCAGGCTAGGCTCACGGGCGGCGAGCCTACGATAGGCTGGCATAGGCATACGAGGCGCGTGGCAGAGCTGATAGTCAGGGATTACGGGCTACACTTCATACTCGAGACGAACGGGATACTGATAGGCCTCGACCGCAGAATCGCCAGAGACCTTGCAGACCTGGCATCCGAAGGCAGCCTCGAGGTCCGAGTCTCGATTAAAGGCGCTAAACCAGAGACCTTCGAGCGTATAACGCTGGTTGACAGACGCTACTGGGAGGCTCAATTAGAGGCTCTCAGGGTGCTGGTCGAGGAAGGGTTGAAGCCGGGAGACGAAGTCTACCCAGCGATAGTCATGAGCTTCGACGATGAAGAGGATATCCGCATGCTTATAAAGAGGATTGCCGAGATACACCCCGCGCTGGCCGAGAACATAGACCCGGAGTACGTGATACTATACCCGCATGTCAAGCAGAGGCTTGCGAAGGCGGGGATATGGCCTAGGAGGTTCTTCCGCCCCGGCGAGCCTCTACCCGAGTGGATGATCTAAGACCATCGAATAGTGTGCACCCGGGCCCATAGGACAGCAGACCCCCTCATCCTTCGGGGCAGCGGCCCCAGTTGGGGGTCCACCCGCCGAGGCCAATTGTAGGAAAGGGAGCCCGCCCCTATATGGGGGTGATGAGTGGGTCCGCGTATGAGCAGCCGCGATGAAGAAGGCCCCATCCGGAGAGGTCTGACCCTCGAAGTAGCCTATGAGAATGGCGTCCTCCGTCTGAGAAACCGGGACGGCGAGCCCATCAAGATTGACAAGGTTGTAGTAGAGTATACGTTGCAACCCCTGTCATACGAGCGGCGTGAGGCCTGTAGAGATAGGCGTGTGGTGGAAGAGTTGAGAATGAGCGTCGAGCTACTCCCCGGCGCAGAGCTCAAACTACGGCTACGCGACGTGGAGAAAATCGAGAAGGTATGCGTAGAGGCGGGGGATATGCGCGAGTGTTACCATCCCGGTGGTGCCGAGGAGGCTGGGGAGAGAACGGGTTAACGGTGCCCAGCGTGGACTTCGAGAGCTTTGCCAAGAGCTGGGCTCCGGAGCCCAAGAGGGGGCTCCGTGACAGGCTTCGCAGCCTGGTCGACAAGCAGCCGATGAGGTACAAGCTGATGATGGTCAACTATAAGATAAAGGCCATTGTTACGAGGCTCGAGGCTCAGATTGCAAGGCTCCGTGAGAGGGACGCCATGCTCTTCGAGAGAGTCGTGGAGGCGCTGCAGGCCGGTGATAAGGCGAGGGCGCAGGTGTATGCGGCTGAGGTCGCGGAGATAAGGAAGGCTGTAAAGCAGATGATGTTCGTGAAGCTGGCTCTAGAGCGTGTAGCTCTCAGGCTCGAGACTGTGATGAGCCTCGGCGACGTCGCCGCAACGATAGCACCGGTTGTTGGGGTGATACGCGAGCTACGCCACTACGTGAAGGGCGTGATGCCGATGCTAAGCCTGGAGTTCATGGACCTCGAGGAGACGCTCAACAGCATCATAGTCGAGAGCGGCGAGTTCGTAGGCGCCACGGGCGGCTTCGCATCGACTCCTGAGGCCAAGAAGATACTCCAGGAGGCCGCTGTCCTCGCAGAGCAGAAGCTCCGCGAGCAGTTCCCGGAGGCCCCCCTCGCGTCCGAGGGCCAGGAGGTCCACGCCTAGCCGCTCATTTTTACCTCGTTGCGGCGTAGGCGTCTCCTACACTCGACCCTGTAGATTCTCAGTGTGTGGACGGTTAGAATGGTGTCTATGTGCTCTTCTCCGAGCAGCCGGAGGCATGTCTTATCCTCCGGCTCGTACTCGAGGCTCACGAGAATGCTGCTCTCCTCGAGGGTGTCTGCGAGATAGTCGAGGGGTCTTGGGAGGAGGTATGCGTAGACAAGCAGGGGTCTCGGCCTTAGCGGGGGGCTGCGCAGGTCTCCTACAACGACGTCCCCAAGCTCTATGCGTGTCCTAGCCCTCTTCGCCAGGTCTGCGTCTATCTCGAGCCCCACATAGTACCTTGGTTTTGCGATTTTCTCGACGTACTCTGCCATGTCGCCGGCTCCACAGCCCGGCTCGTATATCACGTCGAGGCGGTGTTCGTTGGCGATGCGTCGCAGTATCTCTGCGAGGAGTGTGCGGAGGTAGTGGGGTGTGGGTACGTAGGGAGATAGCCTGCCTGGCACCTCCTCAAGCACGTAGAAGAGTGCCTCTGTGTCTATCGAGTCCTCTTCACCCCTACCGCCCTCCATGATAGCCACCTGGTGGCCTGTAGTGAGCTGCCCGCGTGGAGAGGTCGAAGAGGAGGTTTTGAAGCGTGTACGCCCGTCGAGCGAGGAGCGGGAGAAGGCTAAGAGAATCTGGCGCTTTGTGAGAGAGCGCCTCGAGGATGTTCTAAAGGCTCGTGGCGTGAACGCCGAGGTTACACTGCAGGGTAGTCTCGCGAAGGATACGTGGCTCTCCGGGGACCTGGATATAGACGTCTTCGTCCTGTTCCCCCGGGAGTGGAGGGATAGGCTTGAAGGCGCTAAGGAGCTGTTCAAGGAGGCGTTTAGAGGGCTGCCGGTAGAGGAGAGGTACGCTGCCCACCCCTACATCCGCGTGATGGTCGAGGATGTCTGGGTGGATGTTGTCCCGGCGCTTAAAGTGCCTAGGGGCTCTGAGGCCGAGACCGCGGTCGACCGTACACCGTTCCACACCGAGTATGTGAGGAGCAGGCTGAGCGAGGAGCAGAAGGATGAGGTGAGGCTCCTCAAGCAGTTTCTCCATGGTATAGGCGTCTATGGAGCCGAGATAGCGGTGCAAGGCTTCTCCGGGTATCTCGCAGAGCTCCTAATCATAGCGTTTGGCTGCTTCCGCCGAGTGCTAGAGAAGGCATCGCACTGGAAACCCCCCATCGTGATAGACATTGAGGGGCATTATGGGGGCGTGGTTGAGAGGCTGGTCGAGAGGTTCCGGGACAACCCCCTCATAGTGGTGGACCCCGTCGACCCGAGGAGGAATGTGGCCGCAGCGGTCTCCACCCGCAGCCTAGCATGGTTTGTCGCCGCTTCGCGTCTATACCTCAGGAGCCCAAGCATCTACTACTTCTGGCCTCCCGAGCCTCATCTCGAGCCACACTACCTGCTCCGCATGGCGGGGGAGAGAGCGTGGCGCATAGTGCTCGCCGTCTACGAGATGAGTGGAGAGGCTCCGGATGTTGCATGGGGGATGGTGAAGGCTGCGGCTAGAAGGATGCAGAGCATGCTCGAGGAGAGGGGAGTGCGCGTCATAGACGGGGAAGGAGTCTACTGTGAGGATGGCGGCCTCGGCGTTGTGATGTTGGAGCTGGAGGAGTATCCGGGTCCAAGACTGCGTCTGCACGTCGGGCCGGACGCGTGGAGCGGAGAGAGGCTGGAGCGTTTCATACTGAAGAGTGTCGAGAGGGGCGACGTCGGCCCCTGGGTGTCAAGCGATGCGAGGTTCTACAGCCTCCGGGAGAAGCGTATAGACCTGCGCGAGGCTGCTGTGAAAGCTAAGCCGAAGAGGGGCGTGCTTCGAGGCGTCTGGCTCCTAGGCGATGCTATACTGGAGGGGGTGGTGGACGAGGGGTTCTGCAGGGGCGCGTCGAGGAGGGTTTACGAGTTTATAGCTAAGAGGCCGGTATGGCTCGAGGCTGTGGCTGGTCAGCTGAGGTCGCCGCAGCTACAGAAGGCCTCGTGAACCACGCTGAAGAGCTCTTCGAAGCCTTCGCCGGTCTTCGCCGAGACTAGTACGGGTCTCAGGCTCTGCTGGTACTCTTCGAGGAGCTTCGCCATCTCGGATGCAAGCTCGGCGGTCACACCGCTAAGCTGCCTCTCGATATACTCCTGTAGACCCTCCGGCTCCATGACCAGCTTCTCTACAACCTCGCGGTCCGGTATGAGGTCTGCCTTGCTGAACACGGGTATCGTCGGGATATCGAGCTTCACCTGGAGCAGCAGCCCCATCATCCACGAGGTTATCAAGTCTGCGACGTTATAGACCATTGAGCCGTCGACGAGGAACACGCCGACCGTAGGAGCCCTGCGCTTCAGGAGCGAGGTGAACTTGTAGCCCTCCCTCCTCAGCATGAATATCTCCAGCTGGCCAGGCGTATCTATGATCACTGTGGCGTCGAACGGCTTGAAGGCGGGATGCTTCAATATCTGCTTAGCCTTCTCGACTATAATCTCGCTGGCCTTGAGCATCGCGCCGTTAGGCCCCAGGTTATACTCCCTCATGACCTTCGAGACTGTCACTATATCGCGGATGTCGAAGTCGGGCTCGTAGGGTACAACCTCGGCGCCAGGGTCGAGATTAACAATCCTAACCTTGTGGCCATTCTCGCGCATCCATTTTGCGAACGCAGCTGTGAGCGTCGTCTTGCCGGAGCCCGCCAGTCCCATGATGAGCAGATACATGGTTAAACGCCCGTTTTAACACGGGTGAAGGGGGCGGGGGGTGTATCAGCTCTTTGGATGAAACACGTCTATCTCCGGTTGAAGCCGCTATACTCGTACTGATATCGAGGGGTGTCTCGAAGCCAGAGGCTATTGCTGAGGTGCTCCGCCTCTCTCCCGAAGAAGTGAAGCGTGTGATAGAGGATTTGAAGGCGAAGGGACTCGTCGAGGAGGTAGAGAAGAGAGTACTCTTCGTGAAGAAGAGGGTGTTGAGGTTGACGAGGAAAGGTTTCGACGCTCTGCCAGAGGCGCTTGAGACCCTGAGGAGCATTGCGGAGAAGGCTAGGCGCGCCTATGAGGCGATGCGCCGGCACCGTGAGGCTGTCTCCAACGAGGGGGTGGTTGTAGCCCCCTACTACGACCTCAGTGACATACTTCTAGCCGAGGAGCTGCTCGTGTTGCCCGCGCTGGTCATGCTGGGGATGCTTCCAGCGATGTTCTTAATCGACGTGGGTGCTGCCGGTACACACTCGCATGGGGGGCATGGGTAGGTGTGGCGGTGAGGACTGCCCTGGGCACTGAGTAATGATGAATGCACGGCTGGCCGAGCCCCAATACCGGGGTGGCGGGTGTGGCTACACGCATACTCGTTGTGTCGGATACTCACATCCCCTACAGGGCCAGCAGAGTTCCCGAGACGATGCTTAGGCTAATCGACTCTCTCGAATACGATATAGTGGTGCATGCGGGCGACCTATGCGAGGAGAGCATCCTAGAGTGGGTGAAGAGCCTCGGCGGCGAAGTCTACGTTGTGCAGGGTAACATGGATTACCTGCCCCTACCGGAGACCGCGAAGTTCAGGGCTGGCGATGTAGATGTGGGGGTCGTGCACGGGCACCAGGTCTATCCTCGGGGTAACCTTGCAAAGCTGACGGGGATAGCGAGGAAGCTTGGCGTGAAGCTCCTGATAAGTGGTCATACGCACTACCCGCTCGTCTCGATGCACGGCGGTGTGCTGCACGTAAACCCTGGCAGCCTGACCGGCGTCTGGGGCGGCGGCGGGGGTTCGATGAAGCCTAGCTTGGCGCACGTCACTATAGAAGGGTGTAAGGTGCACGTTGATATTTACGAGGATGAAGGTGGGGTGGTGAAGAGGATAGCCAGCGAGGACTATCAACTATGCTGAGCATGCCTAGGCCAGTATGTCTTCACAAGCGTTACTATAGCGTCTATTAGTTGTTGGCTGTTAACGCGGATGGCCTGCAACCATATCACATAGTCGCCTTCGCACCAGAAGATGTGTCTACTCCCATTCCTCTTGTCTATCGAGACGTAGAATGTAATGCCGCCGTGTGTTATGTTGGCTGGCGCTGTGTAGGGCAACATGTCGGCGTATCTACGCATCTTCTCTGCCATTAGCTTCACGAGTCGGCAGGCACCGGGGACCCGTGCAACCCAGACTATGAAGCCTGAGTCACTCCCGTACCTCGCTATAACAGCATCGTCAACGTGTATGGGCTCCCAGTGTATACTGGAGACCATTCTTACAGCCTTAGGCCCGGTTATAACGCCGGCTAACCTGTAACCCGCTAGAGTCTCGGGTGGTAGGGGCATCGAGGAGGCCGATACGGCGCCTCTAGCCCCTTTATTCACCATAAACCCCTGGATGTACACGAGTATGCCTGCGGCGACCAGCACGACACCGAGCGAGACTAGGAGCAGCCTCTTCGTCTTCACCCGCAAAGCCCTACTCCACGCCCGAAGCTAATCCGCTTACAGCACCCGCTATTCAACCTGCTGATGTCTCTTATCTCGCCGTTTCTGCCGACAAGGCTGCAGGCAGGCACGTCGTGCCTCGCGACTGCGCCCTCCTCTAGCCAACTACAGGGGCCTATCCTTGTGCCGGGCGACACACTACTGTTGACGCCGGTTTTCACCCAGGCCCCCAGCACCGCCCCTAGCTTCCGAAGCCCTGTGTTCACGACGCGTCCGCCGCTGCAGCTTTTCACGGCGCGCGAATCGTGCCTCAGGTTTGCTATGACGGTTCCAGCTGCTATGTTGGAGCCTTCTCCAACTACACTATCGCCTATGTATGCGAGGTGCTTTGCCTTCACATTCTCGAGGAGGACGCTAGCCTTAACCTCGACAAACGCACCTACCTCCGCGCCATCATGCATCACTGTGTAGCTCCGGATGTGCGACTGCGGGCCTACGACTACACCCTCTCCCAGCCACACGGGGCCCTCTACGACGCTATACGCCTCTATCCTGAATCCTCGTCCACAGATACGACCTCTTACAACCGCCTTCTCGTCAATCTCTCCTTCCGCTTCGCACCCCTCCATCCAGTCTAGCACTCTACGGGAAGCTGCTAGGAAATCCCACCACGTTCCAACATCGAGCCAGAGGTCTCCCCCGGCCTTCACGACAGTCACGGTGGACCTTCTTGCAACGGTGTTTACGGCATCTGTGACCTCGAGCTCGCCACGCGGCGATGGCCTAAGAGAACGGAGGGCGTCCAGGAACAGCCTATAGGGCAGCAGGTAGATGCCAGCATTTACGAGGACGGGGCCTCCAGCCTCCAAAGGCTTCTCGACTATCTCCTCGAGTACACCGCCGTCCGTCTTAACAACCCCGTAGCGCCCCGGCTCCGCTGTAACCTCGACAGCTACTACCCCATAGCGTCCTGCCTCCGCCAGGCCCCGCAGCCTCTCAAAGACGGAATCGTGTACCACTATATCCCCGTTGAGCACCAGCACGGTACCCGCGTCGCCAACCGCCTCCAGCCCGGCTAGCGCGCCAGCACCACTCCCATACCCTCCCTGCTCATACGCCTCTTGCTCGACGAGAACTACGCTCAGCCCCTCCTTTCCAAAAACCCGCCTGAAATGCTCACGACCACCTGGCGGAACAACAACGATTATCCTCCGTGTGAGCTTTGAAACCTGCCTCACGAGCCTAGAAACTATCGTCGTCCCGCCGGGTAGGGGGAGGAGTGGCTTAGCGCGGGTGGCGGTCAGGGGCCATAACCTCTTACCAACGCCACCCGCGAGTATGACGGCGGCATCGACGCTCAAACCTCTAGACCATCTCTCTTAAACCCTCCTAGCCGGACTATACAATATGGCGGCTTGGGTCGATGAGGTGGAATCCGGGAGCTGCAGCCGAGAGGCGATGCTGACCGCATACTAGGCCGAGGCCGCCTAAGCCTCCCTCAACATCTCATCGACAACCTCCTTTAGCGCTTCAAGCGCCTGCCTGGAGTACGGGTTCTCCGAGCGTATCTCCTCGACAACCCTCTGGAGCCTCTCAAGCCTATCAAGGAGTCTAACCGTGTTCTTCAAGCTGTATGTCATTAGGAGTTTAGCAAGCCCCGGGTTCACGCCGAGCGATTCAAGGAGCCTCTTGTAGGCCTTTTTAAACGCCTCGATTGCAGCATGGTGGAGAACCTGGTTAGCCGCCATCACCTTGTCGTGCGTGTCTGCATCGACATACTCGTATCTTAACCCTAGGCCCTCGAAGAGCCTCTCGAGCCTCTCCTTCCAATGCTCGAGCCTCACCGGGACTACGGCTATAGTCTCGCCCGCCGGACAGTCAAGGGGGCCGAAGAGCGGGTGTAGACTAGCATACTCGAACCCGTGCTTCTCTACAATGGGTTTTACAGCTTCGACCAGCGGCTTCTTCACAGACGCTATGTCGGCCACGAGGACGCTCTCCCTTATCCGTGGCGAATGCTTCTCCAGCAGGCTTGGAACAGCAGGCCCAGGAATTGTGTAGAGTAGTACATCCGCCCAGTCTAGCGCCTCATCCTCGTCGAGCGCCTCGACGCCAATACTCTCGGCGACGTTCTTCGCCTTCTCCATGTTGCGGCCGGTGAGCGCAACCCAGCAGCCTGCACGCGACATGTGGGAGGCTAGGGTGCGCGCCATGTTGCCATACCCGTATACAACGATGCGGATCTTCTCGGGGCACGACACCTGCAGGCATCTAGAGTAGCGGATTATAACCGAGTATATCTCGGAGGCGAGGTCCGGCGGCAGGCCCCTCCTAGCAGCCTCCTCCCTGACTATACTGAGAACCTCGATTTCACGCGCGGGGTCGAAGACCGGGTATCCCTGCTCGGCCTTCGCACGGGCGATGAGGGATACTAGTCTCATGCGGGTAGAGAGCAGGGATAGTATCGCACGGTCGACCTCAGTTATGCCAGCTCTTATCCCCCGGAGGGTCTCCACACCGTTCACCTCCTGGACCATTTGCCGTAGAACTCTCTAACCCTCCTCGCGATGCACTCTGCCGTTAGGCAATGCCGCTCGTAAAGGTCTTCGACGCTGCGCGCGCTATGCCCGTAGCCGCGTGCACCGATTAACAGCATGGGCGTAGGCCTCTCTTCCGCAAGGAGCTCCGCTATTGCTCCTCCAAGCCCTCCCCGCGGGTAGTGCTCCTCCACAGTCACCACGAGGCCCGTCTTCGAAGCATACCTCACTATCGTCTCGCGGTCAAGAGGTTTAACTGTGTGAACATCGGCAACGGCTATCTTCAATCCAGCCTCTTTTTCTAGGAGCTCGGCGGCCTTCAACGCGTTGTAGAGTAGGGGGCCGCAGCCGAAGATAACGAGGTCCTCCCCGTCTCGCAGTATGTTCGCTCTCCCGAGGCGGAAGGGTGTATCAGGGTCTGTCACGCGCGGCGAATAGTCGCGGCCGATGCGGAGATAGGCTGGCCCCCGGTACTCCAGGTGCAGCGTATAGACGGCCTTGTACGCCTCTAGAGAGTCCGCGGGGACAACAACGACCATGTTGTGCAGCACGCGCATCAACGCTATATCCTCGAGGCTCTGGTGGCTTGCCCCATCGCCATGGTCGCTGAACCCGCTGTGCGTCGCGAGGAGCTTCACGTCGAGCCTCATCCTGTCGATAGTATTCCTTATCTGCTCCCATGCCCGCATCATGAACATCGCGAATGCGGCCGCCCAGGGCCTCTTACCTGCAAGCGCTAGGCCGGCTGCAAAGTCGACGAGGTCCTGCTCGCTTATACCCACGTTGACGAACCTCTCTGGAAACCTCTCCCCGAACATGTATGTCCTCGTAGACCTTGCAACATCCGCCGTTAACACTACCATGTCCCTGTCCTGCTCGCCAAGCTCTACAAGTGCCCTGCCGACAGCATTCCTCATAGTGTCTCTCGCTATCTCCTCGAGCCTACTCCGAGAACTGCTTAGCATACTCTGGGTCGACATGCTGACCACCCGTCCTCTCCAGGAGGCCTAATCCACGCCCCCTCCTGGTGTAGGCCAGGATTACGGCGGGGCCGGGGTAGGAGCGCGCCTCCTCCAGGGCTGAGAGGAGGCTACGGAAGCTGTGTCCATCGGCCTCGATGACGTGCCAGCCTATGCTCGACCAGCGGGCCGCTAGAGACCCCTTACTCTTAATCCGGTCTGTCGGCCCGTCAAGCTGGAAGCCGTTCACATCGACGATCGCGACGAGGCTCTTCAGCCTTAGATGCGTAGCGGTGGTGGCGGCCTCCCACACCTGCCCCTCGTCAAGCTCGCCGTCGCCCAGTATCACGTAGACGAAGTTGCGGCCCTCGGTGCCATCCAGCCTCATCGCGTAAGCTATGCCAGCCCCGATGCTAAGCCCCTGACCGAGACTACCGGTTGAAACGTCGACGCCAGGCGTACGGTAATCCGGGTGCCCCTCGAGCCCGTCAATATCCCTTATCGTGTCAAGCTCCTCCTCCCTCAGAAGCCCCAGCTCGGCGAGCACCGCGTAGAGGGCGGGGACAGCGTGACCCTTGCTAAGTATAACCCAGTCGCGCTCAGTGGGCTTCTTGCCGTCCATCTTCACGCCTATACCGAAGTACAGGGCCACGAGGATATCGGTGACACTCAGGGAGGCGCCTGCATGCACGCTCTTATCCCGGGCCGCCATGCGCAATATGCGTTTGCGTACGCGTGATGCGATGCTTCTCAGCTCCTCGATTCTCAACTCGTCTCCGGCCCTCGTGGTGGGAGGAGGGTGGGAACCGTGAGTATTATCAATGTTGCTCTCGCTTGTCTCCCCAGACCCTCGAGGCGCCCCACCTGATGGCCTCGAGGTACTCGTGGAGCATCACCTCGATTACAGCTCCTCTTCCCGGTGCAAGTGTAAACACCCCCCTAATACGCTCGCCACGCACCTTCTTGTCGCGCCTCATGAGCGCCTCTAGCCTCTCGAAGGATGGTAGTCCCGGCTTGGGGAACCCCATCGACTCGACAAGCTGCTCTAACTCTCTCGCGACACGCTCCGGCGTATAGCCGAGCTTTACGCCAGCCCACGCCTCTACAACACAGCCCCATGCCACCGCTATGCCGTGGCGTATACCGGTAGCAGCTTCAAGCGCGTGACCAAAAGTGTGGCCGAAGTTGAGTATCTCCCGGACCCCATACTCCTCTCGCTCGTCGAGCTCCACTATCCTCGCCTTGGACTTTACACCCTCCACTATAGCATCGGCGAGCAGGCTAGGCTTCTTCGCGACGTTAACCCCATGCTCTCGGAGCATCCTGTGCAGTTTAGCGTTCAGCGTATATGCGTACTTGACTATCTCGCCGAGCCCGCTCAGCACCTCCTCCCAGGGCAGCGTCGAGAGAGTGTCAACGTCTTCGACGACTGCCGAGGGCTGGTAGAAGGCGCCTAACACGTTCTTAACTCCACCGTAGTTGACTGCCACCTTTCCGCCTATGGCGGCGTCAACCATCGAAAGGAGCGTCGTCGGTATATTGATGTATGGGATGCCACGCTTGTAGAGAGCGGCGGCCATGCCTGCAGCGTCGCTGGCGGCACCTCCCCCCACGATAACGACGATATCGCTCCTCGAATAGTTATGGTCGTGCATGTACCTTACGAGCTCCAGCACCCTCTCTAGGCTCTTAGCCTCCTCTCCATCGGGGAGCCTATACTCGTCGACGGCCCTACAGAACCCTTCTAGCGAGGAGGAGGCCTTAGAGGCGAGACTGGCGACAGGCCCCTGAAACGCGACCAGGCATCTTGAGGGCTCCAGGTCGGTGTGAGAAGCCAATAGTTCCCCGAGTTCGCCGAGAATACCGGAGCCTATGAAGACGGGGTAGCTCCTCGAGTACCTCGGCGAAACGCGTACAATGTTGAGCCTCACGTCGGGCACACCATGAGCGCTACCCGCTCCCTCCTCTTAACCGGCCAAGCCTGAGCCTCGTGAATGGTGGGAGGCAGCGCCCGAAGCGTATACACTCGGCTATCCTCTTTGCGGCACGCAGCGCCTCGGGCAGTAGGCTGGGTTCGAGACATGTAACGAGGTTTGAGTGTATGGTCAGGGGTTCGGGTTGAGGTATAACACCTTCCTCTGGAAGCTCTTCCAGCGTCTCAGGAGTCGATGCAGCATAGTAGCCTCTCCCTAGTAGCCGGGAGACACTCCTTACGGCGTTAGCGCCACACGCAACCACCACGAGTGGTCTTCCGCTGCTCACTGGTTCGGCGCCGTCTAGCAGCAGGAGTATATCGGGCTCTTCACAATCTATCCTCAGCCCTAAGCCTTCTCCTATACCGCGGGCGTAGCTGGATAGATTATCGTCGCCGCCAGCCACGCATAGGGAGAGAGGCATGCGCGTTGTAGTCGCCGGACTAGGGCTCATGGGCAGCGCCTATGCGGAGAGGCTTGCAGAGAAGGGTTTCAGAGTCAGCCTCTGGTCCCACCGGCGGAGCGCGGCCGAAGAGCTCGCCAAGAGGATAGGCGGTAGGGTCGCCAGCGATGACGACCTGAAAAACGCGGATGTAGTGCTTGTCGCCGGATGGGATGACGAGTATCTCGTCGAGGTTGCGAGGAAGGCGTCCGGAGGCACATCGATACTCGTTAACATGGAGACTGTGACGCCGCGTGCGAGCCTAGAGGCCGGCGAGATAGTAGGACGCGGTAGGTATGTCGAGGCGCCTGTGGCGGCAGGCCCCGGTGTCGCGAGGAAGGGGAGGCTCCCGGTGATACTCGCCTACTGGGATAAAGGAGCATGGGAGAAGGCGAAGCCCGTCATAGAGGCTCTCGCGGCAGCCATAATAGAGGCTGGTGAGCCGCCCAGAGCGATGGTCGTCAAGTTAGCCTTCAACAATGTGCTCTTCACCACAGTCGCGGGTGTTGCGCAGGGCGTGGGCCTCCTGTCTGCCTGGGGTGTGGACCTAGACGTCCTAAAGAGGCTCATGGAGTCTACATGGATGAAGGTTATCGTCGAGAGGTACTGGGATAGGGGCCTAAAGGGTGTTGAGACTCACTTCAGGATAGAGGGTGCAGCTAAGGACCTAATGTATGCGGTTGAGGCGGGCTTCGAGAAGGGCTACGACATGCCCGTCTCTTACGCAGCCTTCACCCTCTACTCCAGGTGCTCCAGGAAGCTCGGCAGCCGCGTCGACTACACTAGGGTGATGGAGTGTGAGCATAGGGGCGAGTAGCCAATCTGGTAATAAGAGGGTGGTGTGGTAGAAGCTGGGCACCAGGGTGTCTCTTTTTGCACGTTACGCTCGAACGATGGATGGTTGAGAGGCTTGCGGATGCACTCGGAGTGAGCGTCGAGGAGGCTGAGCGCATTGCTCGGCGTAGGAGCGTCGTCCGTGTAATGCGCTGGAGGAGTATAGTCTACTTCTCGCTCCGCAAGGAGGCCTACGGGCTACGCGAGGGCACCATGATAGCCGTGTGGCCCGACGGCCACCGAGTGGTCCACGGCTACCCCTCGATACAGAGGGTGCTCCTCCCGAGCATCGCGATACCCAAGCACTTTATAGACAAGGTGGTCGTCGAGGAGAAGATGAACGGGTATAACGTCAGGGTTGTAGACCTGCGCGGCGAGATAGTTGCGGTTACACGCGGAGGCCTCATATGCCCCTATACGACTGCAAGGATACGCCGCATGTACGGAGAGAAGCTCAGGAGGTTGTTCGACGAGCAGGGCGAAGACCTCGTAGTAATGGGTGAGGTTGTGGGGCTCGAGAATCCCTACGTTAGATACTACTACCCAGAGGCCGGCGGCTTCGCCTACTTCGTGTTCGACATGGCCCGTGGGGACAAGTTCATCCCGCCCGGAGAGAGGCGCGAGCTTGCAGAACAGTACGGTCTGCCTCATGTACCTGTGCTTGGCGTCATAGACAAGAACGATATCGAGACGTTTAGGAAGATAATCGATGACCTCGAAAGGCGCGGCAGAGAAGGTGTTGTGATGAAGGACCCGGAGTATAGAGTTCCGGCGTTGAAGTTCACGACGAGCTTCATAAACATACACGACATTGAGGTTGGGATGCGGTTCCCGTTCGACGAGGGCCGCTCCTACCTATTCTCCCGCATACTCCGCGAGATGTTCAAGGCTATAGAGGAAGGGTGGGACGATAGGAGGCTCCTGAGCGAAGAGCAGGCGCTTGGCAAGGCTATACTGGAGCCCGCCATAGAGTCGATCAAGCGCGTTAAAGAAGGTGGGATGCTATACGAGGAGTTCGAGCTGGTCTTCGGCGGCAGGGAGGAGCTAGAAGAGTTCCTGGATTACATGAGCGCGCTTGGCGTCGACGTTATAGTGGCTTCGGTTAGAGAGCAGGATGGAGAGCTTAGAGTCAAGATGAGGAAGGTTAAGGATTCGTGGCGCGAGATACTCCGGATACTAGAGACGGGCCTAAGCCCAATAGACTAGGAGAGTCTCCCGCTAGCGTTGCAAGCCCCTAAGCCTGTGCAGCGCGCGGTCAACGTCTAAGTCTTCCTCGAGAAGCACGTTGATCAGCGTTTTTACCGATGATGCGCTTCTCCCCGGCAGCACGATGTCGGCGGCCATCTTCAGCTCGTCATCTGCGTTACCGACGGCTGCTAAGATGCCGGCAGCTTGTTTAAGCTCAGCGTCCATAGCTGAATCTCCGACCGCGACAACCTCTTCGCGATTAACCCCTATAAGCTCGAGGGCTTTAGCAAGGCCGCCAGCCTTTGACGCGCAGCTCGGTCTTACGTGTATAGCGTACCCGCTGAACCCTAGGCTCACGCTGCTAAAACCCTCTTCCTCCAATAGCCTCCTAGCCTCTTCCAGCACCCTGTGTGGGTCTACACCGCTCTTCACATTATAAGCGTAGTCGCAGTGCCTGTATACGTTCTGCCAGCTGGGGTAAACGAGGTGGCCTAGCCTCTCTTCGATAAGCCTGGCGGCCTGGGTGACATCCTGTACACACACCCTAAACTTCGAGCCCCTATAGAACACCATGCAGCCGTTTTCGGCGACCTGGGGCGAGTCTTCGAAGCCCAGGTATCTCGCGAGACCCGCGACGACGGGCACGCTGTTCCCGGTGACAAGTATGACGTGGACGCCTTTCCTTCGAAGCTCGCGCAGGAGACCCGCAACCTCAAGGTCTAGGGTGAAGACACCCCGGTCGACCGTGAGAGTGCCATCGATATCCGCCGCGAGGGCACGCAGCCTCACCATGACCGTGTACCGGCGGCGCTTGCTCAGCGGTCTCTCTTATCCTCCCTCGAGAGTAGACCCCTCTCTATTGTCTCGCAGAGCCCCTTCTCGCAGACGGCCTCCCTTACGGCATCCCACGTGTCGGGAGGCGCTACTATAACAACTCCGACCTCCTCAACCCTATCTATCCTAGCCCCCCACCTCTCCACAACCACATAAGCTCCCGCCTCGAGCGCTATGTGGACAGCTGCAGCGATATCGATCGTCCTGAGCCTCCCTCTGACATCTAGAAAGGCCAGCGCCCTGCCTAGCCCGGCCCACGTAGTCTCGAGGGACGCCGAGCCACCCGCCCTCATGCTTATGCGCCTCCCCTCCCTCCTAAGCCTCCTCATCACGTTGAGGACGACCTCAGCTTGCTTCTCGCTCTCGGCGTAGTAGAAGACAACTCGCCTCGTGGGGGTTAAGAGAGGCTTGGAGCCGCCCTCGTAGACCCCCCTGCCTCTGGCGAAGCTTACAACGGGCCAACCGAATATCGGTGCAACGGCGCCAGCGACGATATCGGTCAGCCTGGGTGGCTCATCTTCGGGTAACGGAGCAACAGCTATGCTTACTGCGGCCCAGGGGATAAAGGATGCGAAATTCTTGCTACCGTCAAGAGGGTCTACGACGACAACGAGCCTATCATCGCCAAGCTTCACAGTGCCCCTCTCCTCACTAGTTACAACGCCTCGTATGCCCTCAGCCCGCAGAAGCTCGATGATATACTCCTCTGTACTCGAATCTATGCTCATAGTCTCGTCTCTAGCGTGAACAGCCTCGACGCGCAGCAAGCCAGTCATCCCGAAGCGGTCGCGAATATATCCTGCTGCCTCCCCCGCAATCCTAGCCAGAGTCTTACGAATATCCTCGATATCGTATTCTTCGAGCTCCAGTGTCAAGCCGTGCACACCCCCTACTCTTCGATTGCGACGTATTCGGGGAGCCAGGTTAGAAGCTCCTTGATAACCTCGTCTGGGTCCTCAATCTTCTCCTTCTCGCCCTCCTCTGCCGTAATCATGCCCTGCAGTGCGTGTACCAGGGCTTGTAGCATCAGGGTGTATGATTCTTTGAAGAGCTTTGATAGTTTCTTGGTAGCCTCGTCTATTCTCTCCCAGGCCCTCTCGCCCTCAATGCATATGCAGAAGTCGTCGGGCTCCTCGGTTCCAAAGTGGCATACGACTATTCTTCTCTCGTCGAGAGGCAATGCTACTATACGGTGGCCGCGATACTCTGTATCCTCGACGAACTCTCTGCTCAGCTTCATTATCAGGTCTTTCAGGGGGAACTTGTTCGTGGGCGGGCCGTTGATAGTGCCTCTGAGCTCGAGGCCCCGGAGAGGCTCCAGGGCGTTGTAGACGTCGTCGTACTTCGCTCTAATCTCCGATGACATTGTTCCACCAGACGCCACTTCTACCCGTCTTAGGTTTACTTGGATACCGGAGGGCCCCGATGGCCGGAGCGGTGAATGGCTGAAGGAGTTTAATGATGAGGAGTTGGGGTGGGCGAGGGGCTCGACATGCGGCGGTTACAGGTATGTTTCGCGGCTTACAGCGGCGAGCCTAGCGAAAAAGCCTCCGAGCTGGCAGACAGGCTAGTCGAGCTCCTCGTATCGCGTTGTAAGGATAGGCAGTTGGTCGCCTTCCTCGGCGGCTACCGGGGGCTTATGAGGAGGATTGTCGATAGACTGAGGGAGGCTGGGGCAACAGTTGTGCTGATATTGCCGCGCGACTATGAGGGCGTCGATGAGCCCGAGGGCGTTATTGTGGTGAGAACGGGGATGGACAGCAAGGGGAGAAGCACTATACTCGTGAGGAGCTGCGATGTGGTAATTGTTGCGGGCGGCGCTTCTGGGACACTCATGGAGGCGGTTGCAGCCTATGGCATCGGGGTTCCAGTGGTGTATCTCGTCGGCACCGGTCTGCCGACGGACTCCTTCCGAATAGCCTATCCAGACGGTGTCCTCGACGAGAGGATAGGCCGGGGCATATGGTACGCAGAGACGCCGGAAGAGGCTGCGGAGCTTGTATGCAGCTTGGCCGAGAAGGGGCCTCAGTGAGGTGTCCGCTCCTCACTGCTCAGTGGAGGTGCTTTTCCTCAACGGCCCTGCTTCTCACCGCTCCTCTCCAATCTTCTAACCCTTCTCCTCAACTCGTCGACCTCGCCCTGCAGCTCACCAACGCGGGCGTAGAGCTCGTCAAGCCTCTGTTCCACCCGGTCTAGCCTCACGATTATACTCGTCAGGTCTGCGCCTCCGCCGCTCTCCGCTTCAACGGGTCTATGTTTAGCTGGCGCGGCGCGCCTCCTCCGCCTAAGCATAACCAGGCTCGCGCCTCCAGCGGCAGCGGCCACGCCGCCGATTACCGCCAAGAGGAGGACGTTGCGGGGTAGGGGGAGGCGCGCACCACCCATAGGTGTAGGCGGAGGCATTGTCTGTGAACTCGGTAAACCCGTCTGCTTGACGCGACCTCCTCTAGTCGACGTTGCTGCCCCTCTCTCCGCGGTGTTCTTCCTCGCCCCGCTCACACTCTTCTTACCGAGCCCGAGTAACGATGCAATGTCAAGGCTCTTGGTCACCGTTCTGGAAGCACCGGCATCGTCGACTGCCTCCACGCTGCACTTTAGCGTACGGTAGCCCTCCTGATAGTACCTCTTTAGCGTGTCTAGCGTCGTGAGTACTATGCTGGCGAAACCCGGGCTTATGTAGCCTGTGAACGTCTTGTTGTCTATCGTGCAGGTGTATTTGACCGACGTTACTATACCGTCGGGGTCCATGCTGTCTGCCGAGAGGATGAGGTAGCCGCCCTGGACGCGTAGGTCCATGGAGACACTTGGAGGCAGGTTAAGCACGAGAGACGTACATGTAAGGTTTGGAGTGTAGAACTTCTCGCCCTCCAAGACAGCCTCGACGTCGAGGCATAGCCTGTAGGGCCCCCTCTTTTGCAGCTCAACTGTAATCCTCTGACCAGGCTTCATCTCATACACTTTACCATCGATGTGGAGTACTACCCTGTACTCGTATCCGGCTGGCTGTATGGCAACAGTTATCGTGAAAGGCTTCCCTACAGTAGGCTTCGGAGGGCTTATCAGTATCAAGGGTTTTACGACCAAGACGGGTATCCGTGCGAGCAGATGGCCTCCCGGTGCATCGTAGACCGCGACGTAGTAGAGCCCGGGTTTCACACTGTACAGTGAGAGGTCTATGGCGGCCACAGAGCCCGGGGTCAGCGTGACATACCCCGTTGTCACGGGGCCCTCGAGACGCGCGACTACCGCAGAGTAACCCGGGGGTACGCTAATGACGTATATCCGTATAACGCCGTCGACTGGCGCAATGCGCGGCTCTATGCGCAGCTTCAACCCCGCTGTTCCGCCTGCAGCATCTGCCGCCGCTGTGAACGTCATGCTTGCTAGCCCTGCGAGCAGGAGGAATAAGATCGTCAACGCGATAATGCTCAGTGTATTGCTGCCCTTCAAATCGTCACCCGGGGAGGCTTTCTCAACATCAACGCGTTATAAACAGAATCGTCGTTAAATCCTGCGGAGCTCGGCCCTAGCGTCGTCCTCGTCAACCTCTACCAGTGCATAGTAACCGTTGGCGAGCGGACCGGGGTTCACAAGAAGCGTTTCACCGAGCCTATCGACGCCTCTAGCCTCGTGGATGTGCCCGTGCATATAGACTCTCGGCTGGTGCCTCTCTACAAAAGCTCTAGTCTCATAGAGGCCTGCGTGGACACCGAGGTATGTTCTGTCGAGCTTCCCGTGAACCGGGTGATGGGCCAGCACTATCAAAGTCTTCCCTTTCATATCGATACCCGATAGCTGTCTCTCGACGCTCTCGAGGTTCTGGATGGTTTGGAGCCCGCCTATACCGGCGAACACGTAGCGGCCGTAAACCTCGACTCTACCGTCAAGCAGCCATCCATTATCGCGGAGAATCCGGGCAATATGGAGGTCATCCATATTCCCCGTTACAGCTAATACCCTTGCAGGGGCGGCCCTCAGAATCCTCGTGAGCCTAGAATTGCAGCATATGTCGCCCGTCACGGCTATGACGTCGTAGCCCTCCTCCCGCTCCAGCACCTCCTCTAGATTATCTAGCCTACAGTGAACGTCGCTGACGTGGAGTATCCTCACGCTGCGCCCTCTTCCGGTGCTTGCATCAACCCTAGTTTATTAGGCCTCAGTGGGCGTCCAGGAAACGGTGGTGATTCTCGTGAGCGTAGTGGACAGGGAGGAGATAGAGGCTCAGCGTCGGCGCCAGCCAGAGGTCAACATAGGTGTAGTTGGCCATGTCGACCATGGTAAGACGACGCTGGTCCAGGCGATCACCGGCGTGTGGACTGCAAAGCATAGCGAGGAGCTGAAGAGGGGTATGACGATAAAGCTTGGATACGCGACGGGCGAGATATGGTACTGTGAGGGCGCCGAGGAGCCTGACGCGTTTCAGCCCTCCCCGGAGAAGTGCCCGAAGGGGACTACTCCGAGGCTCCTAAGGAAGGTCAGTTTCGTCGACGCGCCCGGCCACGAGGTCCTCATGGCGACGATGCTTAGCGGCGCCGCGCTGATGGACGGTGCGATACTCGTCATAGCAGCTAACGAGAAGTGTCCTCAGCCTCAGACAAGGGAGCATTTCGTAGCGCTCGATATAGTGGGTGTTAGGAATCTCGTGGTAGTGCAGAATAAGGTGGATGTTGTCACCCCCGAACAGGCTAAGAAGAACTATCAGGAGATACGCGAGTTCCTCAAGGGGACGTGGGCGGAGAAGCTTCCCGTGATACCGGTCAGCGCCCTGCACAAGGTTAACATAGACGCGCTCTTAATGGCCATGGAGGCGTTTATACCGACGCCGCAGAGGGACCTATCCAAGCCGCCATTGATGTTCGTCGCCAGGAGCTTCGACGTCAATAAGCCTGGCACGCCGCCCGAGAAGCTGGTCGGCGGTGTGATAGGCGGGAGCCTGGTGCAAGGTGTGCTCAGGGTGGGGGATGAGATAGAGATAGCGCCGGGCGTCCGGGTGGAGAAGAAGGGCGGTAAGGTAGAGTATCAGCCCCTAGTAACCGAGGTGGTAAGCCTACGATTCGACAACCTTGAGGTCGAGGAGGCGAAGCCAGGAGGCCTTGTAGCAGTGGGCACGAAGCTAGACCCGAGTATAACCAAGGCCGATAGCCTTGTCGGCAATGTTGTAGGCAAGCCGGGGCACCTGCCACCAACCTATAACGTCCTCCGCCTCGAGTACCGGCTCCTAGAGAGAGTAGTCGGTACGAAGGACCTTGTAAGAGTCCAGCCCATTAGGCCTCGCGAGCCGCTAATGATAACGGTCGGTACAGCGATAACACTCGGCATAGTGACTAGAGTGAAGAGCGATGAGATGGAAGTGGCGCTTAGGAAGCCGGTCGTCGCCTGGCCGGGCGCGAGGGTCGCGATATCCAGGCAGGTGCGTGGCCGCTGGAGGCTAGTAGGATGGGGTGTTGTTAAAGACTAGTGGGGCCTCGGCAAGGCCGGGTTTCTTCACCGGGGCTCCCTCTGGAGGTAGCCAAACAACCTCACGGGCCCCATGCTGGTGTCAAACCTCTCTGCGGGCTTTAACGGCGCCCATTACAGACCCGAGGGTTCTTAACGCCTCTTCAACCAGCGTGTCAACATCATCGGGTTTGCTGATTCTAAAGTCGTGGAGTATAGCCCTAAGCTTGTTTAACGGTGATGCGTCGATACCGGCGCTTTCAGCTTCATCGGTAACATCCTCTATCAGCGTCTCGATATACTCTATGAGCTTAGCTATGTCGCTCCGGAGTGTCGTCAGGGCGGCGTGAATGTCTCTTGAGGCTGGCTCTCGAATCGCATCGGTGCAGTCCTCTGTGAGCATGTGCCCTGAGGCCCATTCGGCTAGAGCTTCGCAGCCTCTCCGGATGCGTGTAATAGTCTCGACTATCATGTTGTAGAATTGGTTTAACTCCTGGTGTACCATGGCCTCTAGGTCTGCCAGGAGTCTCTCGAGGCCCGGCAGTTCGAGGAGGCCTGCACGCTCTGTTTTCGAGCGGAGCTCGAGCAGCCTGCCCTTCAAGGCTTTTAGAGGCTTTAAGGGCTCCTCGTTGAGCCTAGCTTCCAGCGCTTCCCTCGAAACACGGTCTATTTCCGTTACCAGCGCGTTTATCGATTCGAGTAGCGCCTCCTTCTCTTCCTCGAGAGAGCGGAGATGAGCCAACGCCGACAGTAGTTCGATGAGAAGCCCGGTTACAGCGACTGCCCCGGCCATGCCCAGCGTCACTGGCGGTGGTGCTTCCGGGGTGCACTTGAGCTGTAGCGAGATTGCTATAGATGCTATAGTGCCGACCAGGTAGGCGAAGGGTGACGCGAGAGTCGAGTATACGAGTAGCGCGCCCGTTACGGCTCTAGCCTCTGGGGCCAGGCCGGAAACCCGGCGCTTGAACTGGGCTGACGCGCGGGCTACGAGCGTATAGATGGCGAGGTAGGAGGCAAACGTGGCCGCCAGGTAGAGTAGCTGTGGGTACACAAGCCTCACTGCAACTGCGGGTGGACGCCCTACGGGTGAGAACAGGGCGGTGACCAGGGGCTGTACGGGCGTAAACTTTAGCATGACATGTCTAAACCCTATGGTCCTCCCCTCTACGAAAGCCGACGCGATGTACACGGGCGCTCTTGTAAACTCGAATGCAACAATGCCCATGGCGGTCCTTGACGCGGAAGCCGCTATGACCGCATAGAGCGATAACAGTGCGAGTGCTGCAAGGTGGCCGTATGGTGCGGGTAGCGCAGCAGCGGCTAACATGCCTGTTGCGAGGGCCACCACGCCTCTAATCCTCCTAGCCGATAGCGCGGCGGCGAGCAGTGCGAGGGCGAGTATCAGAATGTAGCCTAGGAGGGGCATGTTGGATAGTATGAGGGAGTAGAGCCCCCGCCTTCCCGGCTCGGATGCCGCAATTATGTTCATCACCGCGAGCATCTCGGAGAAGAAGATGGCGAGGGAGGCGAAAACCGGAATCGCGTAGGCGGCGTAGCCGGCCATACCCGCTAGAGAGGCTGCTATTGCCAGGTTCAGCATACGCGAGGGGGCGACGGGGTACACGTAGAGGTATAGCATCACCGTTGCCGCAGCATACATTGCAGCCAGCAGCCTACCCCTGTTCAACACCAGCCTCCGGGCCTCCGCGCACCCTAGGGGGTTAACGCTGAACCGGAACCAGGTAGCCGTTCGCGATAATCGCCTTAGGGGTTCCTCGTATGTATGCCGCTTCGCCCGGCTTTAACACGAACGAGTTTAGGGCCATAGTGGTATTGCCGATAGTTACGTTGTAGAGATGTGAAGGTACTATCTTGACGTGGGCCTCGTAGCTGCAGGAGTTATAGACTAGGATGCCATTATCCACCTTCAGCATCGAGGGGATGCACGAGTATGCATGTACGTCTACATGGGACGTCCTATGCGCATAGACTATCAGTGATATGCCCAGTGCGAGCGTGGCAGCCAGGAGTATAGCGGTTGCAACCACGCTGGCCTCTCCCCTAAGCCTCGCCATGCCGGACCCCGCTGGTATACCGGTGGGACGACCGGATGAGAGACCAGGCCGAACCTGCAAACGGCTACACGATAAGAGGGGGAGGCTCGTAGTCAACACGTGGCAACCGGGTTCGCCCGCCCGACACCGCCGCACGCGGCGGAGGCGTGAGGGCGGGTATCCGGTTGCTCCCCCGCTACCCGCCAAGCTTATACAGAGAATGCGCGCCAGTCTAGCATGGCTCCCCGGTCCCCTGCGACGCGACCCCGTGTCGTCGGGGCTCGATGGGCAGGGGTCGGGTCACTCCCGGCCGCACTCCACACTCACTCAACCCTATACCTCCTATCCTCCTCTGCAACCTCCGCCTCGACGCCAAGCCTCTCCCGCACAAGCTTGGCGAAATAGTCTGCAGTGTTAGACTCGCTATGCACTACCAGCACCTTCCTAGGCTTCACCCTCGCGACCAGCTCCAACAGTCCGCGTTTATCCGCGTGGCTGGAGAAGTCGAGCCACTCGACTCTAGCCTTCACCGGCTCCTCGGTCTCGGAGAACACGCCCTCCTCGAGTATGCGGCGGCCGGGAGTCCCCGGGGCCTGGAAGCTGACCATCACTATAGCATTCTTCGGGTTACCCATCAGCTTCCTGAGATAGTAGAGGCTCGGCCCACCCTTCAACATACCCGCAGATGCTATGATGACGCCCGGCTTCCTCCACACCTTCCTCCTATCCTGCCAGCCCTGCACAAAGTGGAACTCCTCCCTAGCCTTGACGAGCAGGTCCACATTCCTAATGTAGGACGGGTTCTCTAGGAACACCTCCGTAACCTGCCTTATCATCCCATCCACCGCCACGTCTATCCCGAGATCCCTCTCTGCGAGCACCATCATAACCTCCTGACCCCTGCTTATGCTGAAAGCGGGTATCAACACAGTACCCCCACGGTCCACAACCTCCTCTATGATGCCGATCAGCCTCTCCTCGACAACCCTCCTAGGCGGGTGGGTCGAAGAACCATAGGTAGCCTCCATTATCATCAGGTCGACGTCCGGCATGCCGTCGACACGCGCAGGCTCCATCAGCTTCGTGTATATCGTGTTCACGTCGCCGGTGTAGAGTATCCTCCTACCCCCAACCTCGACGAGGACCATCGCGCTACCCGGGATATGCCCCGCAGGGTAGAGCGTCACCACGAAATCCTCACCAATCCTCATGGGCGAATAGTACCTGGCGTAGACGGCAGCCTCCATAAGCCTCTTGACCTCAGCATCCTCGTACATAGAGTAGTAGCCGTTGAGCTTCAGGAAATCAGTCCACATTAGCCTCGCCATCTCGAAAGTCGGCTTAGTCGCGACAACCGGCGGCTGATACGTGATATAGTACGCCGGCGCCGTACCAATATGGTCGAGATGGGCATGCGTCAACACTATGCCGTCTACATCCCTCGGCGGCACAGTCCTCGCAAAGATGGGCCTATCCTCCTCGTCAAAGTTGACCCCAGCGTCTAGAAGCAGGACCCTGCCACGATACCTAACGGCTATAGACGCTCTCCCAACCTCACGGGCGCCTCCAAGCACTTCAACCTCGACACTCATATACGGTCACCTACCCTACTCGCGTAGACTGTACACACCCACCCCTATAACCAAAGCCACACGCGAAAAACATGCACACGTGGACTACGAGGAGTTAAGAAGGGTTGCGTACACGCACCGCCCGGTGCGGGAATAATGCCCAAGGAGGTCAAAACCGAAGAAGAGTTCCTCGAGGCGGCGAAACGCGCAAGAGAGTGTAGAGTCAAACGCAGCTACATCTACGTTAAGACCGAGAACGGCGTAGAAAAGAAGCCCATACTCAAGGTCAAAGCTCGAACCCGCCGCTACCTCTACACGCTGAAATTCGAAGACTACGACAAGGGGCTAGAGTTCGCAAAGAAGCTGAAAGAAATGACGTCGAGAAACGAAGTCTGCAACGGAAACCTCGTCATCCTAGACAAGGATGTAGAAGCGCAACTAGCCTAGAACCCCCTACACCAGACAGTACACCAGCCGCTCAACCAGTACACCAAGCGGTCTACCAAACAACGTCGCAGCCACCACCCAGCAGGCAACCGGCTGGCAAAACCCAAGCCCCCCGGCAAACACGGGCGCCGCCGAGAGACCAGCCACGGAGAGCCCTGACGCTAGACGCCCAGGCATGCCGAGAGCCAACAACTACATGCCCATGAGGATCCCGGCCGGGCGACGTGAAACCAGGGCTCTCCACAGGAAAACGTGGTTAAATCCACCTGGGGTGAAGTTAACCGCCAGTTAATTTCACCGTGGGCTGCCATGACAGACCGGCTCATCGCCATGTACATCCTTGCCGTGATTTACCCCACCCCGCCCCTCCCATGAACCCTGGACTTCAGGTCTAAGGGGTACAGGTGGCGGGCTGCAATCACGCTATCGGTGTACATGGGGGCGGGTGGTAAAGAGTACGCCTGGACCTGCCGAGAGGGCGACGAGACCAGGGTAATACGGTCGCAGCCTAGCTAGCAGAATAACGTGCATCTGGGCTTGCCCGTAGAGGCCCCGTACTGTTGGTCGAGCTGTCCGAGGTAATACGACGCTGTGGTGATACGTTGCTCTCCGGTGGATGCCAGCGGTGTCTACCTGAGCTTGGCCGCAGCGGCGGATTCGCCAGCCTACCCTACTTCAGGGTGTTACGTATCACCCATCTCTCCTAGACGCGTCTCCACCCGGGTTGTGGGATAGCCCTGCTCGCCTCCGGTGGCATGGCGGCTTGGCCCCCTGTAACACCATTCCATTGTGTGTGGTCTCTCGGGCGGTGTACCGGTCGCCAGTCTAGTGTACCGTTGACGGGATAAGAGTGGGTGGTGCTGGTAACACCGGGGGTATTATTGGAGCTGTTGCCTGGAATCGAACCGGTTGCCGAGCATCCAGCGGTATACGTGCGTAGGTTGAAGGCTCTGGTGTTTGCAGACCTGCACCTCGGGTTTGAGGAGGAGGCTGCAAAGATGGGCTACTTTGTGCCAAGGGTGCAGCTGAAGAGGGCGTTGAAGCTCGTGGAGGACGCGTTCAGCCTCTATGACCCGGAGCGCGTCATAATCGTCGGTGATGTGAAGCACACGTTTGATAGGCTTACGAGGCTGGAGAGGAGGGAGGTCTCGCAGCTATTCGAGGTTTTGAGGAAGAAGGGTGTCGAGGTTAAAGTTGTGAAGGGTAATCATGACAGCTATCTCGTGCTGGTGGCTAGGGATTACGGCGTGGAGGTGGTGAAGGGTCATCTGGAGATTGACGGCGTGCTGTTCATACATGGTCATAAGAAGCCGCCGGAGGGCGTCAAACCCGAGGTTATAATCATGGGGCATGAGCATCCTAGCATCTCGATACGCGACCGTATAGGCTATGTGGCTAAGACGCCCTGCTTCCTGGTCGGCAGGCACGAGCCAACCGGGGCCGCGCTTCTGGTCCTCCCTGCGGTCGGCGTCTACCAGACGGGTACGAGCGTCACGACGATGAGGGAGACGTACCTCTCCCCGATACTAAGGGAGGATGTTGACCTCCGCAGGGTGAAGCCGTACGTGATAGCCGAGGGGCTTGGGGTGTTGGAGTTCCCGGAGCTGGGGGAGCTTGAGGAAATACTCGCGGTTGGGGAGCCGGGGTTACTCGCTGGGGCAGGGCCTCAGCGCCCTTATCTTGGCTAGAGTATCGCGTATCCGGTAGACCGCCTCTTTGACCTCCTCCTCTCTCTTCGCGCCAGTCACGACCATCTTGCCGGAGCTGAAGATTAGGAGGACGACGCGCGGGTACTGCATGCGGTGTATGAGGCCCGGGAACTGCTCCGGCTCGTACATGCTATTGTCGAGGGTGAGCGCGGCCCTCTCAAGGTCCACGCAGATGTTGAGGTTTGCAGACGCCACTATGTTCTGTATCTGGACCTTGGGCCTACCCACGATGACAATCCCGTGTCTCTTGAGCTCCCTTATTATCTTCTTCACCGCCTCTATCAGCTGCTGGGTGCTCTTCGCGCCGGTTACAACCATCTTCCCCGACTTGAAGATGAGGGCTGTGACCTTGGGCTCCTCTAGGCGGAAGACGAGCCCCGGAAACTGGTCCGGGTTATACTCGACGTTCGGGATGCTAGCCTCTATCGCGTAGAGGTCGAGCGTCTGGTCGAGGGTGACCGTCGCGACTATATTCTCTATCTTGTAGCTCGGCTCGGGGAGCTCCTGAGGCTCCTGCCTCTTGACCCTCCGGATTATGCGGGGGAGAACCTGCTCGTTGCCCGCAGTAGACATGATACCAGCCTGCTCCTGCTTAAAAAGCGATTATAACGGGAGGCTTTAAGGTTTAGCCTCCCGGTGGGAGCAGGGTGGTACAGGTTCGCATCGCGGTGCCCAGTAAGGGTAGGCTAGCCGAGCCCACCATGAGGCTCCTCGAGGCGGCCGGCATAAGGCCACTCTATAGCGACGAGAGGGCCCTCATGCTCCCCACGAGCATAGAGTGGGTTACGCTCGTGAGGCTCCGAACCGAGGATATACCCTCTGTGGTGGAGGCGTGCGCAGCGGACCTGGGGGTAACGGGCTACGATTTCATCGTGGAGCAATCTGCTGACGTCGAGGTGCTGCTGGACCTTGGCTTTGGCAGAGCGAGGCTCGTGGTTGCGGTCCCGGAGTCCAGCGGGTATGAGAGTGTAGAGGAGCTCCCGGACGGCGTGCGTGTCGCGACAAAGTTCGTGAATATAGCTGAGAGGTTCTTCCGCGAGAGGGGAATCCGCGCGAGGATCGTGAGGGTTAGTGGCTCGACGGAGGTTATGCCCCTCCTGGGGGCGGCGGATGCGATACTCGACATTACGAGCACGGGTACGACGCTGGCCGTCCACAAGCTTAAGCCGATAGCTACGGTGTTGGAGACCAGCGCCAGGCTCGTGGCCTGCAAGGAGGCGTTGAAGGGTGAGAAGGGTAGGCTCGTCAGGAGCGTGGTGGAGCTGGTGAAGAGCGTCCTGGCCGCGCAGAGGAAGAAGCTCGTGTTGATGAATGTGCCGGAGAGGGTGCTCAACCGTGTACTGGAGGTGCTTCCTGCGATGGCGGGGCCTACAGTGGCGAGGGTGGAGAGGACACCCGAGCCCATGGTCGAGGTGATAACCGTTGTCGACGAGGACGAGCTCCCAGAGGTCATACTATCCGCGAGGGAGAGGGGGGCTCGCGACATAGTAGTCGTGCCGATAGAGAAGGTGATGAGGTGAGTGTCGTGCTCGTGATGCCCTCGCTGGACCTCGAGGGAGGGCGTGTTGTTAAACGCGTGGAGGGCGTGAGAGGAACGGGGCTTGTCGTCGGCGACCCGGCTAGCGTGGCGTCTCGTCTAGCGGAACGGGGAGTAGAATGGGTGCACGTAGTTGACCTCGACGGCGCCGAGCAGGGCAGACCCGTAAACGTGCATGTTGTGAAGCTCCTCAAGGACATGGGGTTTAGAGTCCAGTTCGGCGGCGGCGTGAGAAGCGAGGAGCACGCCAAGCTGCTGCTAGACGAGCTCGAGGTCGACCGGGTTATAGTCGGGACTCTCGTCTTCCGAAACCCAGGCGTCCTCGAGAAGATTGTAGGAGAGTATGGGGGCGAGCGTGTAGTGGCGGCTCTCGACGCGAGGCACGGCGTTGTGGTTGTCGAGGGGTGGCGTAGGGAGACCGGAGTGGACATACTGGAGGCGTTATCGCACGTCGAGAGCCTGGGTGTACGCGGGGTTCTCTATACGAGCGTCGAGAGAGAGGGGAGGCTCACGGGCGTAGATGTTGACGGAGTTAGGGTTGTTCGTGGCAGGTGGCCGTGGCTCTTCGAGTATGCAGGCGGCGTCTCAAACATCAGCGACGTAGTCGTTCTCGCAGAGCTCGGCGTAGATGCGGTTGTCGTGGGTATGGCGTTCCACGCGGGCCTCTTAGATATAGTGGAGGCGTCTCTAATGGCACGGAGGGTCTAGCGTGGAGGCTGTCCGTGTAATCCCCTGCCTAGACGTAAGCCACGGCAGGGTCGTCAAGGGTGTGCGCTTCGAGAACCTCCGCGACGCTGGCGACCCGGTTGAGCTTGCTGCTAGATACGAGGAGGAGGGCGCCGACGAGATAGTCTTTCTGGATATCAGTGCGACGCCTGAAGGTAGAGAGATACTCATAGATGTCGTGCGCGACACGGCCAGCGTGCTCTCGATACCATTGACTGTAGGCGGCGGTGTGAGAAGCCTAAAGGACTTCGAGAAGCTCATGGATGCGGGTGCCGACAAGGTCTCGATAAACACGGCTGCGGTCAGAAACCCTACACTGATAACAGAGGCTGCGAGAGAGTACGGCAGCCAGGCTGTCGTTGTGGCAATCGACGCTAAGAGGGCTGGGCCCGGCAGATGGGAGGTATACGTCTCGGGCGGCAAGGTGCCGACGGGGCTGGATGCTGTAGAATGGGCTGTCGAGGCGGTTAGACGCGGCGCCGGCGAGATACTCTTGACGAGTATAGACATGGATGGTACGAGGAAAGGGTATGACGTCGAGTTAACGGCAGCCGTGGCTGAGAGGGTGCCGGTCCCGGTGATAGCGAGCGGCGGGGCAGGCGAACTGCGGCACTTCTGGGAGGCGGTGGTCTATGGCAAGGCGTCTGCCGTGCTTGCAGCCTCGGTGTTCCACTTCCGCATATACACGGTGCGCCAGGTGAAAGAGTACCTCGCGGAGCGCGGCATACCCGTGAGGCTCTAGCAGGGTCAGCGAATGGGACCCTCGTCACCGTTCCGCGTGGGAACCCCCGATAGTAGGGGCCTCATCACCCCCTTCATCTCGTAGACCGGCTGTTGGAAAACCTATGAGCGCCCATCCAGGCCCACTTCTGCGGGTAGGCACGTCGTGACTACTCTAATGAGGATAGCGCGAAGCGGCTCGGTGGCACCAGAGATAGAGGTTGTTGCTCGAGAGGAGGGGGTCGACCCTAACAAGCTGCGCACCCGTATCGCCGAGGGACGCGCCATAATAGTCAGGAACGTGAAGAGAGAGGGTGTTAAGCCGCTTGGCATCGGGGAGGGGCTGCGCACAAAGGTCAACGTCAACGTCGGTACGAGCACCCATGTAGTGGACATCAACATGGAGGTCGAGAAGGTCCGGGTGGCGAAGAAGTACGGTGCGGATGCCGTCATGGACCTCAGTATAGGCGGCGACCTTGACGAGATAAGGCGCATTATACTCAAGGAGTCTACGCCCCTCCCCCTCGGCACGGTGCCCACGTACCAGGCTTGGATGGAGACGGTTGCGCGTGGCAAAGGGCTGCCCGACGAAGACTACTTCATCAAGGTGGTCGAGAGGCATCTGCGCGACGGCGTAGACTTCATGACGATACACGCTGCTATAACCAGGGAGCTGGCCGAGAAGGCGGTGAAGAGCGACAGGATACAACCCATTGTGAGCAGGGGCGGCGCCCTGCTCGCAGCTTGGATGCTCGAGACCGGCAACGAGAACCCGTACTGGAAGAACTTCGACTACATCCTAGAGCTGTTCGCAGAGTACGATGCGACGATAAGCCTGGGTGACAGCCTGAGACCCGGAGCAATACACGATGCGCTGGACCAGCTCCAGCTCTCAGAGCTCATAAACAACGCCAAGCTTGTCGAAAGGGCGAGGAAGGCTGGCGTAATGGTGATGGTTGAGGGGCCGGGCCATGTCCCCCTCGACAAGGTAGCCGAGGACGTGCGCATAATGAAGGCGGTCACGAAGGGAGCCCCGTACTACGTGCTAGGCCCCATCGTAACAGACATCGCACCCGGCTACGACCACATAACGTCCGCCATAGGCGCGGCCATAGCTGCTGCGGCCGGCGCGGACTTCATCTGCTACGTCACACCAGCCGAGCACCTCTCGCTGCCCACACCGGAGCAGGTCAAAGAGGGGCTGATAGCCGCGAAAATCGCCGCACACGCGGCCGACATCGTGAAGCTTGGAGAGAAGGCTGCCAGCTGGGATAGGATGATAGCAGAGGCTAGGGCAAGGCTAGACTGGAAGAAGATGATAGACTCTAGCCTCGACCCGGAGCGCGCCTGGAGCATATACAACCAGTTCGGCAAACAGCTACCCTCCTGCACTATGTGTGGCAGCCTATGTGCGTGCCTCGTGCTAGAAAAGTGGGCAAGGAGGCTACGTGCCTCAACCGCGAAATGATGAGGCGTTTTTACGCTCCATGCACCCCGGGCAGCAAGGGTGCATAATGGGCGAGGTTATAGTAACAAGGTTTGACGACCCGAGGCTCCCCAAGCTCCTCGAAAGGCCCTATAGGATAGAAGAGTATGTCGAGAAGGTTGCGCCGATAGTGCGTGATGTAGCCGAGAAGGGTCTCGAGGCGCTCAAAGAGTATAGTAGGAGGTTTGACGGGGTTGAGCCCAAGTTCGTGGTCCTCGAGTCTATGGAGGCTTGGAGCCTTGTCAAGAAGGTCGAGGCGCGTGTATTGGAGTCCCTGAGGAAGGCTGTGGAGAACCTCTACGCTTTCCACTCGAGGCTGTTAGAGGAGTACGCTAACTCGGCTGGCTTCACCCGAATGGGCCTAGAGTTCCGCGTGTCGGCAGAGCCCCTGAAGAGCGTGGGGGCCTACGTCCCCGGCGGGCAGCATCCCTACCCCTCCTCAGCACTCATGACCGTCATACCCGCTAAGGTGGCCGGCGTCGAACGCGTTGTCGTCGCGACGCCGCCTGTGCGCGAGGGTGAAGACGCGGGGCTGCCCAACCCGCTCGTCGTTGCTGCTGCAGTCCTAGCCGGTGCTGACGAGATACTCGTGGCTGGAGGTGCTCAGGCGATTGCAGCGCTGGCCTATGGGCTCCGCGGGGTCCTCGACCCTGTTGACAAGATAGTGGGGCCAGGCAGCCCGTACGTCGAGGCGGCGAAACTCCTAGTCTCGCACCGGGTCGGCATCGACATGGTTGCTGGCCCCAGCGAGGTCGCGGTGATAGCGGATGGAAACGCCGACGTGAAGGCTGTGGTGTACGAGCTACTATCGCAGCTGGAGCACGGCCCTCTCTCGATAGGCCTCCTCGTCACAAACTCGCCTTGGATAGCGGAAGCCACTAAGATGATGCTAGAGAAGCACGTAAAAGCCGAGAACATGGGCCGCGCGGTGATAGTAGAGGTTGACACGCTGGAGAGGGGGCTTAGGATAGTCGAGGAGTTTGCACCCGAACACCTCTACATAGACGCTGAGAATGCGGAGCAGATAGCTAGGAGAGTCCGGAACGCAGGCCTAGTTTCAATCAGGGTTCCGACAGCCTTCACAGACTATGCGGCTGGCCCGAGCCACGTGCTGCCCACCGGAGGATATGCAAGGATACGTGGCGGATTAACCCCACTAGACTTCCTCAAGGTAAAGACGGTGGTCAAGGGCCACGCGACCCACCCGATGCTCGTCGAGGCTGCCGCTGCACTCGCAGAAGCGGAGGGGTTCAAGTGGCACGCGGATGCACTGCGATACTGGCTCTCAAAGATGCTGAGATGACGCGTTCAACGTGTACCCTCTAGGAGTTTCTTGGCCCTCTCTAGCCCCCTCCACGCCGAGTATACCAGCTCGAGGCTGGGCATGGGCAGCGGAATCAGCTTATGCCTAGCACTTTTCATCAGCTCCTCAACCCTCTCCACGACAGCCTCGCCGACGCCGGTGACCCTAGCCGCCTTCATCGGCGTAAGCCCCAGGTCCACCATCGCGAACAACGCCTTATCCACGTCGTCGTAGCGCACTCCAAGCTCCTTCTCCGCCAGGTGCCCCTCCCATAGGCGTGGAGCACTTGGCTTGAAGGCTATGCGCTCCGGCACACCCAGGTGCCTCGCCAGCCTCCTAACCTGACTCTTGTACAACACCGCGATGGGCAGGAAATCTGCAGCTCCATCGCCATACTTGGTGAAGTATCCTATGAGGAG
>WAOO01000049.1 GCA_015521195.1 Pyrolobus sp. | reverse complement strand
ACCCGGCACCAGCCTCCAGGGACTGTTCCAACCGCGGTTGGAACCCGTTACGCTATGCCCGCGTCTGACCGACGCCACTGCCGGGTGTCGGCGGCTAGCTTGGGTATGGGGGTTGGGCGGGCGTGGAGCGCGTTGGAGGTTCAGGGTTCTGGAGCTCCTCCCACACCCGGAGCTCGACCCAGAGCCTCTCGCCCTGGAGCATCTTCTCGCTCGGCTTCGTTGGGGCTGCTTCGAGGTGGTGCATGACGGTAGGCATCTCCGCCTATACCTGCTGGTGGATGAGGCTGAGGCTGGCGGCGTGAAGAAGGCTCTGCAGGATCTCTTCGAGGGTAGGCTTGTTGTCGTCGAGGCTTCGGGCGCCCCGGAGCCGCCTAGGCGTGGATGGGTTGGCGTCGGGAGGCTCGAGAGGGGCTTCTACCACCCGCTCTTCAGGCACACCGAGAAGAGGCCACTGAGCGTCAACCCGGCCGCGCTCTGGATCGACGCGGTGGAGCCCGGGGTGTTCGCACAGATATGCTGGGAGGAGGAGCATCGCGCCAAGAGCGTGATCGCGGAGTGGGTGTATCGGAAGAGGCGCGGGGGCGGAGAGTCGACCGCGAAGATGCTTGTCAGGGAGCTGCTGGACCTGATAGACCCCAGCTACTCGCCCTATGACGAGATGATGCGCCGCCAGTACTACGCGTTGCAGCGGCATCTGCTGCCCGTCGAGAACGAGGAGGTTAAGCAGGCAGAGGCCAAGCTCATGCACCGTCTCTACGCCGTCGCGGTTAGGATAGTGGCGGAGGAGAGGGGTAAGGTTGAGCGCGTCTGTGAGGCCCTCCACCAGTTCCACTACAATAACATAGTGTGTAGGGTGAGGCGGCTCGACGGGAAGATCCTCGAGAGGATCCTGCGGAGGGAGGTGGAGCACCTCGGGCTCCTCTTCAGGGATAAGCGGCTGCCGGTGCTGACACCCAAGGAGCTGGCGGCCATCGTCAACGTGCCGAGGCCCGTGCCGAGCCTCCCGGTTAGGCTTGGCATCGCCGTGCTGGAGCCCCCGCCGGAGCTAGTGAAGATAGGGAGGCTTCCGGATGAGCTCAGCTTCGAGGATCTCAGGAGGCTCGTGGGCGGCAGGCGCGTCGTACCCCTCGGACTCTTCGAGGATACCGCCTACGGGCTGCCTGTCCCCGAGTTCTCGCGTGCACACAAGGCCATCTTCGGGACGACCGGCGCCGGCAAGTCATCCTACGCGCGCTACCTCATGCTCTCGCTGCTGGCCGCCGAAGGCTGCGGTAGAACATCGATAGTCTACATCGATCCTAACGGCGACGACGCGCTCAAGCTGATTAAATCTCTGCCCGAGGAGTGCGTCGAGAGACTCGTCTACATCGACCCGCGCACGGTCGAGTACTATGGGAGGGTGGTTAAGATCAACTTCCTCGAATACCGGACGCCAGGCGAGCGCGACAAGCTCCAGGAGAGCTTCCTGGGGGCCGTCGCGGCATACTTCCAGAGGTTCTGGGGGCCACGCACCGAGCACCTTATGCGCATGGCGGTTAAGCTTGTGCTCAGCGCGCCGCCAGGCTCCTACAGCCTAGTCGACGTCTACCGCGTCTTCGTGGACGAGGAGACTCGCGCAAAGTTCCTGGAGTATGTTGAGGACGATGAGGTGGCGGAGTTCTGGGAGGAGCAGTACCCAGCCCTCCTCAGGAAGGCCCCCGACGCCGTCCAGTCGGTCCTCAACAAGCTTGGCAAGTTCATCCTCGACCCGTTGATAAGGCCGTTCGTGGAGGCTAAGCGCTCGACAATAGACCTCGGCGAGGCTCTCGACAATGGCTACATTATCGTCGTTAACATGGGGGCTCTCAAGGGCACCGAGAGCCTCAACTTCTTCGGCTCCCTGATACTCTCGAGGATATTCGCCGCCGCCTACGCCCGCGGCGAGCGCGGGGAGGAGGAGAGGCCCACGGCCTTCGTGTTCGTCGATGAGCTTCACAACTTCGTGTCGCCGGCGTTAGCCCGCCTCATAGCGCAGATGATGGCTGAGACGCGGAAGTTCAGGGTGTTCCTAGTCGCCATGACCCAGTATCCTCGGCAGCTCCCTGAGAGGCTGCGCGCGGCGCTCTACGAGCTTGCCAAGCACGTGTTCACCTTCCAGGTTGGCCTAGTCTCGGCCAAGGAGCTCAGGAAGCTATACGAGCCCTACGCCACCGACCACGACCTGATCAACCTCCCCGACTACACCTTCCTAGCGAGGATAAGAGTCGGGAAGACCACTCTACGACCATTCACCCTCAGGGCGCCCTACATCCCCGTCGAGCTCGGCAAGGGCAACCCTTACCTAGACGATCCCGTCGTCAGGTCTAGGATCGATGAGAGTCTCGAAAGGTACGGTGCGCCTGTGTCGACGGAGAAGGTTAGCATCGAGGCTCCGGTGTCTCCCCTAGAGTGGAGGATCCTTGTTCAGGTCAAGAGGGGCAGCTTGACCCTGGGTAGGCTTGCCGACGAGCTTGGACTGGTGAAGGCAGCTCAGGTCGTGGAGTCGTTGAGGCAGAGGGGTCTCCTAGACCTGAAGGGAGAGGAGCTTACCCTCACCTCTAAGGGCGGTGAGCTGCTGGACTTCTCGACGAGGCACGGCGGCGAGTGGCACCGGAGGGTCATCGAGGAGGTTGCAGCCGAGCTCGCCGAGAAGGGCTACTACGTGGCCGTGGATAAGACGGGCGGCGAGGATAGGCCCGACGTCATCGCCCTGAAGCCCCTGGACGATGAGCACTGGGGTGAGGCCATCTGCATCGAGGTTGTCTCCGACCCAGAGAGGCACATGACCCACGAGTATACCCTGAAGCTCCTCAAGCGCTGCGTCAGGGTAGGCTGCAGTAGGCTGATTATCATTGTTGATCGTGACGCTGACGTTGTGCACGGGAGGCCTAGGGTTATCCAACCGCGGTTGAACCAGGTTGCCGCGGCGCTGAGAGCAGATCCGGACCTCTTGGCCGAGCTCCTCGGGAGCGTCGAGGTTAGGGTGGTTCCAACCGCGGTTGGAGCAGAGGGTGAAGGCGAGGAGGTTCGGGAGGAAGAGGAGACCGAGGCTAGGGCCAGAGAGAAGCCGATCCTCGAGAGGCTCAGGGAGGAGCTACCCAGGCTGATCAGGGAAGGGTTGGCCTTCGAGAAGGGAGGCTACATTGCACTCACCAACGAGGCTGCGAGATGGCTCGGGTATAGAGGCTTAGCCGAGCTATACGGCAGCCTGAAGACCGCTGGTGTAGAGGCGCAATACAAGACAGTGAAGGTGAAGAAGAGGACGTACAAGGCAGTCCTAATTCCCGCCAACATTCTAAACGAGCGCCAGGAGACCCGGTAACCGCCGCATAGGCCGTGGTGACCCCCT
>WAOO01000048.1 GCA_015521195.1 Pyrolobus sp. | reverse complement strand
CTCGAGCACCAGCTCTCTACGGTCGCCGTAGTGGAGGTCGAAGCTCCAATCGGCCATCGTGTAGGGGCCGGTGAGTATCGCTTTGACCGGATGCCCCTGCGCCACGCTGACTGCATACTCCCAGTCGGGGACCGCCATGGGCGCCACGTACTCCAGCCTCCCGACTATAACCGGCTTCCTGAAGTACACGTTGTCGAATATCCTGACCCACTCGCCGCCCTGATACCCGCGAATCCTCTCCGCGAAGTAGACCACCATGTCGTCGCGCGCCTGCTCACCATCACTGATTATATCGACGCCCGCCTCGAGCTGGTCCTCGACAACCTTCCTTATCGCGGGCTGGACGAGCCTGTGGAACTCCTCCTCGCTAATCTCGCCTCTCTTCCTCCTCTTTATCGCCTCCTCGGCCTCGGGCATCTTCGGGTAGCTGCCGACGACCGTCGTGATGAAGGCCCTTGGGAGCTGGTAGCCCATAAGCTGCACCGTGCGGGTTGACCCCGAGGAGGGTTTTAGAATAGACCGTATGTGCTCCGCCTTCACGCGGGGCGGTGAAGACTGGTATTACCGCTGAGGCTGGTGACGAGGCCCAGCCGCTGCGGAGCCCCCGCACTCCTCGAACACGAGGCGCCGTAGGAGCCGCATCAGCTCCTCCATCTCGACAGTCAACCTGTACACCTGGAAGCCTATCCCCTTGCCCTGCCCGCACTCCTCCAGCAGCTTGTCAAGCCTAGGCACGAGCCTCTCGAGCTCCTCCAGCCTCGCCATCACCCTGTCTATCACCGCCAGAGGGTCCCGCTCCTCGCCCGCCTCCACACGGGTCCACCGGGGGCTCGCGGTAGAGGTGGAACACGTCCTCTAACTCTACCGCCATCTCAACGATGATACGGTCGCCCAGGTGCCTCGAGACAAGCTGGACTCCGACGGGCAGCCCGTCCACCAGGCCAGCCGGCATCGCTAGCGCCGGGAGGCCCGCCAGGTTCGCCAGCACGGTTGCAAGGTCGAGCGCGTACATCGCCACAGGGTCGCGGGTAGCCTCCCCTATGCGGGGCGGCGGCGAGACCACAGCCGGGAGGAGCAGGGCGTCCCAGCCCTTCAGGAGGCGGAGTAGGGCATCCCTCACGAGCCTCCTGACCGCCAACGCCTTCTCGTAGAGGTCGCTGCGGTATCCGGCGCTCAGGGCGAAGGCGCCCATGAATATCCTCCTCTTCACCTCCCAGCCGAACGCCCTCCTAACCTCCGAGAACCACCTTGCCCACGAGACGCCCTCGACTATCCTCCTCCCCCTCGGCCCATACAGGAGCCCAGTGTACCTCGCGAGGTTGCTGCTGGCCTCGCTCATAGCGATGATATAGTATGCCTTCAGGGCGAGGTCCAGGAGCTTCGAGTCCCCGAGGCTGACCTCCCCGACGCTCCACCCCAGCTCAGCCATCCTGTTCAACACCTGCCTGGTCAGCTTGGCGACCCTCTCGTCGACACCCGGGTGCTCGACGAGCTCACGGAGGAGCGCCACCCTCGGCCTAACCGGCCTCCTCTCGAGCGCATCCCAGCCTCTCACCCGGAGGCTGGTGGAGTCCCTCGGGTCGAAACCCGCCATAGCCTCCATGAGCAGCGCTAGGTCGCGGGGGTGACGGGCCATAGGCCCAATCTGCTCGAGGCTATCAGCATAGGCTATCAGGCCGTACCTCGACACCAGCCCGTATGTCGGCTTGAGCCCATAGACCCCGGTCCACGCCGCAGGCATCCTAATGCTGCCTCCAGTGTCGCTCCCGAGGGCGGCTGAGGCGGCGCCAACCGCCACAGCGACCGCGCTCCCCCCGCTGCTGCCCCCCGGGACGTGCTCCGGGCTCCACGGGTTTCTCACCGGCCCGTAGGCGCTGAGCTCGCTCGTAGACCCCATCGCGAACTCGTCCATGTTGGTCTTGCCTATCACAACTGCACCCGCCTTCACAAGCCTCTCGACGGCGGTCGCGGTGTAGGGAGGGTGGTACTCCTCGAGCATCCTCGAGGCGCAGGTGGCGGGAAGCCCCTCGACGACGATGTTGTCCTTCACGGCTAGCAGCATCCCGGCCAGCGGGAGCCTCTCGCCCCTCCCCAGCCTCCTAACCGCCTCGACGACCTCCCTCTCAACCTCCTCCCTAGGCCTAAGGGTGATGTACGCGTTTAGACATCTGCTCCTCTCGACAGCCTCGTACACCCTAGCGACGTACTCCGACGGCTCAACCTCACCGTCCAGCATCATAGCCTGTATCTGGTAGAAGGGCTTGGTCTCCAGCCTCTCCACGCTACCCCTAGCGCGGCGCAAGCCAGCCGAGCGTTTTAGTCCTGGGGTCTCGTGCTGCAGGCGGAGAAGGGCCTTGTTCCTCCCGCCGACCCCCTACGCGGACAACGTCTTCGAGTTCAGAGCGCCCCGTGTCAAGTTCGGGGTGGGTTCGCTCAACGAGCTAGGCTACGAGATAGAGGCGCTCGGCGCCAAGAAGGTGTTCCTGGTGACGACGAGGGGGTGGGTTAGGAGGGGTATCGTCGAGCGCGTCGGCAAGCTCCTCCCAGAGGACGCCAGCCTAGAGGTCTTCTCGGAGGTCGAGCCTGAGCCTAGCGACGCCAACGTAGAGGCCCTGGCGGACGCTATGAAGAAGTTTGAGCCCGACGTGATAGTCGCTATCGGCGGCGGCTCGGTGATAGACGCTGCCAAGGTAGCGGCGGTCCTCGAGAGGTACGGCGGCAGGGTGAGGGACTATGTCGCGCCGCCCTACGGGGCTGGCAGGCCGGTGCCGGGCCCCATCAAGCCCCTGATAGCGGTGCCTACGACCGCTGGCACCGGCAGCGAGGTGACAAGCGTAGCCGTCGTAACCCTCCCCGACCTCAAGGTCAAGGTGGGTATACGGAGCGACGCCCTTAGGCCCTACCTGGCCCTCCTAGACCCGGAGCTCACCCTAACGATGCCCAAGAAGGTGACCGTCGACACCGCGTTCGACGCGCTGACCCACGCCGTAGAATCCTACATGGCCATACCGTTCTACGCCAGGCCGAGGCCAAGGAGCCCGGCGGAGAGACCCGTCTACCACGGCTCCAACCCCGTGACCGACGCCCTCGCCGAGCGCGCGATAGAGCTGATAGGCAGGTATCTCAAGAGGGCCGCCTACCAGGGCCAGACAGACATCGAGGCCCGCGCCGGAATGCTCCTAGCCGCCAACATCGCCGGCCTAGCCTTCGGCAACGCTGGCACCAGCCTGGCCCACGCGGCCAGCTACCCGCTCGGAGGCCGCTACGAGGTGACGCACGGGGAGGCCGTAGGCATACTGCTGCCGGCAGTCCTCGAGTTCAACGCGCCCGCCGACTACTGCAAGGCTACGAGGATAGGCGTGCTGCTCTCCGGCGAGAAGCCGCCCTGCTACTGCTGCCCCGAGGGCGCCAAGTGGGCAGCGGATAAGATCAGGGAGCTTCAGCGCGACGTAGGCTTCACCCCTGGCCTCGAGGCGGTCGGCGTAGACCCGAAGGATATACCGGCGATGGCCGTCGAGACATTGAAGCAGAAGGCGCTGCTAGCCCTCAACCCGAGGCCCGTGACCGCCAAGGACGTCGAATGGGTGTACAGGAGGGCCTGGAGGAACTACTAGCCAGCCAGCCTCAACAGCTCCTCCACGTCCGCGAGGCTCTTTGTAGGCCTCCCGAGGTACGGCACCTCCACCAGCACCTCCGCAACCCCTCCAAGCCTCGACCTCGCAACCCTCTGCTGCTCCACAACCCTCAGCTCCTCAGCCAGCTCGTCGGGCAGCACACGGTTGAGCACCGCTAGCCCTAGGCCAGCCCCGAGCGCCGAGAGGGTCCTTGCCACCATCTCGACCTCCTGCACGGGGAGCGGCTCGGGGGTTGCGACGCCAATGTGGAGCGTTGTAGAGTTGCTCCTAACCTCCTCGTAGACGCGGTGGTAGCGGCTTCTCAGCGCCCGCAGCTTCTCTAGAACAGGGTCGCTGTAGTCGCCCCCCGCGACCCTTGCGAGCATCGCCCTGGCCTCCGCGAGCCTCTCCCTAACGCCTATCAGGGCGTCGAGCCACACCGTGTAGAGGCGCGGCAGCCTGACAATACGGAGGGCTACGCCGGTCGGAGGCATATCGACTATCACATGGTCGTATCTCTCCGCCTCCTCATAGACCCTCATCAGCCTCCGCAGGTACGCCTCCTCCTCCAAACCCGGCGCATCCATCACAACCTCGACGAGGTTGTCCAGGTTGAAGACGGTCAGCCTCGCCGATATCCTCCTTAGGAGCGTGGCGTACTCCTCCCCCAGCCTCCTAGCATCCTCCTCGACGTCGTACTGCTCTAGGCAGAGCCTATCCCCTTGGATGCAGACCGTGCGGTTGACACAGTCGCAGTCCGCGTAGCCGGGGAGGTGTTTAGCAGGGTCCATCGAGACTATGAGAACCCTCCTGCCAGCCCTCGCGAGGCAGAGGCCGGATAGAAGCGCGAATGTAGTCTTCCCGACGCCGCCCTTACCGTACACCAGGTTCACACTGCGGAAAGACTCCCTTACAACGCTACAGACGCTCATACTGCGCTCACCATTCGCCTCCCAGGCTTGAGAAGTAGTCTGCGAGGGCATCCGCCCAGAGGGCCGCCCTGTTAACCGCGGCTGGGAGCTCCTCTCCTATAGCCTCGGCGGCTTCGAGCGCCGCCCCTAGAGGTGCGAGCGGCACGCCGACGAGGGGTGCGAGGAGCAGCGTATAGAAGAGGGTCTCGAGCTCCCTGGCTTCAAGCTCTATCGCCTCGACAGCCTGGTCTCTCGCGGCTACAGCCAGCCCTTGCAGCGCATCTCGGAGTAGACGCGCGAGTTTCGCAAACGGGTTCAATCTACGCCCATCCAACTAAACCGCAAGCACTCTTTTAATACCCTGGGTTCCGGTCGCCGCAGGGTGGGCCCATAGTGGGAGCGAGGAAGGCGCTGGGTATACTGGTGACGCTAGCATCCCTCCTCTACCTAGCCTACGCCTTCTACTACGGCGCGGCGCACGGGATGATAGGGTGCGCCAAGGTCTATGCTGGCAAGAGGCTCCTCGGGACGGCGTGCGATGCGCAGACCCTCGCCAGGCTGAAGGCGGAGGCTGGCAAGGAGGCGAAGGTAGCGCCGGTGGACACGCCGCTGGCGGCTGGCGTGGTGCTCGCCTGGATGGGTCTCCTAGTCGGCCCCTGGCTGGCCTTCGGCGAGAAGCCGGCAACGGTTAGGCTCGTGAAGCCCGCCGGGAGGAGGTGATAGCCGTGTCCTACATACCCATCGCAGTAATCATCCTCCCGACTCTCGCCGCCTACCTGATAGCCTACTACTTCTACGGCAGGGGTGTCATGCAGAACAGGATAGTGAAGGCGGACGCGTCTAGGAAGACCCCGGCCTGGACCAAGTACGATGGCGTCGACTACGTCCCGGCTAACAAGTGGGTGCTCTTCGGCCACCACTTTGCGAGCATAGCTGGCGCGGGTCCCATAGTGGGTCCTGCAATCGCGGCTGTCTACGGCTGGTTCCTGCCCCTACTCTGGGTGATATTCGGGAACGTGTTCATAGGCGCTGTCCACGACTACCTGGCGCTGATGGCGAGCGTTAGGCACGGCGGCATATCGATAATGAGTGTCGCCGAGGGTGTGATGGGCAGGAGGGCTAGGTACGCGTTCCTCGTCTACGTCTGGGGCGCCCTGCTGCTAGTCCTTGCCGCCTTCCTCAGCGTGGCCGCCATCGTCTACGCCGCGGTAAACCCGAACTCGGCTACCAAGGCGATAATCTACATGCCGATAGCCCTCCTCCTCGGCTACATGATGTACAGGGCTGGCGTCGGGGTCAGGAAGGCTACTCTCGTCGCAGTGCTGCTGGCCGTCGGGGGCTTCATCTACAGCTACTTCGTACCGCTCTACCTAACCTACAAGACGTGGGTCTACGCTCTGATGCTCTACAGCTTCATCGCAGCCGCGCTGCCAGTCTGGTACCTGCTGCAGCCGCGCGACTACCTCAACGCCTACCTCCTATGGGCGTTTGTAGCGGCCTCCGTGGTTGCAGGCCTACTGGCCCTCGACTTCCCGATAAAGCAGCCCGCAATCATAACGCTGGTCGCGCCAGCCGCGACCATAGGAGGGGTCGGTGCGATAGCGAAGGCGAAGCTCGCCCCCTTCTGGCCAAGCATCGTCCTGATAATAGCCTGTGGCTCCCTAAGCGGCTTCCACAGTATAGTCGCGAGCGGCACGACGAGCAAACAGCTCGCAAACGAGCTTGACGCACTCCTAGTCGGCTACGGCGGCATGCTGACCGAGGGCGCGGTCTCGACCTTCGCCGTCATAGCTCCTATCGCCTACGCGTGGCCCTTCATAGTCGAGCATCATATCAACAAGGCTCTGGGCAGGTTCGTGGTGGGCTACGGCATCCTCTTCGGCGATGCCTTCGCCAGGCTGGGGCTCCCGCAGGCCGTTATAATGAAGGGTGCTGAGCTCTTCGCAGCCATAGCCCTCACGACCTTCGTGCTGACGACGCTCGACACGGCTAACAGGCTGGCTAGGTTCGCGTGGACCGAGATGTTCGACTTCCTAGCGGAGAGGAACCGCGGCCTATACAGGGTGGTGACCAACAGGTGGGTGGCGTCAGCGATATCGATAATCCTCGGCGGAGTGATGGCAGTGCAGACCATCGGCGGTATACCAGCCTGGAGGATAGTGTGGCCCGCGTTCGCAGGCACCAACCAGCTGCTCGCCGCCCTCGCCCTCATGACGAGCGCCCTATGGGTCTACATAGTGCTAGGCGTCCGCGGCAAGACCGCCGCCACGGTGCTGGCGCCAGCCGTATTCCTATGGGTGACCGTAACCGCTGCGCTGGCCTGGTGGCTCGTCTTCATACTGCCGCACATACCGCTCATATACCAGGTCGGAGCCGGCAGCGTCGCGGTCATCAGCTTCGCGCTAGACCTCTTCCTCTTCTACGCTTTCACGAGGAGCCTGCTG
>WAOO01000047.1 GCA_015521195.1 Pyrolobus sp. | reverse complement strand
CTTCGAGAGGGTGGTGAGGAGGGGCGGGGTCTACCTCGCCTACACGGGCTCCCACTACGTGTACGTGAAAGTGTCGAGGAGGAGGGCGTCCGGCTGGGTGCTCCCAAGGTACCTCGTCGAGAGGGTGGTCGAAGCCTATCTCGAGGAGCCGGGGGCGCGGCCCTCCGAGATAGGGAGGAGGCTAGGCGTCGGAGGCAGGAGCGTCTCCAGAGCCCTCAGGGTCGCCCGCCTCGCTGGCCTCCTCTCCGAGCCCCCGGAGAGCGTAGAGGGCGAGGGCTAGCTCCGCCACCGGACTCATCCTCGCCGAGACACCCTCAAAGTAGACTGGTTTACCTGCAGCAGCGTCACCCTTGCTCACCCCAGGCTCGCCGCCCCCCACGACTATCATAGTCCTCCCCTTGGCCAGCCCCCTCAGGCCGTCGAGCGCCACCGGCTCCCCATAGTCCCTCGAGACTATCAGTACCGTCTCCGGGGCGAAGAGCTCAACAGCGTCCCGCAGCTCGGGGAGCACGACGAAGCTCCTCCCCATCCTCAAAGCGAGCCTCATAGCCTCCGGCACCCCGTTCTGCGCGGCAGCACCATACACCCTGGTAGCAACAAACACCCTGAAACCCAGCGCGTAGACAGTCCTAGCCGCATCCACAAGCCTCTGCGCGCTAGACACGTCGTGCATCACGGGTATAACCCTGCCAGCCTCCACACCCGACCCCCGCGAAGCACAACACCGCAAAACCAACACCTAAAAAGAGGCGGCCGAGCCCCCAGGAGAACCTAGAGGGTTTCCCAGACGCAAACGGTTAATGCAGCCTCACCTCCCCGGTCTTTAAAGAGAGGGGAGCTGGCGAAAGATGAGCACCAACAGCATGGACTCGGAGGCCCTGAAGCGTTTGTTGTTGGAGTTGTTGAGGAGTGACCCTGTGTTCCGGAGGGCTGCTGCAGCGGAGCTTGGGCTGTTGGAGCTCCTGGAGAGGATGGATAGGCTCGAGGAGAGGATGTTGAAGCTAGAGGAGAGGGTCGCGAGGCTAGAAGAGCAGATGGTTAGGCTGCAGGAGCAGGTGAAGAACCTACAGGAGCAAGTCGTCAAGCTCTGGGAAGCGGTAAAGACACTACAGGAGCAGGTGGCGAAGCTATGGGAGGCGGTAAAGACGCTCGAAGAGAGGATGGATAGGTTTGAGGATAAGCTGAATGCTCTTGGCGCTCGTTGGGGAATCTATGCTGAGGAGGCTTTCAGGGAGGGTTTGAAGAGGTTCCTCCAGGAGTATCTCGGGGTTGCGCGGGTGGGGAAGTGGGAGTATTTCGACCGTGAGGGGCGCGTCTTCGGGTACCCTGCCCTCGTCGAGATAGACGTCGTCGTGAAGGAAGATACCCACTACCTGGTTGAGGTCAAGTCTAGCGTGAGCGCTGGCGATGTCCGGGTTTTCGTCGAGAAGTGTAGGCTCTACCGTGAGGTCGTGAAGCCGAAGAAGCTCAAGATGCTAATGGTCACGTGTTACGCGGATGAGAGGGCTAGGGAGGCGGCTAGGGCGCTCGGCGTCGAGATAGTCACGAGGTGACACTCTCTCAATGTTATATGCTCTTGTGGGTATCCGTGGCGCGGGGGGCTCGTGTCCCGCGTAACCAAGTTCCTGGTGCCAAGCTGGGATGATGTCGAGGAGCTCGCCATGGAGGTTGCCGAGGAGGTCCTCGGCGACGGCTACCGCCCGGACGTGGTGGTCGGGGTTCTGCGCGGGGGTGCGGTGGCGGCCAAGCTGGTGGCCGACTACCTCGGGGTCGAGAGGCTCGCCTTCATCGAGGTCAAGTTCTACGCGGGTATAGGCGTTAGACGCGAGGAGCCCGTGGTGACCCAGCCTCTCGTCGAGAAGGTGCAGGGGCTCCGAGTACTGCTCGTCGACGACGTGGCCGACACGGGCAAGACTCTCGCCGCAGCCACCAGCTACATCTCGATGCACGGCCCGGAGGAGGTGAAGACCGCAACCCTCTACCTAAAACCATGGTCGATGCTCCAGCCCGACTATTACGGGGAGGTCACCGACGCCTGGATTATCTTCCCGTGGGAGAGGATGGAGGCTGTCAGGGAGCTTGTGGAGGAGAAGGGTATGAGCTTGGAGGAGGCGGCGAGGATAGCGGGTGTAGACCCTCGTGCAGCGGAGAGGCTGCTACGCCTGCACCAGGCTACATGACGAGACCCTCTGCTACGCCATACTCCCGCCCCTCGACCCCGAGGGGCTAGATAGGCTCATGAAGCGAGGCTACACCCTGATACCCACGAGGCTCGCCGCTTCACCCCTCCACGCCCTCCAGGCG
>WAOO01000046.1 GCA_015521195.1 Pyrolobus sp. | reverse complement strand
GTGTAGAGGTTAGCTGGGCGCGCGGAGCGTCAGGGAGACTACCGTCCCGTCGCTGAAGTAGAGCTTCACCAGGTAGAGGCTGGTGTTCGGCAACGGCCTGCCCGGGAACGCAACCCTATTACCCTTGGTCGCATAGGCTACGGCGCCGCTCACACTGTGGAAGGTCCTAACCGACCCGATGCTCTCGATCAGGATGACCGGGTTCGAGGGCGTGATAGCCAGTCTACCCTTCCACACCGTCAACCCGTTAACCTCGACCTTCTCGAGCCACGCTGGGCCGGTTGCACTAAGCCTCACCACGATCTCGCGGTGGTTGAACGACTGTACTACCAGGCCCTGGGCTCCGGTTACGCTACCCACGTTCATCAGAGCCATGCCCATGACCATCATGGTGAGTATCGCGGCAGTGGAGAGGATCATTAGGCTCCTAATGTCGAGCATCTCTCCGCACCCCGTATATGCGGCGTTCTACTACATTTATAAGCTTTATTCCAACGTATTTACCGAGGCAACCTCCGACAAGTTGTAACTCGGTTATGTATTGACCCGTGGCATTACATCTGGTTGTGTTCGAAGACAACGCAAGGTGATAGCCGTTGACCAGGCAGAAGCTATCCTCTTATCCTAGGAGAAGCGGTGCACCCAACCCGCCGGGGTGCGGCGATATGCCCGTACGCGTGAAGATCGACCGCGAGCAGTGCATCGCCGACATGGTGTGCGTGAGCCTATGCCCAGACGTCTTCGAGATGGACCCGAACGACGGCAAGGCGTCCATCAAGGCCGAGTATAGGGTGGACCCGAACGACCCGAGCACCGGCGAGGTTCCCGACAACCTCAAGGAGTGCGTCGAGAACGCTGCTAACAGCTGCCCGGTCAGCATCATCCACGTAGAGGTCAAGTAAGCCTCTTTTTTCCAGCGTATCTCCCACCCCGCGCCTGGGCCTGGTTTTAATGAAGGCGGAGGAGGTTGCGGCCGCGCTCCAAGGCCTCGGCAGGGTTAGCGTCAGGGAGGGTGTTGTGCGAGTAGAGGTTGAGGTTTCGAGGCTAAGGGAGGCTGCCGAGAGGATAGCCAGCATGGGCTTCGACCACGTCGCGAGCCTGACGGTCGTAGACCGGTTGAAGGAGGGAAGGTTCGAACTCATCTACGTCGCAGAGTCCTACGATAACCCCGGCGTCCTCGTAGAGCTTGTCACCAGGGTGCCTCGGGGCGAGCCCCGCGTGCCTAGCCTCCTGGATGTGTGGCCTAGCCTGGTCTGGCAGGAGAGGGAGAACTGGGAGATGTTCGGCATAGAGTTTGAGGGGCACGAGGGGCTCCATAGGCACCTCCTCCTGCCCCCCGACTGGCCTGACAACGTCCACCCGTTGCGCAAGGACTTTGTCGTGAAAGAGGAGCCTATCATGGCTCCACCCGAGCTGCAGAAGAAGGCCGAGGAGCTGGCGAAGGCTAGGATGGCTCAGGGTGGGCAGGGGAAGCAGTGAATGGTCGACGTTGAGGTCGAGTGTGCGGATGTGCTGGCGGCTGTGGAGAGGAGTTTTCGTTCGCTGCGCGCCGTGCTAGAGTCTAGGAGGTTTAGGTCTCCGCGCGGCCTCCTACACGCCCTCTGCCTGGGGACCCTCCGCAACTACCGGCTCCTCGTACGCCTCCTGAGGCTCTGCGGCTACCGTGGCCCGGTTAGGGGTGGTAGGCGTGAAGGATGGCTGCCACTAGTGGCAGCCTATGAGGCCGTCTTCCGCAGGAGCCACGTCGCCGTGGAGCGCATCGAGAGGTTCCTGGGCGGCGTCGCCCGCTGCCTACGGCGAGTCGACCCCCTCGATGCGGTCGAAGGGGTTAGGGACCCTGCCGAGAGGCTCTCGATACTCTACAGTGTGCCCAGATGGGTGGTCGAGAAGCTGCTGGAGCTCCACGATGCCAGCCGTGTCGAGTCGATACTCTCCGCCTTCAACCGCGGCACGCCAATGTACATCAGGTTCAACAGGTCCCGGGTTAACGTCAACGAGGCGGTCGAGCTTGCAAGGAAAGCCGGGGTATACGCCAGGCCCGACCCCGTCCTCGACGACGTCCTGGTGGTGGAGAGTTTGGAGCCCGGTGCGGTGACGAGGCTGGACCCCCGCATCTTCTACATCCAGGATAGGTCTGCAGCCCTGGCAGCCCACCTGCTGGGCCCGGTGGAGGGGGTGGTGCTCGACTCGTTCAGCGCGCCGGGCGGCAAGGCTGGCCACGTCCTCTGGAGGAGCCCCCGCGCCACCGTAGTGGCCGTCGAGCTCTCCAGGAGGAGGCTGCGCGACGAGAAGATGCTCTTGGAGAGGCAGAGTGTGTCGGCGCGAGTGGTGCTGATAGAAGGTGATGCGAGACGACCGCCCGTTAGGAGCGTCGGCGCGGCAATAGTAGACCCGGATTGCAGCAGCATAGGCCGCATCGGACATAGCCCGGAGACACGCCTCTTCCTCGAACAGGCGGGCCCAAGGATAGTAGAGAGGCTCGCCAGGCTACAATACGAGGGGCTGAAGGCAGCGCTCCTCGCGACACGGAAGGGAGGCACCGTGATATACACAACTTGCACGCTTACACGCGAGGAGAACGAAGGGGTAGTGAAGAGGGTGGTTGAAGAGGGCCTCGCGGAGCTGGAAGAAGCTGCACCCTGGATAGGCGAGAAGAGCCCCGTAGAGCCGAAGACGCAGCGCATCTACCCCGACACAGCCCGCTGCGGCGGAGGTTTTGCAGCCCGACTTATACGAGTCTAGATGTAATAACTTACTTTGACTTTACCTTGTCCACCTTAAACATTAAAAGGCGGTCTAGATTACAACCGGTTAGGGGTTTCGAATGAGGCGGTTCAGATATCTAACCGATGCGTTTGCAAAACTATTGGGCATTGAGCCTAGACACGTAATGCTAAGCGACATGAGAGAAGTTGCTAATGTTTGCAGAGGCAAACCATGCATCATACGCATCGACACGGCTGATACTGTATACGAACTGTTGATGCATGAGGGTGTTGTCAAGGCGGCTAGAGGTGTTAGAGGCGAGCAAATAGTGTTCGGCGAGGATGTTTTCAGGGAGGTTGCAAGGAAGCTACCTGTCGTTTCCAAGGTGCTTGTCTTGCCGGAGAGACTACTTGAATGGAGAGATGAGGATTTCACCGTATATATTCGAGGTATTGACATGCAGCATAGGCAGCTGGTAAGAACATTCAACAACCTCTACCGGGCGATGCTCGAGGATGACTCTAGGTACGCATACGAAGCTCTCAACTTCCTCCGCGAATATACGGTCTTTCACTTTAAGACTGAAGAGAAAATCTTCGAGAAATACGGCTATCCGAAGGCACGGGAGCATCAAGAACAGCACATGTATTTCGTAAAACAAGTTGAAGATTTTGCGGCAAGGCTTAGGAGTGGTAGTGGGGAGGCGGCATCATCGTTGGATATGCTCGGCTTCCTAGCCTATTGGATAAAGGTGCATATTCAGGGAGCGGACCGCGACTACGGCGCATGGTTTAGAAAGGAGGGCATTCAAGTGAGGCTAATCTAATCGGGCTCCGGGAGCCTCCCGGATACTATCCTTGACTCTATCTTTTCGAAGGCGTCTGTGTCTAGGAGGCCGTTGCCGCTTAGATTGAAGGCTATGACTGTGTCTCGTGGCGCCTTCTTCGCGATGTCTATCACTGCTTTGATTGCGTGTGTAGACTCGGGCGCCGGTATTATGCCCTCGCTGCGGGCGAACAGCCTACCAGCCTCGTAGACGTCCTCCTGTGGATAGGCTCTGGCTTCTATGTAGCCGAGCTTCCTTAGCAGGGAGAGGCTGGGGGCTGCCCCGTGGTATCTTAGGCCTGCGGCGTGTATCGGGGGCGGCACGTAGTCCTTGCCTAGCGTGTACATCTTTGCGAGTGGGAGTACCAGGCCAGTGTCAAGCCCGTCGTAGCGGTACTCGCCTTTGGAGAGCCTGGGGACTGCTGCGGCCTCCGCGGCCACGAACCTTGTCTTCTCGAAGCCTTCGCCGCGGAGCTTCATGCCTAGCGCTGGGTAGGTGAAGCCTCCCATGTTGCTCCCGCCGCCTACGCAGGCCACCATGTAGTCTGGCTCCTCTGGGAGCTGCTGGAGCACCTCCATGCCTATCACCGTCTGGTGGGTCAACACGCTCTCGAGGACCGAGCCCGCGACGTACCTCCTAGCCTCGCCGCTGAGCACGTACTCCACAGCCTCTGTTATCGCGAGGCCGAGGCTGCCCGGATGGTCGGGGTTCTCCTTCAACGCCCTCCTCCCCGCCTCGGTCACGGTGCTTGGGCTGGGGTGGACGGTGGCGCCGAGGAGCTGCATCAGGAGCCTCCTCTGGCGCTTACTGTGGTAGGAGGAGCGTGTCATGAATATGGTCGCCTTCATCCCGAGTATCGCCGCGGCTGTTGCAACGGCGAGCCCCCACTGGCCGGCGCCCGTCTCGGTGGCCACCTCTCTGGCGCCATCCAGCTTCGCGTAGTAGACCTGCGGTATCGCCGTGTTTATCTTGTGGCTGCCGGTTGGAAGCGCCCCCTCGAACTTGTAGTAGATGCGGACGCGGCCATACACCCCGATAGCCTTCTCGAGGCCCTCTGCGCGGATGAGGGGTGTCGGCCTGCCGACCTTCCTGTACGCCGCCCGCACCTCCTCCGGTATCTCGAGGTACCTTGAGAGCGTGTACTCCTCGTCTATCAGGCGGGAGGGGAGGATGCGGACCAGGAGCTGTATCCGGGAGTCCTCGTCGAAGCCGAGAGGGTCTATGAGGGGCGGGAGGGGTACGGGGAGGTCTGCGACGATGTTGTACCATCGTGTGGGTACATCGACCACACCGAGTCTCCCATACCGCCCACTCGGCTCCCCCGTTTAACGCTAGGGGCTCCTGCAGAGCTCGTCGAGCGCACCCAGGAGTATCCTGACGGCCAGCTGGACGTCGCGGGCGTCGACATGCTCCTCTGTGCTGTGGGATAGTCTCGAGTCGCCGGGGCCGTAGGCGGCTACGCTGCGAGTTATACGGTAGAGGATGTTCATGTCGCTCGTCCCGTGCTTCAGGAGCAGCCTCGGCCTGACGCCCAGCCGTAGCATCGAGCGCATCAACGCCCTTGGCACCGGGTCGTTGGGTTTAACCCTAACCCCCGGCGTGAACCCGAGGAGCTCAACCCTGCACCCCTCCGGGAGACCCTGGGAGAGGAAGCCGCGCACATCCTCCTCGCTCCTCCCCGGAGGCACCCTTACATCCAGGTATGCCTCTGCGTGCTCGGGGAGCTTGTTCGGGTAGTCGCCCGCCCTGACCACCGTCGCGGCCGCACTATACTCGTTGAAGCCCCTTCCACACCTCGCCTTCAACGCCGTATAGTAGTCTAGGAGCTTCTCGAAGGCAGAGTCCGCCTCCCACGGGCTGGCGCCGTGCCCACCCCTCCCGCTGCAGGAGACCCTCGTGGGCGCTGAGCCCCTATAGCCTATCACTATGCCGGTGGTGCCGCTCGGCTCGCCTATCACGATATAGTCGAACCTCTCGCCCCTCTCCACGAGCCTCCAGGCGCCCCTCGAGTCACCCTCCTCGGCGACCAAGCCCCCGCCGAGCACCGTGCAAGGCCCCCTGTAGAGGGCAGCCGCGTATATCATCGCGAGGAGGGGTGCCCGGGCGTCGACGGCGCCACGCCCCCAGACTATAGTCCCCTCCACTCTCACCGGCAGCCTGCCCGGCACGGTGTCAAGGTGGCTAGCGAGGAGTATCCTTGGCTCGCCTCCGCCGCCACCCTTCACAAAGAAGTTGCCCACATCGTCTATCACGTACTCTGCGCCCAGCTCACCCACAATCTCCTTCAGGATGGGGTGCAGCTTCTCCTCCTCGCCGGTAGGCGCATAGGTCTCCACGAGCATGCGCAGATGCCTAACCACGGTCGAGACGTCGTCTAGGACGCCCGGCAAATGGCTCTACCCGGAGAGCGGGCGCCACCCGGCCCCATTGTTAGGGTGTCGGGAGGCTCAGACGGTGGTCGGTCTCTTCACTGGCCGCCCGGCCTCGACGCTGGTAGAGCCTCTTCACAGCCCCCTAGACCACCTCGAGGCCAGCCTCCCTGGCTATAACCCTGAACCTCCTCCCATCGTCGAACATATAGACGTTGTTGAAGAGAACGTAGACGGTCTTAGCGCCCTCGCTGCAGAGCCTCGAGACCCTCGAGGCTAGCTCTCTGAGGTCCTCGTCCGTGTACTTGTAGCGGTAGTTTACCTCCCTGCCGCCGAGCCCATGCAGCCTCACGTACATAGTCTCGTTTACGACGGCGGGCCATCTCCGCAGAAGGTCCACCACGTGTATCACGCCGGTCTCCTCGACTATCCTCTTGATAGCC
>WAOO01000045.1 GCA_015521195.1 Pyrolobus sp. | reverse complement strand
GCATTATGGGGGCCAGCATCCTGAGCACGGCGTCCAGCGTATAGTGTAGTGTGTACCAGGCTCCGGCCTGCTCCTCTCTGCTCCACCTCCCGCTCCGGTTGTACGCTCTCGCCTTCGCCGCCTCGATGTAGTGGTCGGCGAAGACGTGCCAGGTGAACTCGTATATCGCGTTTATAGGCTCGTGGAAGTCCAGCTCCTCTCCCATCGCGCGGTCGACGCGTCTCACAGTCTCCGCTAGCACCGCCAGCAGCGCCTCGTCGAGAGGCCTGAGCCTATACTCTATGCCCTCGCGCCTCGGGTCGGGGAACTGCGAGATGAACCTCGCGATATTCCAGAGTTTTGTTGCGAAGCGTCTACCCGTCTCCAATACCTGCTCCGAGAACCTATAGTCGTCTCCGACGCGGGCGGCCGCGGCCGCCCAGAAGCGGAAGACGTCGGCGCCGTACTTTTCGAGCACGGGCTCCGGGTCTATCACGTTACCGAGGCTCTTGTGCATCGGCCTACCCTTCGGGTCCAGCCCCATCCCGCTAACCCTGACCCTCGAGAACGCTGGCTTCCCGAGGAGCTGGTAGACGCGGAGTATCGAGTAGTAGAGCCAAGTCCTTATGATGTCGACGCCCTGCGGGCGCAGGGTAGGCGGCAGCTCGCTCTTCTTCCAGACCTCCTCGAAGAGCTTGAGGTTCCTAAGGTAGCCGGTGACGTAGAGCACGGAGATGCTACTGTCGAACCAGGTGTCGAAGACGCGTGTCTCGCCCTCAAGCTCCTCCTTGGGAGCCCCGCACTTCGGGCAACGGTCCCACGGCGGCTCCTCGAGCCACGGGCGGTAGTAGCGGCCAGGCTCTGGCACTAGTATCGCGCCGCACCTCTTGCACCTCCAGAGGGGTATCTCGGTCGCGTAGAACCTGGTCCTCGATATCGGCCAGTCTATCTTCAGGGAGTCTATCCACTCGAGGAGCCTCCTACGGTGCTTCTCCGGGTGGAACCTCATCTTCGCGATAACCTTCTTCAGCTCCTCGCGGAACTCCAGCTGCTTGAGGAAGAACTCCTTCACGTGTATAATCTCGACGGGCGTCTTACACCTCCAGCAGATAGGCACGTTGTGCCTAATCCTCTCCTTCTTCACGAGCAGGCCCTTCTCCTCGAGAATCCGGGCCATCTCCTCCCGGGCCTTCCTCACCGGGAGGCCTGCGAGCGGCCCAGCCTTCTCGTTGAGCGTGCCATCCGGGTTGACGAGGAGGCGCGGCTTAAGCCCAAGGTCCCTCACTATCTCCACGTCCCTCCAGTCGCCGTACGTCGAGACCATCATGATGCCAGTGCCGTACTTCGGGTCGACATACTTGTGGGTCAGGATTGGCACCTGGTACCCGTACACGGGGACAATCGCGTGCTTCCCTAGCAGGTGCTTGTACCTCACATCCTCCGGGTTGAAGACGACCGCTACAGTCGCGCCTATGAGCTCCGGCCTGGTCGTCGCGATGACAATCTCTTCCCCAGTCTCAGCCACTTTCCACCTGACATAGTAGAGGTAGCCCTCCTCCTCGCGATACTCTATCTCGGCTTCGCTCAGCGAGGTCCTGCACCGCGGGCACCACTCGACCGGGTGCTCTGCCTCGTAGATGAGGCCCCTCTTCCACAGCTCTATGAAAGTCGCCTGTGTAATCCTCCTGTACTCCGGGGAGTCGGTGCCATTCCTCCAGTATTCGAAGCTGCACCCCATCCTCCTCCATATCCGGACGAGCTCCTTCTCGACCTCGTCCAGCTCCCGTTTGCAGAGCTCCAGGAACTTCAACCTACCCTCCTTCGTCTTCGCCATCTCGTGCGCCACTATGCCATACTTTTTCTCGACGGCGACCTCGACCGGCAGGCCGTTCCTATCGGCGTACCAGGGGACGAGGACGGCATACCCCTTCATCCGGAAGTAGCGCGCGACCATATCTATCTGCGCGTAGTGCGCCGCCCCGCCGACATGCCACTTGCCGCTGGGGTAGGGAGGAGGCGTGTCTATCACGAGGAGGGGTCGAGTGTCTCCAGGCTTCCAGTCGAAACGGTAGAGCCCCTCCTCATCCCACTTCCTGAGAAGCTCCTCTTCGAGCTTCGGGTCCCAGCGCTTCTCCGCAATCCTCGGTTTGAACTCGTACAATGGCTCTCAGCCCGTCCGGCCGCGCGCCTAGACTCTAAATAATTGTGACGGGTCTCGCGACCCGCTAGGCACCCGTTAAACCCCCGTAGGCGGGTCTCGTGAAAACGGCCTGGTGCGCCCCGACCGCGGCCCCTAGGCCCGGGAGCCTCCCGGGTCGATGGGGTCGCGGTGGGCGGGCAGCCTCGGCGCCAAGCCGCAACATCCAATATCTGGCGGCTGCGCTGGCCGCACGGGAACTGGACGTGGACGACCTAGTGGTCCTCGAGGGGCGGTCGCGTCTGCTTCTCGTCGCCTCGCTGGTCGCCGTTACCCTGGCCGTCGCGGCTGCAGGCTATGCGTCCGGCTCCTACGGTGTTGTCGTGGCGTACCAGGCGTTGCTGCTCCTCGCGGCCATTCTAGGCTACAACCTGTTCAGCGGGTCGACGGGCTACATCAGCTTCGGGCATGGCATGCTGTACGGTGCGGGGGGCTACGCGGCTATAGCGCTGGCGGGGATTCTCTACGCAGCCTTTGGGCACGGTGCAGCCTACATCGCTGCACTGCTGGCTGGCCTTGTGGCGTCCGTACTGGCGGTGGTCTCGCTGGGGCCCCTGCTGCGGGTCCGGGGCGCCTACTTCTCGATAAGCAGCCTCGCCCTCTTCTTCGCGGCCGCCGCCCTAGTCAGCAGCATACCGGGGCTCGGGGGTTCGGAGGGTCTCAACGCTCCGAGCGGAGCCAGCCTATCGCCGCTCGAGGCGCTGGTAGCGTCGACAGTGGTAGTGGTGGCGGCCCTGCTCGTCTACTATGCGTTGTCGTCCTCGAGGCTGGGGAGGGTGGTGCTGGCCGTCCGAGACAACGAGGAGGCTGCTCAGAGCCTGGGCTACAACCCGGTCCCCTACCGTCTAGCAATGCTGGCTGCAAGCGGCTTCATAGTCGGGGTCGCCGGGGGCATCTACTTCCTAGCGTATGGCACGGGCTATGTAGACCCCAGCCTAGCCTTCGACCCAAAGACGAACCTCCTCATGGTCCTCGCCTCTCTCGCCGGCGGGCTCGGGAGCCTAACCGGCGTGTACGCGATGGGCCTAGCCTTCTACTTTATCGACTCCGCGATAGTCGCGAACATCGGTGTATTGGCGCAGCTCCTCTACGTGAGCGGCGCGAGGGTGAGGTCGATACCCTTCCTCGTCTACGGGGGCCTCGTAGCCCTGGTGGCCCTGGCCGCTCCTCGCGGCCTCTACGGGCTCCTAGAGGAGTATGCGCCGGTGGCGCGTAGAGTATTGCGTGGAGCGCGGCCCAAGGCTACATCCAGGCCCACGGTGCACAGGGCGCGGGGAGGCTGAGTGTGCCAGCCGGCAGCAGCTTCGGCCTCCTCTTCCGGGTGACGAGCTTCGGGGAGAGCCACGGCAAGTGCATCGGCGTGGTTGTCGATGGTGTGCCGGCTGGCCTACCTCTCTCCGAGCGCGACGTGTACAAGGAGCTTCTGCTCAGGAGGCCCGGGCACCGGTGGGCAACGCAGCGTAGAGAACCAGACCGCCCAGAGATACTCTCGGGCGTCTTCAACGGCAGGACGACCGGCGCCCCTGTCGCAATAATCGTGTGGAACCGTGATGTTGACTCGAGGCCCTATGAGGAGGTTAGGTGCAAGCCTAGACCAGGGCATGCAGACCTCGCGTATATCGAGAAGTATGGCTGGGAGAACTGGGACTACCGTGGCGGCGGGAGGGCGTCTGGCAGGGAGACTGTCGCTAGGGTGGCCGCGGGGGCTATAGCAAAGAAGCTGCTCCTCGCTGCAGGCATACGCGTCTACGGCAGGCTCGCCGAGATAGGCGGTGTTGAGCTCGTAGACCCTGCCTCGGAGCCCTCCGAGGAGGAGTTGAGAGCAGCGCGCCACAGCCCGCTCCGCGTCCACGACCCTAGCCTTGAGGAGAGGGTCGCCGGGATGATAGAGGAGGCTAGGAGGCAGGGGGACAGCCTAGGCGGAGTCGTGGAGGCTGTTGCTTTCGGAGTCCCGCCCGGCCTGGGCGACCCGGTCTTCGACAAGCTGAAGGCGGACCTCGCTAAAGCCGCGATGAGCATACCCGCGGCGGTAGGCTTCGAGGTGGGGCTTGGCTTCCGCCTGGCCAGGATGAGGGGGAGTGAGGCCAGAGACCCGATACGCAAGGCCGGGGGCCGCGTCATCCCCGTGGGGCCGGCGCATGGGGGCATGCTCGGCGGTATCAGCGTCGGGACGCCGATTCGCATACGCGTAGCCTTCAAGCCCACCAGCAGCATCCCGAGACCAATAGAGACGTGGAACGTCTGTAAAGACAAGCCCGACGTCATACGTGTTAAAGGCAGGCACGACCCTGCGCTTGTCGTGCGCGCTGTGGCCGTGGTAGAGGCGATGATGGCGGTGGTGCTCGCGGACCACGCTCTCCGCAACGGCCTGATACCAGCCAATAGGCTCGGAGAGGAGCACGTAGAGAGGATTGAAAGGCTCTGGGAGGAGGCCTATCCATGCCCGAGGTGGGCGAGCGACTGCAATATATGAGGCGATAGACGCGCGTTACCATGGGCTCCGGTTATTGCCTCTACTGGTGGTTGAAGGGCTCCGCAAGGTGTACCCGGGGGGTGTCGAGGCGCTTCGAGGAGTAAGCTTCGAGGTTGAGGCTGGAGAGGTTGTAGCGCTGGTGGGTCCCAACGGCGCCGGTAAGACAACTACGTTCCGCATCATCGCGACCATACTCCGACCGACATCTGGCTGCGTGCTGCTCGAAGGGGTGGATGTGGTTAGGGAGCCGGGGGAGGCGCGTAAGAGGCTCGTCTATGTCCCGGAGGAGGTGGGTGGCTACAAGCAGCTCACCGGGCGCGAGATGATAGAGCTTCTTGTCAAGCTTCACCTCGCGGCGCGGGGTGCGGAGAGGCGCGAGATAGAGGAGGCTGTCGAGGAGGCGGTTAAGCTGACCGGCTTGAGCGAAAAGGTGCTCGGGAAGAAGCTCCGCGAGTATAGCAAGGGTATGAAGAGGAGGGTGCAGGTTGCAGCCGCCCTCGCAGTCGCCCCGAGGCTCGCGATACTCGACGAGCCCACCGCGGGCCTAGACGTGATAGCGGCTAATCACCTCCGTCGACTGATACGCCGGGTTGCCGCGGAGAGGGGCTCGGCGGTCCTATTCTCGAGTCATAATATGCTCGAGGTCGAGTATCTAGCGGACCGCGTCTACCTGATACACCGCGGCGAGATAATCGCGTCGGGCCACCCGCGCGACATTGTAGAGGAGGCGGGAGCCCGTAACCTCGAGGAGGCCTTCCTAAAGCTCATAGCCGGGCGTGAGGGTGGAGGCGTGTGACGGGGGTACGCCTCCTCCTCTCGAAGGAGCTTAGGCTCCTCCTACGCGAGGGTACAGTGATACTCGCGATAATCCTGCCCTTCGTGATGTACTCTGCGATGGGAGGGATGTTCGCGAAGCTGTCATCCGAGGTCTCGAGGGCGTATAGGCTGAAGGGCTACAGTATAGCCGTGGTGCCGGGCGCGCCGAGCGAAGAACAGGCGGCTAGGATGATAGTGGCTCTTCTCCGGGCGCAGCATGCGAACGTGAGGCTCGCCAAGGGGAGCCCGAAGGCTCTGCTAGAAAGGTATACCCTCGTCATACTCGTGCCCAGAGGCTTCACCCGCAACCTGACACGCGGGTTGAACGCGACGCTCATCGTCTACCTTCGCGCCAGCCTGTCGAAACTAGCTGCAGCCACGGCTGCACCCTCGGGCGTCGTGGGTGTGCTCGCCCGGGGCATCGGCGGGGGGAGCAGGCTGCGTGTAGAGGCGTACATCTACATCAATGGCAGGGTGATGAGCGTCGAGAAGCTCAGCAGGATTGTAAGCGCCGGCATGGGGCTCGTGGACGCCTCTATATTCGTGATATTCCCCGTCTCTAGCTTCGCAGCCCTCCTCATAGGCTCGGAGAAAGAGGAACGTATGCTGGACGTGCTGCTCTCGCTCCCCCTCCCCCGCAGGGACATCGCGCTCTCGAAGATGCTATCCGCGATAATAGTCGGCGCGATGGCAGCCGCATCGTCCATAGCGGGCTTCTACGTCATGCTCGCGGGGGCCACTGGCGGCAGAAGCGCCAGCCTCTTCTACTCCATGTATACCGCGGAGCAGATGGTAGAGTACTTCGTAGCGATACTCGCATCAGCCCTCTTTGCGTCCGCACTCTCCCTCCTCCTCTCCCTCTTCACCGAGAGCGTCAGGGGCGCACAGTCAATCACACTGATAGCAACGCTGCCCGCCCTCGCAGCGGTGTTCACAGTGTTCACGGGTATACCGGTGAACCCGGCGCTATACGCCGTACCCTACATGTGCGTAGTCTACGCCAGCTTCTCGCCTCTAACCGGCCAGACGCCCGCCATCGCATCGATAACAGCCCAGCTCGTAGAAACCGGCATAGTCGTATACGTCTTCGTGAAGCTGTTGTCCAGCGAGGCGGCGGTAACGGCATCAGCCACCCTCCGTAGACTCCTACGTGGGAGGAGAAGGGCCGCTGAAGAAGCTCTTCCAGGCTGAAGGGTGACGAGCAACTGAACCCGGGCCTGAGGCCCTAACCCGCCCCTCCCCAACCCTCAACCTATCCGCCAACGCCGATAGCATCTCTTCATGCTCTTTACCCCAGACGCCCGGTTTTACAAGACGATGTTTCAACGTGTTTGAAACAAGCTCGAAAACAGCGTCTATCACAGCCTTCTCGCTACTCGTGTATTTTGAAAGCGCGAGATCCGGGTCCGGGCCGTGGTACTCGTAGTCGTGGAGGTTAAGCGCCGTGCCGGTCGGGTGGGGTACTCGTCGGTAGCCTAGACTGGCTACTAGCTGGGGGAGCCTCTTAAGCCTGGATGTCGGTATGCGCGACGCCCTTCTCCGCGACCAGTTGTACTCGTCGGTTTCAGCCATTTTCGAGATTCTCTCGTGCTCTAGGGCTAAGAGTGCGCCTATAACCGCCCTCCACGCCTGGAACGCCTTCCCTGCCGCCTTCCTAACCTTGCCTTGCTCGAGAAGCGTCAGCGCCTCCAGGGTCCTGGCTGCAGCGTAACCGGCTGGGTCGGCATCGGGCTTCGGGAGGAGCTTCTCAAGGCTCTCAAGCACTCTAGTGTAGTGTGTCGCTCTCACCCGTCGCCTACAGCTGATGCTCTAGTCTTACGATTCTTGCATGTTGTCGAGCACGTTGTTGATGGCGGGCTTTTCTAGTTGTGGGGCGGGATTGTGTAGCAGGGTTATCGTCGTGACCGGGTTCAGCGACGCGGATATCACGAGGATTGTCGTTGAGGAGGCTTCGCGAGACCTAATGGAGTATGCGAAGAGCGACGTGATAATCGTCGGGGGTGGCCCCGCGGGGCTCACAGCGGCCTACTATCTCGCGAAGGCTGGCGTCAAGGTTCTCGTGATGGAGAGGAGGCTTAGCCTCGGGGGCGGCATAGGCGGGGGCGGGATGCTCTTCCACAAGGCGGTGGTCGAGGAGGAGGCTCTCGGTGTCGCCAGGGAGCTGGGTGTCAGGGTGAAGCCGAGTAGGGTCAAAGGCCTCTACGTGACGGACGCCGCTGAGCTCATAACCGCTCTCGCCAGGTCTGCCGTCGAGGCAGGAGCCAAGATAATCCTGGGGCTCGAGGCTGTCGACCTGGTTGTCCGGAGGGAGGGAGGCGGCCACCGCGTCGCCGGGGTCATGGCCGTGTGGAGCGCGGTCAGCCTCGCAGGCCTCCATGTGGACCCGCTCATGTTCGAGGCTGGCGTTGTTATAGACGCGACTGGCCACGAGGCTGTGCTTGCGAGACTGGCGGCCGAGAAGATAGGAGGGCCTAGGGTGAAGGGGGAGGGCCCCTCCTGGGCACCGGAGGGCGAGAAGCTCGTCGTAGAGGTCACCCGCGAGATTGTACCAGGCTTGATAGTAGCCGGGATGGCGGCTGCGGCTGTCGAAGGAACCTACCGCATGGGGCCCGTGTTCGGAGGGATGCTCCTAAGCGGCAAGAAGGCGGCGGAGCTCGCCCTCGAGAAGCTCGGCCGTCGGCCTTGAAACACCTCCTCAGCGGCCGGGCCTCGGCTTCACGGCCATCCCCATACGGCCACGGGTGTTGACACTGTTTAAGCCCGGGTTTCACCCTCGCGTCTCCAACTGGGGCTGTGGGGAGGCGGGCAGTCTCTGACCACAGCGGGATGATAGGCATAGCTCACACCGAGCCCCGCTCCACGTTTAAACCCCCCGTATTGCGCCGCAGAGCGGTCCCCACCATGCGAGTAGTCGTCGTGGGTGGCGGCGCTGCAGGCATGTCAGCCGCCAGCAGGGTTAAGAGGCTTAGGAGAGACTGGGAGGTCGTCGTCCTCGAGAGGACAAGGTGGGTTAGCTTCGCCCTCTGCGGCATCCCCTACTACACCTCCTGCATGGTGAAGAGGCTCGAAGACCTCATCCACTACCCGGCGAGGTTCTTCAGGGAGAAGCGCGGCATAGACGTGAGGCTCGGCCACGAGGTTGTAGAGGTCGAGGACGGGAGGGTGAGGGTGAGGAGCCCGGAGGGCGAGTATAGCCTCGAGTATGATACGCTCGTCTTGGCTACCGGCGCGCAGCCCCTCGTCCCCAAGAGCCTCTCGGACGCCCTCGGCCTCGAGGGGGTATACGCGATAGCGCATCTCGATGATGCTGAGAGGCTTAGGAGGAGGCTGGAGGCCGGTGCAAGGAAACCGGTTGTCGTTGGAGGCGGGCTGCTGGGCCTCGAGCTGGCGGAGGCGCTCCACTCCTGGGGCCTCCCCGTCACGATAGTCGAGAAGATGGACAGGCTTCTGCCGACGCTGCTCGACAGGGAGCTTGGAGAGAAGCTCACCGGCATAGTC
>WAOO01000044.1 GCA_015521195.1 Pyrolobus sp. | reverse complement strand
GGGTATCAGAGGGAGAGGTGAGCTGAAATACCGTGTTGTAGCGAGGGCCGCTTCACGCAAGAGCCTCGATGCGTCTCTAATAGCCTCTATCATCGAGCAGCGCAGTGCCGCAGCTGTGTGTAGATGCGGGCACATCGATGTAGTGGAGAGGCTGCAGGAGGTTAAAGAGGTGCTTCTCGGCGAGGCTATGGCCGTTGTCAGTGTCGGGGCCGACGTTACGACCTTGTTCGTGGATGAGGGGCTGTTGGCCTCGCGTGACGCCATCCTCGGGAGGGTGAGGAGGTCTACTGGAGTCCGTGCGGTTAAACTCGGTTCGAGCGAAAAGATGCCTGGTATACAGGTTGCCGATGTATACGCTGGATATTGCCGTGAACGCTTATCTGGCAACCGCGGGTAGATGCCATGATGCAAGCCTGTACCCCCTCCTTCTAAAATACGCCACCTTAAGACGGTCGAGCAGTAGCATCCAGGCTAGGGCGTAGCCCCAGAGGAGCCCGGCCAGCCACGCTGGTATCGGTGCAACCGCGCCGGGTATACCCGCCACCGCTATCGCTGTCGCCGCGAGCTTGGTGCCTACGGCGGACCATAGTAGGGCGCGGCCCGGCTTAATCTCCCATAGGGGGCCCTCGGTCCTCGTGACGAATATTGTGAGGTGCCCGGCGACGGCGAGCTTCAGGAAGACGAGCGTCTGGAGGGCTGCCAGGTGGTGGACTGGGTCTAGGCCGAAGTACTCGGCGGCGAGCCAGACGAGGAGGAAGCTGCTTACGACGCCCGCGAAGCCCAGGAGGCTGCTCAGCTCTATAATCAGCCTCATGTTCCAGCGCTCTGGCCTCGGAGAGACCCGGACATTATCGTATGCTATCGCGAGTATCGGTATGTCGTTGAGAAGCGCTAGGAGGACCAGCGCCGCCGGGGTTATCGGATAGAAGTTCAGTAGGAGCACAGCAAGCACGATGAACACGAGCACTCTTATCGTCTCTGTTATCCTGTAGACCACGTATGCATACATCCTCCTGAATATCTTCCTCGCCGTGAATATCGCGTCGCGTATGACGCGTATGCCTTGAGCGAGCAGCACAATGTCCGCCGCGGCTCTAGCGGCGTCAGTAGCGTTCGCAACCGCTATGCCCACATCGGCCTTCCGGAGGGCAGGTGCATCGTTGACCCCGTCACCCGTCATTGCGACAGTGTGGCCGTTCTCCTGCAGCCTCTCGACTATCAGGTACTTATCCTCGGGGAGCACCTCCGCGAAGCCATCGGCCGATTCTACGAGCCTCCTCTGCTCCTCGGGAGGCGCCTCCTTCAGCCTCCTAATCGGGAGTATCCTCTCGCCGATGCCTATGAGCCTCGCTATCATCCTCGCGATCGCGGTGTGGTCGCCGGTTATCATCTTGACGCGCACGTGGAACCTCCGGAGCTCCTGGATTGTTGGAGCCGCGTCTTCGCGCGGCGGGTCGTAGAGTGGTATGAGCCCGGCGTACCTCCATCTGCCTCCGGTCTCGACGCCAACCCCTATCATCCTGAAACCCTTCTCGGCATACTCGTCTACAATCCTCGCCACCCTCTCGGCTACACGGGGGTCTCCGACGAGCCCCGCTATCACCTGCGGCGCGCCCTTAGAGACCCTCATTCTGCTTCCATCAGGCGCCTCGACGAGAGCCTCCGTCCTCTTGGTCTCCGGGTCGAAGGGTTTGAACTCGAGCACCCTGTACATCTTCAGCTCGCCGTCAAGCCCCATCTTCTTCGCCAGCTCGAGGACCGCCATATCGATGGGGTCGCGGTCCTCCTCGCGGCTCGCAAGCGCAGCGTACAACACGACGCTGCGCCTATCGAAGCCCTCCAGGGCGACCGGCTCGCCCGCCGTCAGCCTATTCTTCGTCAATGTGCCCGTCTTGTCGGCGCACAGCACATCGACCGCTGCGAGCTCCTCTACGGCAACGAGCCTCGTGACGATAGCCTTCTTCTTGGCCAGCTCATAGGCGCCTATCGCCATCGTTATGCTTAGAACCGCTGGAAGCGCCGCGGGTATCGCTGCTACGAGTAGGACAAGGCTGAACTTGAGCAGCGATAGTATCTCCGCGCCCCTCAGCACCTCGACCAGGTCGGTGAACGCTATGAGGACTACTGCAGCTATTATCAGGAAGTAGCCTACAGCCAGTACCATCTTCTGATACTTGCTCACGGTCTTCGCCTTCTGGACGAGCTCCACGGTCCGGCCGAAGAAGGTGCAGAGCCCCGTCGCGACAACCACCGCGGTTGCCTCGCCGCGTACGACGACGCTTGAAGAGTAGAGGATGCCGCCAGGCCCCTTCTCCACCGGGAGGGACTCGCCGGTAAGGGCCGACTGGTCGACATACACCCTACCCTCGATAACCTTGGCGTCTGCGGGCACCAGGTCGCCGAGTCGCACCCTGATTATATCGCCGGGCACCAGGAGGCGGGCCTCTATGAGCCTCCAGCGTCCGCCGCGCAGCACGCGGGCCATGTGGGCGAGACGCTTCTTGAGATACTCTATGACATTCTCGGCCTTATACTCCTCCCAGAAGCCCACGACGCCATTCACTATCAGGAGGGCGAAGATTATCCAGAAGTCGACCCAGTCGTGGAGATAGAAGGATATCGCGAGGGCAGCCTCAATCATCCATGGTATAGGCCCCCAGAAGTAGCGGAGGAAGCGTATCACCGGGTTCGGCTTCTCCTCGGGAATCTCGTTCGGCCCGAACCTGCGCAGCCTCTCCTCTGCCTCCCTCTCGTCGAGCCCCCGTCGGGGGTCCACCCGGAGCCTCCGGAGCACCTCGTCGGTGTCCATCTTCTCGGCTACATCTGCGCGTATATGGCCCTCGCACGACACCCTAGCCTTACCGTGTATACTCGACACCCTTGTGATAACCCATCACGCCAAAATAATCGATAGGAGCTGTGGGATGCCACTACACGGCTATATACTAGGCCTAGTGGCGTAAATGGAGCTTCTCATACGAGCCTATAGACTAGGGCCGCGGAGGCCGCTGTGATGGCAAAGTAGGGCAGGAGGTATGCTTGGAGTTTACCCGCCTTAGCCTTCGCCACGCGCAGCGTGAGTATGTTCGCGAGGGACCCGGTTAGCAGGAAGACCCCGCCCACGTTAACGCCGAGCGCCAGCGGCAGCCATTCGTGGACGTGGGGGGCGAGGATTATCGTCGCAGGCACGTTGCTGACGACCTGGCTTAGCAGCAGTGCCGCGAGATACGCCTTCAGCCCCTTCAGCGAGGCTATCAGGTGGTGCTCCGAGATTAGGGCTGCCGCTATACCCGGGTCTAGGAGGAGCAGGGTGACTATCACGAAGAGCCTATAGTCCAGGCTGGCTGCGAGCCCCGGCTCGACGATGAGCGGTAGAGCCGCCGCGGGGAGGATGGCAGCGTAGAGGTGAAGCTCGGCTAGTATTATCACGGCTGTCAGCGAGATGAGCGATGCAGCTGCAAGCCTAGAGTTGGTCCTGGCTGGCTCAACGGCTATACGCTTCTCTAGCCTCGGATGCCCCCGCGTCACAACCAGCGTGTATGCCGCCAGTAGCGCCAGGGAGACTGTATAGAGGGGTAGCATTTCGCGCACGAAGCGTACGAAGGGTATGGAGTAGTACACCCAGATTATCGCGTTTTGAGGGTTGCCTATCGGTGTGAGCGCCGACCCCATGTTAGCCGCTATAGAGGCGAGGGCCGCCGCCGCATCGATATCCAGGCTGTAGACGCGCGAAGCCTCTGCCAGCAGCGGAGCCACGACGAGAACCGCGGCGTCGTTGGTGACGAGCGGTGCAGCCGCGTATACGAGGAGGGTTAGGAGTAGGAGGAGTCTTCGGGGAGACCCTCCGCTCGTCTCTACAAGCTTCTCGAGGACCGCCGAGAGGATGCCGGAACGCCTGACGCCCTCCGAGATGACCAGCAGCGCCATTATCACTATGAGCGCGTCTATATTGATGTACTTCCAGGGGGTGAGAGCGGAGCCGCCAGTAGCCGCGATGAGAGCCAGGTATGCTGCCAGGAGCGCAGCTAGCAGAGGGTCGCGCGCCATCCACCCCGCCAGCTTGTAGATGAGGGCTTCCTGCCTGCGCCCGGCGCTACCCCCCATCCCCCTTGCCG
>WAOO01000043.1 GCA_015521195.1 Pyrolobus sp. | reverse complement strand
GGAGTATAGGGAGCTTGTCGAGAGGGAGCAGCAGTGTAGGATAGAGTGTAGCGAGGCGGGTGGCGGCTACTCGTGCGTATTGGGCCCCGTCTCCTCCCGCGAGGTGCTGTCCGCCAGCCTCGCGATACTAGGGTTCAACGTGCAGGGGTCCACTGCCTACACCTCTACGATACGCGTGGATTTCAGGTGCTCTGGGTCCAGCTGCACCCTCCTCTACCGCCCCCGCCGCCTCTACCCGAGGCCCACAATCTACACTGCGATACTCGCGACGATGCTCATCTCTAGGCTCGCCTGTTGACCCGGCGAGGGGTGGCTTCTTAGCCTGGCGTGCCGCCCCGTCAACGGGGCTGCTCTTGTCGAGCGTGATTGGCAAGAGGAGCTTCGTCCGAGAGTATAGCGATATCGGCGAGATTAGAGGCCCCCTGCTCATCGTCAAGGGTGTGGCCGACGCAGCCTACGACGAGATTGTGGAGGTTGAGCTGCCGACGGGCGAGAAGAGGAGGGGCAGGGTCCTAGACACCGCGATGGGCTTGGCGGTTGTCCAGGTCTTCGAGGGGACCACCGGCATCCCGAAGACGGGCACCAGGGTCCGGTTCCTCGGCAGGACCCTCGAGGTGAGGGTCTCCGAGGAGATGCTCGGCAGGATATTCGACGGGCTCGGCAATCCGATTGACGGCGGGCCGCCGATAGTGGGCGGCGAGAAGAGGGACGTGAACGGCGAGCCCCTGAACCCCGCGGCTAGGGATGTGCCGGAGGAGCCGATACAGACGGGCATCTCCGCCATCGACGGTATGAACACGCTGGTGAGGGGTCAGAAGCTGCCCCTCTTCTCGGGCAGCGGCCTCCCACACAACATGCTCGCCGCGCAGATTGCCAGGCAGGCGACTGTGCCGGGCAAGGAGGAGGAGTTCGCCGTCGTCTTCGCAGCTATAGGCGTGAAGCACGACGAGGCAATCTTCTTCAAGAAGTTCTTCGAGGAGACCGGCGCCCTGAAGAGGGTAGCCATGTTCATCAACCTTGCCGACGAGCCCCCGATGGTCAGGCTCGTCACCCCCAGGGTCGCCCTGACGCTGGCAGAGTACCTTGCCTTCGAGAAGGACATGCACGTGCTCGTGATACTCACCGACATGACGAACTACTGTGAGGCGCTTCGCGAGATTAGCGCTGCGCGCGAGGAGGTGCCCGGCCGGCAGGGCTACCCCGGCTACATGTACAGCGACCTTGCGAGCATCTATGAGAGGGCGGGGAGGGCGATAGGCAAGAAGGGCAGCATAACCCAGATGCCCATCCTCACCATGCCCAACGACGACATCACCCACCCGATACCAGACCTGACCGGCTACATCACCGAGGGCCAGATAGTCCTAGACAGGAACCTCTGGAACAAGGGCATCTACCCGCCGATAAACGTGCTCATGAGCCTATCGAGGCTGATGAGGGACGGCATAGGCCCTGGCAAGACCCGCGAGGACCACCCGGCGGTCGCTAACCAGCTGTTCGCGGCCTACGCTAGAGCCCAGGAGCTGAGACAGCTCGCCACAATCGTAGGCGAGGAGAGCCTCTCGGATGTCGACAGGAAGTACCTCAAGTTCGCGGACGAGTTCGAGAGGAGGTTCCTAAGCCAGGGCTTCTACGAGAACCGCACCTTCGAACAGACGCTGGACATCGCATGGGAGGTGCTCTCGATACTGCCTGAGTCCGAGCTGACCAACATCAAGGAGGAGCTCATCAAGAAGTACCATCCGAAGTATAGGAAGAAAGCGCAGCAGCAACAGACGGGCTGACCGGTGCACGGTGTTTTGGGACGCCCCATCCTCTACCCCAACCAGTGTGTCAGGCGGGTCGTCGCGGCGATACCGCCCGGCCACTACCACCTACGCCTCCTCTTGGAGCTTGGAGACGGCACCCGGATAATCCTCCACGAGGCTACGGTGGCCGCGATAGTAAGGGCCTATGTGGATATAGTCACGCACCCCACCAGGAGGGCGACAATGCTCACGCTCCGGAGGCTGGGGAAGGGCGAGCGGAAACACGGCTACGCCGAGTGGCAGCTGGTAGAGGAGGGCGGCGAGGAGGATGCGTTGAAGGTCCTCACAGAGGCCCTCTCCTCGGCAGAGACGTGTAGAACCGGGGAGACCGGGGCCTAGGCACGCTATAACCGGGCTCCCATAACTATACAGCGTGGTGGGCGCCCCTTGGCCAGGGTCCCGGTGACGCTCAGCATGGACGAGGAGCTTGTCCGCGAGGCGGAGAGGCTGGGCGTCGATATAGCTAGGGTTGCGGAGGAGGCGGTGAGGCGGGAGGTGAGGCGCAGGAGGCTGGCGTTGCTGAAGAGGGAGCTTGAAGCGCTGAAGGGCGAGCTCGACAGGCTGGATGTAGAGGAGGTTGTCAGGGTTATACGCGAGGATAGGGAGTCTAGATGAGCGGGCCCCGCTACCTATTCGACGCCTCTAGCCTGGTCCTCGCGCTCAAAGAGTCTAGGTTGGAGCTTCTCGAGGGGGCAGGCGGTCCAACACCTTACGGTATACGAGGTGTTGAACGCGCTGTGGAAGGAGGCTAGACTACTCCGGCGTATTAGCGTCGAAGCGGCAGTCAGGCTCGCGCGTATACTCGGGGTGGTCGTAGGGGAGGCCATGGTGGTGCTCGACCCGAGAGGCCTTGAGCAGGAGATACTCGGGGTTGCGCTGGAGCTAGGGCTAACCGCCTACGACGCCTCCTATGTCGTGCTGGCCTCCAGGCACGGCTTGACGCTAGTCACCGAGGATAGGAGGCTGGCTTCCGCGGCGAAACGGTACATAGATGTTGTGAGCTTCAGGGAGCTGGCCTCGCATACTGACCTCTAGCCTTGCACCTCTCCTTCAGCGAGGCGACGCGCGCCCCACTCACCTTACCCTCGGCCACGTCGCGTTGTAGTAGCTCACGGGGCCTCTTGCAGGGGTCTCCGTAGCCCCCGCCGCCCGGCGTCTCGATTACGAGCGTGTCTCCGGGTTCAAGCTCTACTATCGCGAGGGGCGGCAGGTGATAGACGCGGCCATCCCTCTTCACCAGCCTATAGGATGCTGGCATGCCCGGCTCTCCGCCCTCCAAGCCCCACGGCCTCGTCCTCACCCTACTCCCCGCTATCGATACGCGGGCGGGCGCGTGCACCCTGTAGACGCGTCTTATCCCCAGGCCTCCCCTCCACCTTCCCAAGCCGCAGGAGTCTCCGCGCAGGCTATACTCCTCTATCGTCACTGGGTACGCCTCCTCGATGACCTCGACTGGGGTGTTGAGCGTGTTGGTCATGTTCACGTGGACGCCGTCCACCCCGTCGCCGGTGGGCCTGGCCCCCGAGCCGCAGCCTATGGTCTCGTAGAAGGCCCAACCCTCTCCGCCCAGAGCGACGCTAGTCATGCTGCCGCATGAGGCTGCAGGCACCCTCCCGGGCGCCAGTCTCGCCAAAGCCGCCTGGACGACGTCAACCACCCTCTGCACAGTCTCGGTGTACGCGGAGACGGGGGCAGGCGGCCTAGCGTTGAGGACCGTCCCCGGCTCCGCCTCGACCCTCAACACCTCGTAGAGCCCGTGGTTCACCGGGAGCTCCGGCTCGAGCACCGCCTTGAGGGTATAGGCTACGGCTGCGACCGTCGAGGGTAGAGTCGAGTTTATCGGCTTGTCGAGCTGCCTAGGCGAAGACAACTCGACTGTAACGGTCCCGCCCTCGGCGCAGAGCCTGGCGCCAATCTCGTAGACCCTCTCGTCGTCCTCAAGATAGTCCCTTGCCTCCGCGCAGCCCTCCAGAGGCTCAAACGCCCTCCTAGAGTACCTCTCGACATACGCTATCGATTCTCTCATAGCATCCTCCACCCTCCCGGCGCCGTAGCGCTCGACAAGCTGCAACACGAGCCTCTCGCCCCGCTCCAGGGCGGCCAGCTGCGCGTGGATATCCATCCGAACGTAGTGGGGCGTCCTCGAAGCCTCCTCGAGCGGCCTTACAGCCTCCCACCTTACCACGCCGCCCTTCACGAGGAAATCAAGGTGTATCATGACGCCCTCCTCGTCTATGCTCCTAGCGCCGCCGATGCTCCCAGGCGCCACGCCACCAACATCCACGTGGTGCGCCTTCACAGCGAGCCACGCCACCAGCCTACCACGGTGGTAGACTGGCTTCGCGAGCGTCACGTCGTTTAGGTGGGTGCCCAGCAGGTAGGGGTCGTTCGAGACCACCACATCGCCCTCCCCGACAC
>WAOO01000042.1 GCA_015521195.1 Pyrolobus sp. | reverse complement strand
ACCCATATCGGGGCCTCCCTGCCGAGCTGCACCGCGTACTTCGCGGCCATGAGGGCCAGCGGCGGCTTCTCGGCAAGCTTGAGGGCCAGCCACCTGGCCTCCTCCTCTAGCTTCTCCGGCGGCACCACCTTGTCGACGAGGCCTATCTTCTCCGCCTCCGCTGCCGGTATCACGTCGCCCATGTAGATGAGCAGCTTGGCCTTGCTCGGCTGGGTTAGCCTCGGGAGCCGCTGGGTGCCGCCCGCGCCGGGGATGAAGCCCAGGTTTATCTCGGGCTGGCCTAGGCTCGCCATCTCGCTCGCTATCCTGAAGTCGGCTGCCATGGCTAGCTCTAGGCCGCCGCCGAGCGTGTAGCCGTTCAGCACCGCTATAACCGGCTTCGTGTAGTACTCTATCTTGAAGAGGACCTCCTGGAACCTCCTAGAGTAGAGCATCGCCTTTACCGGGGTTACGCCGGTGAAGGAGGTTACATCAGCGCCTGCGCTGAAGGCCCTGCCCTCGCCGGTTATCAGTACAACCCTTACCCTCTCGTCCTCCTCGAGCTCGTCGAGGGCCCTGGATAGCTCGCCGAGCATCTCCAGGCTTATCGCGTTCAGCTTGCTCGGCCTGTTCAGTATTATCCAGGCCAGGGGCGGCTGGATCCTCACGAGTATGGTGTTGTAGCGGCGCTCCTCCACCTGGCCGTACTCGTAGAAGCCCCTGCCAGTCTTGACGCCGAGCCTGCCCTGCTCGACCATCTCCCTCAGCAGCGGGTCCGGCTCATACTCCTCCCAGCCCGTCTTCTTCTTCAGCTCCTCCAGGGCCTGGACTATCCTGTCGACGCCTATCTCGTCGGCATACTGGAATATGCCCTTGGGGAAGCCTAGGCCGAGCTTCACGGCCTTATCGATGTCGTCCCTGGTGGCTATGCCCTCGCGGAGCAGGTAGGCCGCCTCGTTGACGCCGGGGGCTATGATGGGCACCGGGTCTACCTTCTCGCCAGCCTCCCTCGGTATATTGGGGCGGACGAACTTCCCGGGCTCGGGGTACTCGTAGAAGCCCTTCCCGGTCTTAACGCCCCACTCCTTGCGCTCGAACTTCTCCTTGAACAGCGGGCACGGGTGGGCCTTGAAGCCCCTCTGGGTCATCGCTTCGAAGACGTAGTAGAAGACGTCGATGCCGCTGTAGTCGGCGAGCTCGAAGGGCCCCATGGGGAGGCCGAGCTTGTACTTCATCGCGGAGTCTACTTCTACTATGCTGGCCTCGCCCCTGGCGACGGTCCAGCAGGCCTCGTTCATTATCCTCGCTAGTATCCTGTTCACTATGAACCCTGGTATGTCCTTGTTTACTACGACGGGCTGCTTGCCCATCCTCTTCGCGAGCTCGACCGTGGTCCTCACGGTCTCGTCGCTGGTCTTCTCGCCCCGGATGACCTCGACGAGGGGCATGAGGGGTGGTGGGTTGAAGAAGTGCATTCCCACCACTCGGTCTGGCCTATTGGTTGCCGCTGCTATCTCGGTTATCGGGAGACTGCTGGTGTTAGTGGCTAGTATCGCGTGCTCCGGCGCGTGCTGGTCGGCGAAGCGGAAGAGCTGCTGCTTGAGCTCCAGCTTCTCCGGGATAGCCTCTATCATGAAGTCCGTCTTCTTGAGTACCTCTGCGAACTCCCTGCTGTAGCCGCCGCTGGGGTCGAGGCTTACAACGGTCTTTATCCTCTCCATGACCGCGTCGGGGTGCTCGCGGAGCTGGCCCTTCTCGTAGAGCTTGCCCAGGCTCCAGCGTATCCTCTCAAGGGCCTTCTTGAGTATCTCCTCGTTAATGTCGGCCAGGTAGACCTGGAACCCTGCCGCGGCGGCCACCTCGGCTATGCCGTGGCCCATCGTGCCAGCGCCTACCACTGTTATCGTCTTTATCCGCTCAGCCATGGCCTTGCACCTCTTGGGTCCTGGGTTTACCCTCCAGGCTGGTGATAGCGATAGAGCCGGGTTAAAAGCGGGGGACGGGGCTGGTACCCCAGCAGTACCCCCGTACTACCCCGGGGGCCTACATGAGGCTGAGCCTTATGCCGAAGAAGTCGCGGAGCAGCTGCCGGACTATCGTGGCGCGCTGTATGTCGTTGGTGCCCTCGTAGATAGTCGTTATTATGGCGTCGCGGAGGTACCTCTCAACGCCGGTCTCCATGTCGACGCCGACGCCGCCGTGTATCTTTATCGCCATGTTGGCTATCTTCTCCGCGACCTCTGTAGCGAATGTCTTGGCCATGCTCGCGGCTATTATGAAGCGGCGGTCTCCCCTGTCGGCGAGGGTCGCGGCCCAGTAGGTGAGGAGCCTCGCCGCTTCCAGCATTGTAAGCATGTCCGCTATCTTGAAGGCGACGCCCTCGAAGGCTATTATTGGGCGTTCGAAGGCCTGGCGCTGGAGGGCGTAGTTTAGGGCTTTCTCGAAGGCGCCCTGGGCTATGCCGACGCCCTGAGCGGCGATGCCGACCCTGGTATGATCGTAGGTGGTGACTATAACCTTGAAGCCCTCGTCCACCTTACCCACGATGTTCTCGGCGGGCACCTTGACCTCGTCTAGGATGACCTCGTGGGGCCTCTCGCCCCTGAGCCCCATGACGTTGAACCTCTGGCCTACCTTGACGCCGGGCCAGTCCCTCTCCACGATGAAGACGGTGATGCCCCACCAGCGCTTGCCCTCCTTCGGCGGGCTCGTCCTTGCTGAGACGACGAAGTAGTCGGCCTTGTCACTGCCGGTGATGAATATCTTCCTGCCGGTTATCACGTAGTGATCGTTGACCTTTTTCGCCCTGGTCTGTATCCCCGCGACGTCGCTGCCGCAGCAGGGCTCCGTGTTTGCATGGGCTGCGAACTTCTCGCCCCTCGCCACGGGAGTCACGTACTTCTTCTTCTGCTCCTCGGTGCCAAAGAGGAGTATCGGGGTGGTGAAGAGGGCCCTCACGGCCACCGCTGTGCCGAAGGCGGGGCTGACGCGGCTCAGCTCCTCCATCAGGATAGCCTCCATGACGTGGCCGCCGCCCTGGCCGCCGTACTCCTCGGGGATGCCGACGCCGAAGAAGCCGAGTTCCTTGGCCTTCTCGAAGAGCTCGTCGGGTATCCTGTCCGTCTTCTCGATCTCCATGGCTACGGGCTCTAGGTACTGCTCGACAAAGCTCCTCACGGCCTTCCTGAACAGCTCGTGCTCCTCCGTCAGCTCCACCTTGAAGTCCTCTATACTATTGAAGGGGAAGACCATGCCACGGCCACCTCTCGGGCCGCGCCACAGCCCAGGCATGACGGGGAAAAGAGGCCTACGAGCCCCCGGGCCGGGGCAGGCTAAAACACGGGACCGTTACCGAGTAACCGGGTCGCGGGGGATACGCTCCTTGGCGGAGACTGTGAGGATAAGCCGGGGGGCTAAGCAGCTGCTCGAGGAGCTCCGGGCGAGGCTGCTCCTCGAGGCCGGGGTCCGGGTGACCCTCCAGGAGCTCGTCGACGCAGCCGTGGCGCTCGCCGCTGCGAGGAGCGAGGAACTGGTCAAGATGCTAGGCGGGCGGGGGAGGAGGTTGAGCCTCGAGGAGGCTGAGAGGCTGCTAGACGAGCTCTCCATAGACGGTGGCCCGGAGGACGTCGAGGAGGACCTGGAGAGGACCCTCTATGCCGGGAGTACTGGTTGACACCGGAGTGGTACTGGCTGCCCTGGTGAGGAGCGAGAGGCGGCACGGCTGGGCCCGCCGCACCCTGGCCGAGATCATTGCAGGCCGCTACGGCCCCGGCTACGTCACCGACTATATCGTGGACGAGGCGCTGAGCTACGCAGCGGCACGGCTCGGAGAGGAGGCCTCTAGGCGGCTCCTCCGCCTCCTAGTCGAGGAGGGCGTGTTCCGCATACTCCCCGTGGGCATCGACATCTTCGCCAAGGCCGTGGAGACCTACAGGAGGCACCTGCCGAGGCTGAGCTTCACAGACGCGACCAGCCTAGAGGCCGCCAGGGCATACAGGATAGACTATATAGCCACGCTGGACGGGTACCTGGCGAGCCTCTACCCGAGTATTCACCCTGGACGGTAGAGGCCGTAGGGTAAAACCGGGGGCGGGGCTACTGCTGCCCCCCGCCCTGCTCCTCGACGGGCTCTAGCTGGTAGGTTAGGTAGTTCTCGGGCTGCCTCCTCACGACCTTAAGCCTTACCTTCATGCCGACGCGGAGCCTCCTTGGGTCGTTCTCGCTTATCCAGGCTAGCACGTTGACGCCGGGGTCCGGGAAGTGTGCCACGCCGACGGCGTAGTCTGGGTAGTGGGCGAAGCTGGCCGGCTTAGTGTAGATCACGGTGTAGGTTAGTAGGGTTCCCTCTCCCTTTATCTCGACCCATTCCATGTCGCTGCGGCGGCAGCGGGGGCAGTCGGCCTGGGGCGGGAAGTAGACGGTGCCGCAGTGCTTGCACCTGGTTGCGTAGACCTTGCCCTCCATGAGTCCCTCGAAGAACTTCTTTATCCTCTCGACGCTTATCGTGTATCTTATGCGGAGCTCTCTCTGGTCGTACCAGAGGGCCGCGCCAGTCTTCTGCTCCGGGACTATGGGGAGCCCGGTGCTCTTCTTAACTTCCTCCACGAACTGCTCCACCTGCTTCATGTACTCTTCCATTGCCTTCTTCTGGCTCTGTGCCATGGGTTCCACCCCTCTGTAGCTCTGGATAGGCTAGTAGGTTGAGGGAAACAGTCTAGGGCTTAAGGGAGTAGACTATCACGTAGGCGTAGTGGCCGGTGCCGCCCACGTTGTTCGCTACTGCGACGCCGTGCCTCACCGGGACCTGGCGGCCCTTGTCCGCCTCGCCGCGGAGCTGCTTGGTAAGCTCAACAGCCATGCCGACGCCTGTTGCGCCGAGCGGATGGCCCTTGGCTTTCAGGCCGCCGCTGACGTTGACGGGTATCCTGCCTCCTATGTAGGTCTGGCCCTCTCTTGCGAGGAGGTAGCCCTCTCCGGGCTTCGCGAAGCCCAGCTCCTCGTAGCTCAGTATCTCCGCTATGGTGAACGCGTCGTGGACCTCGGCGGCGTCTATGTAGCGGTAGCTCTCCTCATGGGGTATCCCGGCCTTCTTGAAGGCCATCTTGGCTGCCTCCATGACGCCCCTGCGTAGGAGGAAGTCGGGCCTCCTGCTTATGTTGGAGGTATCGCTCGCCACGCCTATCGCCTTTATCCAGACGGGGGTGTCGGTGAGCTTCTTGGCCACCTCCTCGCTGGCCAGGATGACTGTAGCGGAGCCGTCGCTTATCGGGCTGCAGTCGTAGAGCTTGAAGGGCCAGGCTATGTAGCGGCTCTGCATGCACTGCTCTAGGGTTATCTCCCTGGGGAAGTGGGCCTTCGGGTTCCTCGCAGCGTAGTAGTGGTTCTTCACCGCGACCCTGCAGAGGTCCTCCTCGGTGGCCCCGTAGCGGGCCATGTAGGCGGTGGCGTAGAGCGCGTAGTAGCCTGGGAAGGTGAGACCGAAGTTCTCGAACTCCCAGAAGTAGTTCCCAGCCCTCCCGATGAGCTCCACCACTATCGGCGTCGGGGACTCGTTCATCTTCTCGACGCCAACCACCATAACTA
>WAOO01000041.1 GCA_015521195.1 Pyrolobus sp. | reverse complement strand
CCCTCTCCCCGAGAAAAGCGTTACCATGGCCTTGGCTCCCAATGCTTTGCTCCCATGGAGTCATATGAAATGAACGCGCATCTCCCCTGTTTCCCCATTGGCCGGTAATACCCTGGCTTCATGCTTGCTCCGATGGAGCGGTGTCGAACATCTCTAGGCTGGCTGTGGGAATATGGGATGTGCGCGGTGCGAAACAGACCTGTAATCAAGGTTTATGCAGAAGGTTTAAAAGAAGTGCACATGGCGTGTGCAGAGTTAACCGGATGGTTATAGATAAGTGTTTTCTTGCTTGGATTAGTTGCGATGCGTCTTGGTGTCTGTTGGGTGTGGTTTTGCTTAGGAGTGGGGTGTGGTTTGGAGTGCTGAGGGTCGGGGTTATCGTGAGGTGTTGTATGCGGGTTAAAACGGGGGTGTGGCGTCTTGGGTGTCCCGCGCTGACCTGTGATGAGTACCCCCTACGTCCGAACCCGTCTACCTCTCCTCTCTCTCCTCGCTGAGCTCGTAGGTCGTCTCTTCTGCCGCCTCCTCTAGGCTCCTTGTCGTCGAGGCTACCCTGGCTTCGATTGTCGGCTCTACGAGCTCGCCCTTCTCGATGATCTCTTCTATCAGCTTCTTGCGGTAGGGTGTGACCTTCTCCTCGAGTATCCTCTGGTATACCGTGGCCGCCCTCGATGCCATCTCGACGGCTGTCTCTACCTCCCTCTCGCTCATGTAGCCCATTCCCATCATCTGTATCCCGGCTATCCTCCCGTCCTCGGAGAACGCGACCCCGAGCCTCACGTCGGCTACCAGCTCCTCGTCGAAGGAGGGGTCTACGATGAGCCTCGGGCCTATCTTTGCGACAGTTGCTGTGACTACGCGGTGGTTTATCGGTATGAGCCCCGTGTACCTCCCCCTGACCACCCTTATCGTGTCGCCTTCTCTGCTCAGGGCGGGGACTCTTGCAGTCATGAGGGCTGCCATCGAGGCTAGCATCGAGGCGTCGAGGAGGTTGCCGTCGTGGTTCAGCACGTAGATGTCGACGTATATCCTCCAGACGGCCCTCCCCGGCTCTATCACGAGCTTGTCGAGCGCGACAGCCTTTATCTCCCTGAGCGAACGGTCGACGACCCTCGCGAGCTCGATGGCGTTCTCGTCGGGTGGGCCCGGCTCGAAGACGGGGGATGCTAGTGGGACGAACTCGGCGTGAACGACTAGAACCGCCTCGTCCGGGGCGTCGGGGAAGGGGGTCGTAACGTCCATCTTGACGCCGGCCAGCACCATCGTGTTGCCGAGCTTGACCAGCGCCGAGCCCTCAGCCTTCTCGACGTAGCCCGGTTGAACCTCGACGCTCCTAATCTGGTCGAGGCGCCTCCCGTCGAGCCTCACTCCGCGCTCCAGCAGAGCCTCTATAGTCTCCTTCTCGAGGCGGGGCACCACCGGCAGCATCCAGGGCGTTACGCTCACTGCGCGCCACCCCTCTTTTCACGCGGGTTTAACCTCGGCGTACTTCCTTCTAAGAGCCTCCCTCTGCATCTTGTATATCGCCTCTATCCCCTTCTTGGCGAGCGCCATCGCCTCCCTGAACTCCCTCGGCGACAGCACGCCGTTGAGCTGGAGGAGGGTGACCCAGCCTAGCCCCGGCGCCATAGCCACCGGCATGTCGGCCTCGCCGTACTCGTCCTCAAGCTGGTCTATGTCGAGGACCAGCACCCCCTCAACCTTACCCACCGCGACGCCCGCCACCAGGTCCCTCATCTGGACGCCGGCGTCCGCGAGCGCGAGGCTCGCGGCGGTGACGGCCGCGGTTCTTGTGCCCCCGTCGGCCTCTATCACCTCGATGAACACGTCTATCGTCGTCCTGGGGTAGAGCTCGGTGAAGACTACGGGCTCCAGAGCCTCCCTGATAACCTTCGAGAGCTCAATCTCCCTCCTGGTCGGCGCCGGCGACTTCCTCTCGTCGGTGGAGAAGGGCGCCATGTGATACCTGCACCTGAGCAACGCCCTGTCAGGCAAGGCCATGTGCTTCGGGTGCACCTCGCGGGGCCCATAGACAGCCGCTATTACCCGGGTGCGGCCGTACTCGACGTAGGCGGAGCCATCAGCGTTGCTGAGCACGCCGACCTCCATCCTGATGGGCCTCAGCTCGTCCGGCGCCCTGCCGTCGTGCCTCACTATCCTGCCGTCCTCGGTCTTCGATATGAGCGGGATGGGCGGCTGCTTAGCCACGGCCTACGCCCCTCCTCTTCATCTCCTCCTCGATGAAAGCCCGGACCCGGTCGGTTAAACCGGGTATGTGAGCCTCCCTCTCAATCTTCTTAATCGCCAACACGAGTATCTCCTCGAGGTCCCTGTTCTGGCACTGGACTAGAATCCTGCCATTCTGCCCCACGACTATGTTGCAGCCCGTCATGCTCGTCAACATGCTTATCATCGAGGCCTTCTTACCTATCACCCTCGGCACCCTCGAAGGCTTAATCTCGACGATGGAGCCGGTCACCACCTTCCCAAGCCCCTTCCCCTTCACCGTGATGTACGGGTCATGCGTCCTGTCGAACGAGACGACCTTCGCGACGATATAGTCGCCTATCTGGTAGTAGCGGAGGAGGTCGTCGGTGGCGGGGTTGAAGGGCTTGTCGAGGGCCTCCTGGACGGTGAGAACCGCCTTGTAGGGGGCGCGGATGTCGACCTCCCAGTGGGTGACCCCCGCGTCTACAATCAACCCTATCACGATGTCGCCTGGCTTCGGGATGTAGGGGCCCTCGAGGGGTATGACGCCCACCTTAGAGTCCTGGATGTCCGCAAGCCCGAGTATCGTCGAGTAGAGGCGGTCGCCCCTCTTCTCGACAAAGGGGGATGCTGGCTCGACGTCCGGCCCCTCGGCGAGCAGCTGCCCCGGCACCACTATGTCGCGGTTCTGGACGAGAATCCTCCCCATGGCTATACCACCGACACTACCTTGACCTCCACCTGGCCACGCGTCAATTTATTCAAACGGTCTATAACCTCTTGCTGCATGCCAGCCGGTATCTCCAGCTCCGCCACGAGGCTCCCATCCGTCCTCCAATCCATGCTCTTAACCTCCCCCAGCCTCTGCAGCTCGCCGTAAACCCTAGGCGCGTACTCCGGAGGCACCCTGACCTGCAGGAGCGCGCGGGCGACCTTCAGGGGTAGGACGCGCTGGAGAGCCTTGATAATCTGCATAGCCTGCTCTTCGACCGGCTTGAACGGGTCTACGCCCACCCCTGCCTCCTCCATAGCAGCCTCTATCCGCTGCGGCGGCACGGGGAGCTTCGTCCTCGCGTCCACCGCGTTCCTCGCGATGAACGTGATTATCTGCCTCTTCTTCTGCTCTATCAGCCTCCTCCTCTGCTCGGCCGTCATCTGTATCTCGCCGCGCTTGACTATCTCGACGGCAATCTTCTTCACATCGTCCGTCCCGAAGACCCTGCGCAGCTCCTCGGGGCTCGCCTTCAACGCCCTCCTCACATCCCGATACACGTAGTCTCCTACGAGGAGCTCGTCGGGGTCTACGGGTTTACCCTCCCTCAGCCTCATAGCAGCCTCGGGGTTCACGAGGACCTCGAAGCGCTTGCCGCCCACCTCGAGGCGCGCGATTACATGCTCCTGCTCTCTCCTCCTGCCCACGATGCCCCCGGTTGAAGAAGGGGAGGGTCTCTGCTTGTAAAGGAGTCGTGGCGTTACACGGCCTCGAGGTACTTCTTCCTCTCCTCGACCCCCAGCTTCCTAAACATCCTCGTCTTCACGTCGACTACCCCAATCTCGATGAGCTCGGGGCTCGGCTTCTGCTCCGTGCTCTTGAGGAGGGCGCGTAGCGCCAGCTTGATTGCATCCTCTAGGCTGAGGTCCTCGCGGTACTCCCGCTCCAGCACGTCGTAAGCCTGGCCGGAGCCGCTGCCTAGGGCGACCGCGCGGTATGCGAAGTACTGGCCGCTTGGCTCGGCCACGTAGAGCTGCGGCCCCTCGTCGTCGACGCCGCCTATGATGATGGCTACTCCGAAGGGCCTGACGCCGGCGAACTGCGTGTAGCTCTGCATCACGTCGCACACCTGCCTGGTGAGATACTCTACGCTTATCTTCTCGCCGTAGAGGAGCCTGTGGCGTATCGCGACGAGCCTAGCGTAGTCTATGAGTATCCTGCCGTCGCCGCCGAGCCCCACGCTGCTCGCGCCGATATGCTCGTCTATCCTCATAATCTTCTCCATCTTCGCCATGTCGGCTAGGGGCGCCGTCCTCCTCTTCTCGGCGACCAGCACCACGCCCTCCTTGACCCTCACTCCTATCGCCGTCCACCCGCGCCTCACAGCCTCGAAGGCATACTCGACCTGGAATAGCCTGCCGTCCGGGGAGAACATCGCGGTGCTACGGTCGTAGCCCATCACGGTAGGCGGCTGCGGGAAGCCCAAAGTCGCACCCCGGTCGGAGCCCGGGCCGGAGGAGTAAAAGCGGTTGCCAAGACACCTACGCGGCTCTTGCGGGGCTCAGCGGCCCGTGGTCATCACGGCTTCAGCCCTTCCAAGCTACACCATCGCCCCGGGGTTTCGACGCATAAAGGAGGGAGGGGTTTAGCCGGAGCGACACCTGGGGGATGGCGAACCTTCCCCTCTCCCGAGCCGCCCGTGGGCGGTGACGAGCCTGCGGGTGGCCGCCGCTGACCCCGAGGCTCAGATACCGCTGGGCGCCATACCGGGCTGGGTGTAGCCGGGTGCCGCGCTGCTGGGAGGAGCTTAGGCGCGACGCGGAGAGGATGCCCGAGGTCGTCGAGGAGCAGGTGGAGGTGACTGTGGTCCCGGAGGGGCTGGGGGAGGAGGGACGCGTCGTCCTCCTGGGCAGCGGCGACTCCTACGCAGCGGCCCTCGCCGCCGACGCCGTCGGGGTGGGGCGGGCGCTCGACCCGCTGGATGTGCACGTCTCTCCGCCCTCCGGCCCCGGCGACGCGATACTCCTCAGCGTAGGCGGCCGCTCGAGGAGGGTTGTCGACGCGGCCAGGCTCCTGAGGAGGCGAGGGTTCAGGGTAGTGGCGGTTACGGGGGACGAGAGGAGCCCCCTGGCTAGAGAGTCGGATGTCGTGGTGAAGCTCGTCTACTCGGGGCTCGCCTGTGGCGTCGGGGCGGCGAGGCACGCGGCTATGCTGGCGGCCCTGGCGGCCCTCTTCGGCGGGAGGCCTAGGCTGGACCCTAGCCTCGCCCAGGAGACCCTCCCACTGGACCCGCTCGTAGTCTACACGGG
>WAOO01000040.1 GCA_015521195.1 Pyrolobus sp. | reverse complement strand
GAGGTATACCAGGCTGTTTATCGAGCGCGTCTCCGCTATCTGGTGCAGCTTACCCTTATCTATCCACAACCAGTTTGGTATCGGCGCTAGAGTTAGGAGTGCTCTTCTAGGAGGCTTTGTCAACACCTCCTCATCCGCAGACACCTCCTCGACGGCTATCAAGCCCAGCTTATACCGTTCCGGGTTCCCCGTGCAGCGGAGGATGCTACACAGTTGCTCTCCGAACGCCCCGTCTTTACGATCCTCTCCTATGCATTCGCAGAGGGCATCCACTTCTATTGCTGTCGAGAGATAGGAGTATACCATGTCGGGTTCATACGCCACGGGGTTCTCCAAGCATACTAGGCGCCCGCCGCAGGCGGAGCCTCTGTCAGTCAAAGTTTAGACCTCCAGTGTGTAGACTGTTACATGGTCGCCTTCCGGATAAGTATAGGTGAGAGCCTTTATTCCCGCTTTCACCGCCGCCAGTGGCACAAGCTGCGTACCTCCCGACACGTCGAGCACTTCTACGCCCTCGCTGTGTAAGCTTCTCAGCAGCCCCGTCAACTTCTCTATGATTAATGGCGGCTTTGTAGAGGGGGATGGGGCCATGGGTGACACTAGCAGTTTTTTCACAAGGCCTGCCTCCTGGAAGAGGGTTAGAACCCGGTGGGACTGCTTTGAAGGCGGTATTTTGCCTTCGACAACCTCGGGGCTCGTAACTACATATATTCTTGGCTCGAAACCCTTAACCAGTCTTGATGCCGCAGCGGCTATCAGTACCTGTGGACTGAAACCTAGAGTAATTGCATCCGGCACGAGTCTATCTACAACTATAAGCCTGGACGCCTCCTCTACAGCCTTTTCAACACCCCTAGCCTCAATATACTCTACGAACTCTTGTAGTACGCGAGGGTCTTTAGTATACTCGCAGAACGCTTTCTTCCAGATGCCCTCGCAGCCCGGCAAACCACACAACCTACAACCCGTCTAACTCCAGCTGCGTTAATACAGCTACGCTGCCTCACTACAGGCATCCGGGTACAACCCGTCTATCTCTGGTTTTCCGCTACCACGCGTAGACCCTTACTCCCTTGCTTAGAGCATATTGTGCGACCTCCCTTCCTATCCTGGTGCCGGTCAACACCGGGATGATTTCTCTGCCGGGGTGGTGTTTCTCTACGAGCCTCGCCTTCTCGAGGAGCTGGTCTACGTCCTGGTGGCGTGGTGCGAGTTTAACCTCGACGACGTAGACGCGGCGCTGGGTCACTATCAGTAGGTCTATGTCGCGGTCGTCTATCCTCGCGTTCCTCTCCCACCTGACTATCCTGTCCCCGGCAGCCGCCGCCTCGTATATCACGGCGTCGAGCGTGAACTTGGAGTATACGCTCTCTGCGAGCGCACCGAGCATATCCATTATCCTGGCGTTGCTCTTCTTCAACTCCTCCGTGGTCCTCTCGAGCCTATTCACCCTCCCCTCCAGCCCCTCCACACGCTTCTCGAGGCGGTCTACGCGATGCTCTAGGCGCTCTACACGCTTCTCGAGACTATCTATGCGGTTCTCGAGGCGCTCCATTCGCTCTTCCAGCTTCTCGACCCTCTTCTCTAGCCCCTCCAGCCTCTCGTTGAAGTCCCTCCTCATCCTCCTAAGCTCCTCTAGGAGCTCCTCGAACTTCCTGTCGTGCGCCTCCAGCCTCTCGAGTATCTCTAGCATGCCGAGCTCCGCGGCTACAAGCCTCCTAAACTCCCTGTCCCTCCTCAGGAGCTCCAGCATACGCCGCTTCAGCTCCTCATCGCTTATACTCATCGATTCCTCCCTATGGCGACTGTTGCAACTGGGGCTGTTAATGTCGGTTCGACAACGCAGCCTCTATGAGCTCTAGGGTTCTCGCCGCGTCTCTCAGGGTGGCTGCTGCAGCCGCGAGGGGGTGTGGCTCCTCCCCGTGTTCGGCGCGGGCGACTAGGCTGTAGAAGGCCTCGTGTTCTAGTGTGAGGGGTTTCTCCGAGGCGAGCACCACTGTGCTGCAATCTTCCTCGATGCACACCGTTGCCGTGTTGGCGTCGTAGTCTAGGTGTATGAGTCCGTTTTCCCCGTGGAGTGTGAGGGTCCTCCTCTTGGCTGTCGTGGCCTGTGATGTGTAGAGCTCTGCGAGCGCCACAACGCCCCTCCTCTCTGCGAGCATTGCGAGCCTCCAGGCCTCCCTCGAGGATGTCGCCACGGGCTTCTCGACGAGGACGTGCACCCCCTCCTCGAT
>WAOO01000039.1 GCA_015521195.1 Pyrolobus sp. | reverse complement strand
GCCCCACGAACCCGATTACACCGGTGTACCCTGTGAGCAGGGACACCGCGACCCCCGCCGTTACGAGAGCCGCTATCCTAGTCCACCTGGGCATTACGCCCATCAGCATCGCAGCATCATCCCCGTAGAGGAGCGCTTCTAGCCTCTCGGCTAGGAGGAGCGTGGCTATAGCCGAAGAGGCTGCAAGAAGGGCCAGCACGGTGGTCGAGGAGACTAGCACACCCGAGAAGCCGCCGAAAAGGGCGTAGCCCGGAGGCCAGCCAAGCTTCTCGGCCGCGAGATAGTCTAGAGCGTAGGCCGCCCCGCTTAGGCTGGTCGAGACGGCTATACCGGCCAGTATGGTCGTGGTGGCTTCTGCGGCGAAACGAGAGAGGAGTAGGGTCAGCGCAAGGCCAGCCAAGCCCCCGAGAGCCGCCACCAAGCCTATGCCCGCGTAGAACCCGACAACACCCGGCGACGCCAACGCGAACAGCACTACCGCGAGCATGGCGGCGGGAGAGACGCCCAGCAGGTAGGGGTCGGCTAGGGGGTTTCTCAGGGAGTATTGGAGGAGGAGGCCGGCAGAGCCGAGCACCACTCCCGCCGCGACCGCCGCGGTGGTTCTGGCAGCCCGCAGCTCTAGTATAAGCCTAGGCGCGGCGCCCTCGAGGAGCTGTACAAGGCTGTACCCGCTGGCACCCACATCGAGCGATAGCATGACGAGGAGCACGACGACAGCCAAGAGTATGGAGAGGCGGGCGGCCGAACACCCCGCCGTAAAAATCACCTCCCGAGGCATACAACGCCCTTAGGCAAGCCGCCCATGGCCTTGGGGTGTAGGAGTTTAGCCAGCAGGTATACGCCCTTGACTATAAACGGGCCAGGCCTTAGCACGTAGTTCGGCGCCTCGCCGTACAGCCCGCAGAGCGTGGCGCCCTCGTCGAGCATCTGTTTGATAACGGTGGTTGAGGCCATCTTCTTTAACGTCGATAGCGTCTGGTTAGCCGTTGCGCCACTCATCCCGGTGTAGAGTATCACGAGGCCTTTTGACGCGTACTTCGACGCCATGGACGCCATCTCTTCTAGGCTTATCATCTGCCACCCGCTGAGCCTGCCGGTGACAAGCTTGCCCTTCGCAACCCTCACCATGTCTGCTATGAAGGTGTCTCCGCCCGGCACCCAGACGCCCTGCGGCGACCACCAGAGTATGATTAGCACGGGGCGTACAGTGGCGTTGGCTAGCCTCTTCTCAACCGCTGTTATATTCGCCCTCATGGCGGCAACCCAGCGGTAGGCGCGGTTCTCTAGACCAAGCGCATATCCTATCTCGAGTATATCCTGGTAGACCTGGGTTATCGACTTGGCGCTGCCACCATGGACGTATATCACCGGGAGGTGCAACTCCTCGAACTTGTTCAACAGTTTAGCGTGAGCGCCCACCTCTGCTATCACGAGGTCCGGCTTAGCCTCTACAAGCTTCTCGAGGTTGAGGGTAGTCCACCAGTAGCCTCCCAGGTTGACAATGGTGCGGTTCGTCTTCTTGATGTACTGTTTGACGCAGGGGGTTGAGAGGCTATACTTGTCGGCCGCCACGAGCCTATCGAGCGCGTGGAGGACGCATAGCGTCTCGGTTATCGCCGGGGATAGGCTGGCAACCCTCTCCGGAGGCCTCGGTATAGTAACGTTCCTGCCCAGAGCGTCTATTATGACGCGAGGCCATCCGGGCGAGATGGGCTTAGCTGGGGGTTTCGCAGCAGTTATCGTCACCGTCTTGGTCACCGTCTTGATCATCGTCTTAGTCGCCGTCTTGGTTGTTACAACGGTTGATGTAACAGTGGTTGGGACCGTCAACGTCTTTGTAGTCACGATAGTTGAGGTTATGGTCGTCGGCACTGTAGTCACGCTAGTGGAGACTATCGTCCTGGTCGTTGTCACTGTTCGAGCTGCAAGCTGCGAGCCGACCGCGAGGCCTACCACCAGCGCTATTATGCCGACTATTGTCGCTATCGCCGCCTCTCTACCCGCCACCCTCCTCCACCGGCTGGGCAGGGTACCCAGCCAGTCTCCCTCTAAAACCTGCACCCCTCACAAGCCTCAGGATAGCCTCCCTGACAGCCTCGTCCACCGTCACGCCGCGCGCCCTGGCATAGGCCACTAGCCTCCGGTAGAGCTCGTCGGAGAGACGTACACGTACACGCACCTTTCTCAACACGCAGCCCCGGCGTTGCAAGAAACGGTAGCATCCTGAAACCGGTTAAACCGGAGCCGAGTTGCAGAAACCGACCTACAACCGGTAATCCTGAAAGCTATAGGGAGGAGAGGGCGCGGTCAAGGTCCTCGATAATATCCTCTACGTTCTCGAGCCCCACGCTCAGCCTCACGAGGTCCTCTGTTATGCCGAGCTTCCTCCTCTCCTCCTCGGGTAGAGACGCGTGGCTACTCATAACAGGGTACGCCGCCACGCTCTCGGGGCCACCCAGGCTGGGCGAGGGGCGTATGATACGCAGCTTCGAGAACAGCCTCTCAACAGCGGAGCGTCCCCCCTTGACCCGGAAGCTCACAACCCCGCCGTACATGCCGGACGGGAAGAGCCTCTTCGCAGTCTCGTGCCCGGGGCTCCCTGGGAGCCCCGGGTAGTAGACTTGTAGGACCCTCGGATGGTCGACGAGGAACTCTGCGACGCTCATAGCATTTCTACAGTGCCTCTCCATTCTAACCTCGAGGGTCCTCACCCCCCTCAGCACTAGGAACGCCTGCCCCGGGTCCATGGTGGTGCCGAGCATCCTCCTCGATTCCCACAGCTCCCCGGAGACGATACTGGCGGGCCCCGTAACCGAGCCTCCGAGCACATCGTTGTGACCCGCGATATACTTGGTTAGGCTGTGCACCACGAACGTCGCCCCATCCCTCAGCGGCTTGTAGAGCACGGGCGTCGCGAAGGTATTGTCGACTACGAGCACCGCCCCAGCCTCTCTGGCCGCCTTGGCGACCTCCGGCACGTCTATGACGCGTAGGAGGGGGTTCGTTATCGTCTCGACGAAGACGAGGCGGGTGCCGGGTTTGGAGGCCTCCTCGACTATGCCCTCGGTATCGGGCCCTGCGAAGACAACCTCGACGCCCCACAGGTGCAGCCGGTCGAAGAGGCGGAGCGTAGAGCCGTAGGCCTCCCTGGAGACGACGACGCGGTCGCCAGGCTTGAGGAGTGTAAATAGGAGCGTCGAGATTGCCGCCATCCCCGTGGCGAAGACTAGGGTGTCCTCGCCCTCCTCCAGCTCGGTGATGACCCTCTCGAGGTACACTAGGGTTGGGTTGTCCTCCCTGCTGTACTTGTAGGGCCTCCCCCTGACCCTCGGCCCATCCTCCCTCGGATAGGTGAATATCGCCGTGCGGTAGACTGGGGGCGTTATAGGCTGGTAGGGGTCGGCGTCGAGCATCTCCCTGTAGGCGTGTATCGCCCTCGTAGACAACCCCCTCCGATTACCCTCGGTAATCGGATTCCTCGTGTTACTCACGGCTTTACTCCCGGCGAGGACCACGCAACCCTAGAATATAAGTAAAGCTTTTGACTGGTAATCGGCTCCAGGCGCGCCGATTACCCTGGGTAATCAGACTGGTTTAACCTTCGCCGCTGGCCACACCCGGCGTGGTGCCAGACTTGAAGGTTAGGGGTGTGAGGGTCCGAGCACCGTCAAGCATAGCCAACCTAGGCCCCCTGTTCGACGTAGCTGCGCTCGCAGTGAACCACAGCTACGACACCGTCCACGCCGAGCTTCTAGGGGAGGCTGAGGGCCCGAGGGTTGAGCTTGAAGCCCCCGAAGGGCTGCCCCGGGGGACGGGCAACACTGCATACGCGGCTGCACTACGCATACTCGAGTATCTCGGGGAGACGGTGCACGTGAGGATTCGCGTCGAGAAGGGTGTGCCGCCGGGCTACGGCCTCGGGAGCAGCGGCGCGTCTGCAGCCGCGGCGGCCTACGCGGTGAACATGCTGCTAGGCGAGCCTCTCTCACGCGAGGAGCTCGTCCGCTTCGCCGGCGAGGCCGAAGCGGCCGCAGCAGGAGCACCACACTACGATAACGTCGCGGCCAGCCTGCTGGGGGGTCTAGCGCTGGTGCTCGACCCGGAGAAGCCCTGGGTGGCGAAGCTCACGCTCCCCGAGGACGTAAAGATAGTCGTGTTTAGGCCTCTCAGGAGGCTCTTCGAGACGGAGGCCAAGACGGGGCTTATGAGGAGGGTTCTACCCGAGAGCGTCAGCCTCCGGGAGGCGGTCGAGTGGGTTAGGAGCGGGGTGGGGCTGGCCGCAGGCCTGCAGACAGACCCGTATCGGGCACTAAGCCTCGTGTCCAAGGGCGGCGTCGTCGAGGAGGCTAGGGGGAAGCTGATACCGGGCTACATGGAGGCCAAGAGGGTTGCCCTCGAGGAGGGAGCCATAGGCTTCAACATAAGCGGTGCCGGCCCCACCCTATTCGCCGTTGTACGCGAGGGAGATGAGGATAGGATAGCGGCGAGGGTCTCCAAGATGCTGGAGAGACACTGGGGCAGGCTAGAGACTAGAATCGTAGAGGTTGACTACGAGGGCGCGAGGGAGGCCTAGCGGGGGCCTGGACGGGACACCCCGCTCATCCAGCGGGCTCGGCCCGCGTCGCGGGGGACCCCGAGGCCCCTCCTAGAAGAGCCAGCCCTGCTCCTCCGCCACCCTTTTCACCGCATCGGCTATGAGGCCGGCGGCACTGTGCACCTCGACGCCCGGCTTAGGGGGCACGGTGTCCAGGGCTATCAGCCTAGATATGCCAGCCTTCGCTATCTTCTCCCTCGCGTTCCCCACCATCAGGGCGTGACTCACCGCGACTATGACCTTGGACGCCCCCCGTGAGCGTAGAATCTCGGCGGCCTTCGCTATTGTCCCGCCGGTGCTTATAATGTCATCCACCAGAACCACCGTCTTGCCCTCCACGTTCAGCTCCTTGGGCTTCATCGTTATCTCGCCGGTGACCCTATCCCTGAACTTCTCGAGATAGTCATAGCTCGCGCCTAGATGCTCCGCCAGGCTCTTGGCTCTCCTCAGGGCGCCCCTATCCGGGGCTATCACCACCAGGTTCTCCTCGCCGCGCAGCGCCTCTGCGAACACGGGTGCAGGGTCTACGTTGTACGCGGGTCCGCCGAAGTAGGTGAGCGACTCCGGCTTGTGTATATCGACGGTTATGAAGGCGTCCGCGCCAGCGACGCGCAACGAGTGGAGAACCACCTTGATGCTTATAGGCTCGCCGGTACGAAACCTCCTATCCTGCCTGGCGTACGCCGTGTAAGGCGCCACGAGGATCACGTGCTCCGCGCCGACACCCTTAGCCGCCTCTACAAGCTGGAGGGCCTCAACGAACCTACGGTCCTGCTCCGGGTACATGGATTGGACTACGACCGCTATCCTGCCGCCAAGCCCCTCCGGTATCCTGACATAAGCCTCGCCATCCGGGAAGACCTTATGCTCGGCCTCGACGAGGGGCGCGCCGAGAGCCTCGGCGAGCCTCGGGGCGGGGTAGCCGCCCGGCCCAGCTATAACCGCGAACCTGGAGGACATCGTCAGCAACCATGCTCCGCTACCCGCCCAAGGGTTTCAAGTATACCCCTGCAGCCCTCCACCCTCGGCGGCTCAAGCTCGAGCTCCACCCTGACACTGTTACACTCGTGGATTATTCTCATCGACAGCGGGCCCGTCGCCTCTACGCGCGTAGAGGCTCCACCCCCGGGGCACCTGGCGAGCGTCGGGTGTGTCACCCAGCCGCCCGGAAGCCGGTAGTCGGTGGCGTAGATGACGTACCCGGTTACGAGGGAGTAGTCGTGGAGCAGCCTCTCCACCAGCCTCCTGGTGAAGAGGGCCCTCGAGGCTACGAGCTTCGAGCCCCTCCTAGAGGCTAGGAGTGGGGCGACGCTCGAATAGTAGAGGCTCCGTGTCGCCCACTCGAGGACCACGGCGGGCTCCGTGTCGAGGCTCGGGGGAGGCAGCCACGCGTAGCCCGCTATCACAGCCATCGCCGCGTCACGGACAACATGGCGGCATTCGCCACGGTCCTCTAACCCCTCGCGTATACACTCGGAGGTGCACCACCCGCACATCCTCAGGGCGAGGGCCTCCGCAAGCCTACACGTGGCCTTCGCGCAGCGCATCCCTGAGGCCCCTCCAGCTCCTCTCAACCTCTCCTCCGAAGTAGGGCGCCTCACGCCTACACTCGTAGACCCTCCTGGCGCAGACATCGCTCTTCAACAGCTTCTCGAAGCTCTCGAACCTAGTCCACTTCTCCAGCCTCTCGAGCATCTCCCTCGCGGCGGCCTCGGGGTCGGGGTGGACGCCGAAATGCGGGTAGGCTAGAAGCCTCGGCTTATAGCCAAGCATCTTCTCGACGCTCTCCCTTATCATCCGGGGTCTCGTAGGGGGCGGAGTGAGGGGCACTATGCACTCACAGTAGAATATGCCCATCGAGTCGCCCACGAACAACACACCCTCATCCTCCAGGAGAATCGACTGATGGTGGCTGGCGTGCCCCGGCGTGTGGATGAAGCGGAACCTCCTACCCGCGACCTCGACAACCTCCCCATCACGCGTCTCTCTTACAAGCTCGCCTCTCAGGCCGCGGGGGCACCCCACAAGCTCGACATCGCTCATCAGGCTCTTGGCGGCCTCGCACAACCTGCCCGGGTCTACCAGGTGCCTACCGCCCCTCGGGTGCACATAGACCGGTATGTCGAACTTCTCGGCCACAAGCTCCGCGGCAGCAGCATGGTCGAGGTGGATATGCGTTAGGATGACAGCCTCTGGCCTCAGGCCCCTATCCTCGATGAACCGCTCCACCGTCGGGAAGCTGCTACGGGGCCCAGGGTCTACGAGTACGGCTCTGCCCCCCTCGCCTACCACCACGTAGGTGCCCACTATGCCCGGTAGACCGGCAAACACGTGGTCTACGAGGTACACGTCGCGGGCTACACGCCATACTCGCAAGAGGAGCACCGGGGGAGGCTTGCGTGGAAAAGTGATGGGCGTTACTCTTCGACAACCGGGCCTATGGCCTCCTCGCCGACCCACTTGTTTATCCTCTCGACCTCCGCGTCGACAACCTTCTGTATGAAGGCTATGTCCTCGTCCCTGAGGTGCCTGAACCTACCCTGCATCTTGAGGTAGACTTTGACCGGCTTCCTCTTCGGCACCTTCACCGTAACCCTAGGCTGACCCTCGACAATCTCGAGGTTCACCCACATGCCGGTCAGCGTCGCCAGCTTCGCAACCTCGATTGTCTTGTCGGGGGGTATCCTCCAGCCGGGCGGGCACGGCGACAGCACGTGGACCAGCGACGGCCCCTCGGTCTCAAACGCCCTCCTAAACTTCTCTATCAAGTCGAGCGGGTAGGCGGGGTTCGCGGTGGCAATGTAGGGTACACGGTGGGCAAGGGCTATGCCGACAATGTCCTTCTTCCAGCGCCACTCCCCCCTCCACCTCTTACCTACCGGAGTCGTAGTCGTCCAGGCGCCCCATGGCGTCGCGCTACTCCTCTGGATACCGGTGTTCATGTAAGCCTCGTTATCGTACACGACGTACATGACGTCGTCGCCCCTCTCGAGCATCCCGCTCAACGCCTGCATGCCGATGTCGAAGGTGCCGCCGTCGCCGGCCGTGGCGACAACCTTCACCTTCTTGTCCGGGGGCAGCACGCCCTTCCTCTTCAGGGCCTTGATTGCAGCCGCTATGCCGGAGGCGACAGACGCCGCATTCTCGAATGCAACGTGGATGTATGGGACCCTCCACGCGGTCTCAGGGAAGACTGTGGTTGTTACCTCGACACAGCCCGTCGCCTGGACTATCACGACATCCTTGCCGACGGCTTTCAGCAGGTGACGGAAGACTATCGCGGCGCCACAGCCCTGGCACATCCTGTGACCCGGCGCGAGCAGCTCCTCCTTCGGGATATCCCAGACTGTCTTGAACCTCTTCTTGGTGACATCCGGAGCCTTGCCCTGGAAGTATGCATAGTAGACCATGGCTCTCGACCCCCCTCTACTCGCGGACCCCTATGAAATAGGTGCGGCGGGCGCTCTCCCCGCGGCTGGCATGCTCCATCAGTATCTTGAACATCTTGACAACGTCGTCTGCGAAGATGTCCCTGCCGCCGAGACCGTGGACAAAGCTGACCATAGGCAGCCTTATGCCGCGGAGAGCGAGCGCCGTCGCAACCTCGTTGAACACGGGGCCCTCCGTAGCACCACCGACGGTGACAGCGCGGTCTAGGACTCCGACCGCCTTCACATTCCCGCCGCCAATGTACTTCTCGAGGAGGTCGGCCGGGAACGGCCTAAACACCTTGATCTTCAGGCCGCCCGCCTTGACACCCTCCCTCCTCAGCTTGTCGACAGCCGCCCTGACCTCGCCGAAGGTGGCGCCCATCGAGATGAGCACGTACTCGGCGTCGTCCATCCTGTAGGGCTCTACCCTCTCGTAGCATCTCCCGAATGTCTTGCAGAAGTCGCTGAACACCTCGTCTATGACCTTCACAGACTCTCTCATCGCGTGTATCAGCTGATACTTTATCTCATAGTAGTACTCGGGGGTACCGACCACGCCCATTGTTATCGGCTTGTCAGGGTCGAGCACCGGGCGGTAGCCGCGCGGCCTCTTAGGCGCGAATTTGAGGGCCTCCTCCCTCTCTATGACCTCGACGGGCTCGACGGTATGACTGAGTATGTAGCCGTCCAGAGTTATTATCGTTGGTATGAGCACCCTCGGGTCCTCCGCTATACGGTAAGCCATGACCACCGCGTCGTGCGCCTCCTGGGCGGTCTCGTTGAAGATTGTTATCCAGCCTGCATCCCTCGCGCTCATAACATCACTGTAGTCATTCCAGATATTGAGGGGTGCTGAGAGCGCGCGGTTCGCGATAGCCATTACGACCGGCAGCCTGAGACCACTCGCGATGAAGAGAATCTCGTGCATGAACTCTAAGCCCTGGCTGCTGGTCGCGGTGAACGCCCTGGCGCCGAAGGCGACAGCGCCGACCACCGCGGACAGCGCCGAGTGCTCGCTCTCAACGTGCACCATCTCTGCGTCGAGCTCCTCGTTCGCGATGAACTCCGATATCTTCTCGACTATCGGGCTCTGCGGGGTTATCGGGTAGGCCGCGACAACGTCAACGTCGCACGATTTCACCGCGTACGCTACAGCATAGTTGCCGGTGAGGGCCAGTCTCTTCGCCTTCCTCTCGACGAGCTTAGCCTCCTGCGCCGCCACGGCTACCTCACCTCCTCCACCATCTTGATAGCCTTGACTGGACACTCGTTGGCACAAATGCCGCAGCCCTTGCAGTGCTGGTAGTCGACGTGGTAGGATACCTTGTACACCCGGCCGCTCTTGGTGCGATACTCGCCCTCAACTTCGATTATGGCCGCGTCGGGGCAGAATATCCAGCAGAGCCTGCACCTGACGCACTTCTCCTGGTCTATCACCGGCTTGAACGTCCTCCACGCGGACATGTCGTTCTTGGCGGTGTTGCCCGGCTCCTGGACTATACCGCCAATTGGTATCTCACGCCATCCGAGTAGCCTACCCTGAGACTCGGACACGGCTCCCACCCCTACGCCCTCGCCTCCGCGAGCTTCACGATACGGACAGAGTTGTAGGCCTCGCGGACTGCATTTATGTTCGGTTTCACTATATGAGGCCTATCCGCGAACCTATCGGCGAGCGCTGCCTCCACGCTCTCGAGCTTCACGATACCGGATACGCGGACGAAGGCGCCGAGCATCGCAGTGTTGACTATCGGGGCCTTCAGGTGCTTGAGGGCGATGGAGACTGCGTCAACGGTGGCAACTATCGCTGGCGGCTCGAAGCCGCTCTTTCTAAGCTCCTCGATGTACTCCTCCGGGGTCCTCTTCGTATTGATGACAATTCCGCCCGTCTTCTTCAGACCCGCCATGTATATCGAGGGGGGCAGGGTCGGGTCGAGTATCACGACATAATCCGGGCTGAGGACGGGCTCACGCTCATAGATTGGATGGTCGGCTATCCTGTTGTATG
>WAOO01000038.1 GCA_015521195.1 Pyrolobus sp. | reverse complement strand
GAGTCGGGGTATAAGCCCGACGTGATAATAGCCGTGGGCCGCGAGGGGCTTGCAGCCGCGAGGCTCCTCTCGGAGTTCCTCGGCGTAGAGGAGGTCGCGTTGCCTGGCGCGAGCCTCGAAGGGAGGAGGGTGCTGGTTGCCGTCGACAACTCCCGTAGCCTGACCCGCGAGAAGCTTCGAGGCTGTAGAGGCGGGGAGGCCTGCCGAAGTCAAGACAGCGGCCATCATCGGCGCTGGCGTCGACTACTCGGGGTTGAAGCCGGAGGAAGGCGTCGAGTACATCCTGCCGTGGGAGACCGTCGAGGCCGCTAAGAGGCTCGCGCTCGACGCTATGAGGGAGGCGGCCGGGCAGGGTAAACGCCTCTGGACGCTCGAGGAGCTGTCGGAGGCCGTGGAGAAGAGGAGCGGCGTGAAGCTAGACGACCTGAGCCTCAAGAGGGCCCTAGACCTGCTCGAAGAGGAGGGTGTTGTAGAGGCTAAAGACGGCACGTGGTATTACACCGGGTAGCCGCTCTCGTGGATGCCCCGCGCTTTTACCAGGCGCGTCTCTCCGGCAACTCTGGGTAGGCGTGTGGCGGTATGGAGGGATTGTGGGTGGCGCACACGGCTCGGCACCTGCTTCTACGATAGGCTTGCCGAGGCTTCTCGCCTCGAGAAGCTAGTCGAGAGAGGCTGGTCTGTGCTAGTGGCTGGCCCGAGGAACTCGGGGAAGAGCGAGCTCGTGAGGTACGTTCTGCGTAGGAGGGTCTCCGGGAGAACCATCTGGGTGGATTGCAGGAGGCTTGTATCGAGGAGAGTGCTTGGAGAGGCTGTAGAAGCTCTAGGAGTAGACGCCCGCGGTATGCTAGAGCGCCTCGCCCGTATGGCCGCTGAGCGGCTGGGCCTCGGAGACTTCTACGACGCGGCGCTCCGGCTCGCAGAGGCCCTCGGGGCCCCCATATACCTGGTTGTAGACGAGGTCCACCTCCTGGCGGGGGTTGAAGCCCTCGAGGCCGTCGCGAAGGAGGCTATGCTGGAGCACGGCGGCAGGGTCGTGCTGGTGGCTACGAGCAGCGAGGGGTATATGCTGGAGGCGCGTGTCGCCGCAAGGCTATCCGGCTACCGCGTCGAGCTATTGACGGTCGCAGAGATGGACGGTGAGAGCTTCGAGGGGCTCTACGAGGAGTACTGTTCCAAGGTGGGCGGCTGCCGCGCGAAACTGGAGACAATCGAGGTGCTTGCTGGTAGGTTCCCCGGCTACCTGGGGGAGCTTGGAGACGCGGACCCCGAGACGCTACAATCCTGGGTGCATAGGAGGGCCGAGATACTCGACGAGGCCCTCCTAGACGCAGCTGGCGAGACGGGTAGAGGGTACCGAGAGGTGCTGGAGGCCGCGTATAGGCTGCTCGTCGAGGAGAGGCGCGTCGAGGAGCCTTTCGAGCACCGCGTCGCATTGAAGCTCGTGGAGCGTAACGTGGCCTACCCGGTGGAGCCTCCGAGGCTATACCGTCCACAGCTCGGGGTTTACAGGCTGCTCCTCGAGGAGATGGTGGAGGGGCACGACGCGCCCACAGCGGCTAGGAGGGTGTGCGCGAAGCTCTGCAGGGGGTAGGGGCGGGGCTCGGCTACCCCGGTCTCCTCACCTCTTCGGGAGGCATGACTCTCGTCACCACCCCGCCGCTTCCAACCCCGCCGACCCGTGTCGTTTATATGGTGGTGGGAGTCTGGTGGCCGGGTCTTGGTGCGGAAGCGTGGCTGATCGCCTTTCGCGAGGCTAGGCTCCGCGTCCTTGTAACAGACCCCGTAGACGAGCGCCTGATACGCATCCTCGAGAGCCACGGCCTCGAGGTCGACTATAGGCCTGGTGTGGCTAGGGAGGAGCTGCTCAAGCTCGTCCCCGGCTACGACATCCTCGTTGTGAGGAGCAGGACGAAGGTCGACCGGGAGGTCATCGAGGCTGGTAGGAGGCTGCGGCTGATAGCAAGGGCTGGCGTCGGCCTCGACAACATTGACGTCGAGTATGCCGTGAAGAGGGGTGTGACTGTCGTCAACGCCCCGGGTGCAGCCGCCCAGAGCGTCGCGGAGCTCACAATAGGCCTTATGATAGCGGCTGCGAGGCTCTTCAAGGCGCACATCGTGGCGCTCGAGAAGGGCGAGTGGAGTAAGGGGAGGTGGAGGGGTGTGGAGCTCGCAGGCAAGACTCTGCTGGTTGTAGGCCTCGGCAGGATAGGGCTGCGCGTCGCGAGGATGGCAAAGTGCCTAGGGATGAGGGTCGTCGGCTACGACGTCGTCGACGCTGCCGCCGAGAGGGCCCGGGAGGCTGGCGTCGAGTTCACCAGGGACCTGCGGGGCGCGCTGCGGGAGGCCGACGTGGTGACGCTGCATGTGCCTCTAACCAGGGACACCTACCACATGATCAACAGGGAGACGCTGGAGGAGATGAAGGAGGGTGTCATCATCGTGAACACCGCGAGGGGGCCGGTGATAGACACCCGCGCCCTCCTAGAGTACCTGGAGAAGGGCAAGGTGTTCGCCGCGGCGCTCGACGTGCTGGAGCATGAGCCTCCGCGGGAGGAGTGGGAGTGGAGGCTTGTGAGGCACCCGAGGGTCATAGTGACGCCCCACATCGGCGCCGAGACCCGCGAGGCGAGGGCCAGGGTGGCGGAGGAGACGGCTTATGCCATCCTCGAGGCGCTGGGCCTGAGGTGAGGCCCTGTGGTCCTCCTCACACCCGGCCCCGTCGAGATACACGAGAGGGTGTTGAAGGCCCTCTCCGAGGGCATCTTCAGCCACCGTAGCGACACCTACCGCCGCCTCCACTGCGAGGCAGTCGAGAGGCTCAAGAGGCTCGCTGTGCTGGAGGACGGCAGCGTCTACCTGATACCCGGCTCGGGGACAACCGCAGTCGACGCGATGATATACGGGCTGCTGGAGCCGGGCGAGAAGGTGCTAGCCTACGTTGTAGGCGAGTTCGGAGCGAGAGCAGTCAACACGATGAAGGCGAGGGGGCTCCAGGTCGACGTCATCGAGGAGGAGTGGGGTAGGGCGGTGCGCCTCGAGAGGCTCAGGGAGGCGCTGGAGGACGGCGACTACACCGCAGTATTCCTAGTGCACAACGAGACTAGCACGGGTGTGGCTAACAGGGTGTTGCGTGAGGCCGCCGAGCTAGCCCACAGGCACGGCGCAATCCTCCTGGTGGACAGCGTCTCTGGCTTCGCAGGCGAAGATCTCCAGATGACACCGTGGGGTATCGACGCCGTGGCAACGGCGACCCAGAAGTGTCTCGCAGCGCCACCGGGCCTAGGCATAGTGATGGTGAGGGGCGAGCTCCTCGAGAGGATCGAGAGGGTGTCGGAGAGGGCCCCTCCACCCCCCTCGATAGACCTGGCACGCTACGAGAAGTTCCTGGCCAGGTGCGAGACCCCCTTCACGCCCCCCGTCAACGTCGTCCGGGGCCTGGTAGAGGCGCTCCGCCTCATAGACGAGGCTGGGGGTAGGGAGGCTAGGATTAGGGAGCAGGAGGAGAGAGCCAGGAGATTCTACAGCATCATAGACGAGGCGGGGCTTGAGACGCTGGCGGAGAGGGGGGCCAGGAGCAACACGGTGGCGGCGGTTAGGCTGCCGGAGGGGGTCGAGGCGCCCGACGTGAAGAGGAGGATGTCGGAGCTTGGCTTCGAGATAGCGACGGGCATGGGCCCATACCGCAAGAGCGTCGTGAGGATAGGCCTAATGGGCGCGGTGACAATAGACGTCGTCGAGGCCGCTGCGAGGACCCTCACCGAGGTAATCTCCGAGCTTTCTAGACGGTGACGTACCCCGCCTCTATCCTCACCAGCCCGGCTGCCGCCGCCTGGTAGAGGAGTCTCCTGGCCTCGGCTCTTGGCACCCCCAGCTCCCCTGCGATTATCTGCACCGCGTCCCTGACGGTGAGCGGCCCGTACTCCCTCACAGCCTCCGCCACTATCCTCGCCACTTTGGCCGCCAGGGGCTCCTCCTCCGGCTCGCAGAGCCCGCCATCCCTCTCGGTGACGAGCGCCGTGCGCCCAGACGCCTTCAACACGTATACGCCCTCTAGGGGCTTGACGGTCAGGCGTGTCAGGCCCCTCTTTGACAAGCCTCTAGCCTCTCGGGGTAGTAGCACGACGCGCAGGTCGTTGAGCTCCTCTGGCACCTTCTCCGGCGCCACTAGCACCGCAGGCAGCCCTCTGCACGCCGCGGGCTCCCTGACGAGCACCGTTTTATCCGCGGCTCCGTGCTTCTCGAGGAGCTGTTCGAGGGTCTCGACCGCCTGCTCCCACGCGAGGTGTACGCATGGCGTTTCGCTGGCTGACGCTATGTTCCGGGCGGCGTAGGCTGCGAGGAGCAGGGCGAGCCTACGGGGGAGCTGCGTCGAGTAGACGCGTAGCTCTGTGCCGAGCATGGCGAGGAGCGGGGGCTCCCTACACTCCACGAGGCTGCACCGAGTGTCGTCTCTCGGCGCGTATGAGGATTCTTACGCGTCGGCCTCTATCCTGGGCGCTGGCTCCACCACCCTCCTCTCCTCGAGCCACTCGAGGTCGACGGCTATGAACTGGTCCTCGATTATCGGCTCCTCGAGCCTCCTCGCTACGACCACATAGTAGTTCCTGGGCGACGATAGGCCCGTGGCGGCCGCCTTCTCCTCGAGGCGCTGGAGGACCCGTCTAGCCTCCCGGGCTGTCAGCGTCGACCACTTCGCCTCTATGAAGGCCGTCGCCCTCCCAGGCTCCCTCACCACATAGTCTATCTCTGTGCCGCCCCTCCACCACGGGCCCGCCTCCACGGGCCTAACGTCGATGACGCGTGCCGCTGCTAGGCGGAGTGCAAGCTCGGCTATGATGCTCTCGCTGAACACCCTCCCCGCGTAGAGCTCCAGCCTAGACTCTACTATAGCCGCGGCCTCCTCGGGGCCCCTGAGCTCCGCGACGTGGCGGAGGGGGAGGACGAAGGTGAACCAGAAGCGGAAGAAGTTGTCGCGGAACCTTAGCTGCACCGGCTTCCTCCTCCCCAGGGGCCTAACCCTCTCCACTATCCAGAGCTCCTCCAGCAGCTCCACGTACCTCGTCACGCTCCTAGGGTCTATGCCCGCCGCCTGCGCAGCCTCGCTGGGCGACACCCTCCCTTCTGCCACCGCGCGGAGGAGCGCTAGGTATGTGCGGGGCTCCCTAGTCTCCTCCTTGAGCAGCCAGAGCGGCTCCTCGTAGAGGGGGCTGCCGGGTGTCAGGGCGAAGCGTATGAAGCTACGGTGGTCCAGGCGCCCCGGGACCATCGCCAGGTAGGCGGGGGTACCCCCGGCCACCATGTAGAGGAGGGCAGCCTCCTCCAGGCTGAGGCTCGGGTTGAAACCCCAGACGCCCCCGAGAGTAAGGGGCCTGATGCGTATCTCCGCCGTCCTCCTCCCGTAGAGGGGAGCCTGGTAGCCGAGCAGCCTCTTCTCGAAGAAGGAGACGGCGGAGCCGCACAACACGAGCATCATGTTGCACTCTCGCAGCCTCGTGTCGATGCTCCTCTGGAGCCTCGAGGGGAGGCTAGGGTCCGCCTCGACCAGATACTGGAACTCGTCGAGGACGACTACGAGCTTGCCGCCGCTGCCCCAGAGCCTACAGAGAGCCTCGAGCACCTCAACCACGTCGCCGCGGATGGGGAGCCCGGTGAGCCTCGAGGCCTCCGAGGAGAACTCGGCAGCCAGCTGCTCATAGGGGAGCTCGGCAGCCACGTAGTAGACGCAGGGCTTGCCCCTGCAGAACCACCGGAGCAGATAGGTCTTCCCCAGCCTCCTACGACCATAGACCACTACGAGGGAGAAGCCCCTCCTCCCATATTCTGACTCCAACACCCTAAGCTCCTCGACACGGTCGACTAGCAGCAGTTTTCGCCACCAGTGGCGACGTCTCCAGAGG
>WAOO01000037.1 GCA_015521195.1 Pyrolobus sp. | reverse complement strand
TACTGGGAGAGTGGAGGGACGGGGCGAGGTACGGGGCTGAGGGGCTCTACGCGTACAGCCTATACATGGAGCCTGGATGCTACACCAGGGTGTAAGCGTGGAGAGGCTGACCCCCGAGGAGCTGAAGACTCTCAGGAAGCTCAAGGAGATTGTTGAGAGGCTCCCGCGGGACGAGGCCATAGCCTTCAAATACCTATGGGAGTATATATCGGTCGGCGAGATTATAGCCGAGCAGGAGCTGCGCATCCAGTATGGCGTTGCGAAGCCGAGCCTCGCCTTCAAGAGGATTAGGGAGAAGGGGCTCATGGAGAGGGGGGAGGGCTGCTACAACCTAGCCTCGTGGCTACGCCCCCTCCGCAAGAAGCTCGGCTCAAACCTGGACCTCATCCTCTCGAGGATCTAGCTGCAAGGGCTGCGGCGAGGACGCCCACCGCTATCAGGGCTACGCCAGCCCAGACCGCCGTAGATGCGAGCAGCGGAGCCCCCCGGTAGACCGTGAGTGTCGCCGTCTCTACGCTCCTACGGGTCACAGTGACCGTGTGCGTCACCGTACGCTCCTCGACCGCCGTGACGGTCTTTACCCGCTCTCCCGGCTTCGCTAGGCCGCATAGCCCGGGCAGCCTCGGCTTTAGCCTAGAGGCCGCCATGGTGTAGAGCACTAGGAGGATTGCAGCAGCCCTCATGTAGAACCTTATCTTGTCGAGGGGCTGCTTTGCCGCATCGCCAGCCTCTATGTAGCTCGCGGGCAGTATCGGCGTGACGCCGAGCCCCTTGACGACACTGTAGGCGTATAGGGCTGTCTCCCTCGACGCGTTGTAGAGCAGCCTCGCAGTGTTATACTCCCGGTGGAGGGCGAGCGTAGAGTAGACGATAGCGTCTATCGCCACCGCGAGCCTATCCTCGTATGGGGCGCCCATCGAGACTAGCGTCTGGAGCCTCCGGAGAGCCTGCTCGGCGAGGGCGAGATAATCGTTCATTATGCCGAGCCTCTGCATGTACGTCACTAGCATCTCCGCAAACCCTGTGAACGCCGATACCGTCTCCCGGAGCCTGCCCTGCTGGTAGACGGGGCCGGGGCCTACGAGGGTATAGGTGGATGCCCAGTCTGCCGCACTCCTAGCACGGTAGTAGGCGTAGACCGCGTATCTAGCCGCGTCCACCGCGTCACCATCGTGCAGAGAGACTATGGCGGCTGTATAGGCGTCATGAGCCGCAGTAAGCCTCTCATAGACGCCTATCGCGACCTGCAACGCGTTAAGGTCGCGCCTCTCTATCAGGCGGGAGAGCGTCTCGTTGACACTCTTCAGGATTGAAGCCGTCTCGTTCAGAAGCCTATACAGCGGCGTCGGGCCACCCTCCTGGAGCACCCTGAGCACCTCAAGGGCAGTGGTAGCGTCTATCGCTGCTGCGAAAGCGTCGCTGGCTGCAGTGTAGTAGAGGCCCCTGTCAAGATAGTGCTTCGATTCGCGTATGAGCCTCTCAGCCTCCCTGAGCAACGAACCTACGAGGTTCGCCACCTGTGTCCCGAGCCCCGAGGCCATGCTCTGGAACAGCCTCCTGGCCTCGGTTAGGTTGCCAGACGCCTCCGCCGCATACACTCTGGCAACCCTCTCCAGGTAGCCGCGGAGCACCGGGGGGAGCGTTGGTTTCACACGGGGAATCCTAACCCCGAACACGTCGTGTATCAGCTGGGCGAAGCTGGCAACCGGGACGACGCGCACTCCGAGCTTCTCTCCGAGCTCAGTGACGTTAACCATTACAGTCGTCTCCCTCTCGATGATTATGTTGCCCCTGCGCACCACAACCCTGGTTATCTTCGGTACCAGCTCCTCACCCCTAGGTATGTAGAAGACCTTGACGCCAACCTCCGCCATCGCACGCAGCTTAGCAGCGACACCGCCAACCGGGCCTATCGAGCCATCAGCGTCTATCATCCCGGTGAGCGAGACGTTACGCGGCACCCTCCTACCAGTAAGCACCGCGTACATAGCGAGCGCGGTGGCCGCCGAGGCGCTAGGGCCGCCTACCATAGGTGACTCCGCCTCAAGCCTAACCATCCAGTCTATGCTCAGGGGGTCGACACGCGCATAGAGACTCGCTATCAGCGCAGCTATCCTCGCCGCAGCCTGGGTATCAATCTGCGTCAACGGCGATGTTGCGAAGTAAACACGCCCGCTGCCCGGGTATACGGCCCGAACCTCGAGCGTTGAAGGGACGCCCACGAGGCTGCCGTTAGGCGCAAACGTCACCGCAGGGACGTACATGACTACGTGTCCCAAGACGGTGAGACAGGAGCCAGAAGCGCCGACAACCAGGCCAGCCTGCTCAACGAGGAGAAGGGCGAGAAGCACAACGCCGAGCAGGCGCCTCATGCTAGCACCGTAGGGGATAGGCGGCTATAGGACACCGCTAGATAAGCAAAGCTCAATGCGCAACACGCGGGTGGCGCGCAACCGTGAGCGGAGAGCTTCACCAGGCGCTATGGAGGAGGGCCCGGGTATACCTGCGGGAGGCTCAACGGCTTCTAGAGGAAGGCGAATACGACGTAGCACTCGCAATGGCAGAGCAGGCTGTACAACTCGCGTTGAAAGCAGTATACCTACGCCTATTCGGCTACATGCCGAGAGACCACAACATCCGCAGGCTTATCGGCCGACTGGCCCACATGCTTGAAAAGGCTAATAGAAGACGGGAAGCCGACAGGCTCAGGGACTTCGCGGCGGCAAAGCGCTGGCAGCTACTGCTCCTAGAGGATGCCTACACCGAGGGTCGTTACGGGCTGCCAGGCTACGCTAAAGACGAGGCCCAGGAGGGTGTTGACACGGCCAAGGCGTTACTACAAATCCTCGAATCTGTTGAGAGTACCGTGGGAGGCGACGGCGGGTAAATGCCACGTAAAAAGGAGCCCAGAGAAGAACCCGATCTCATGGCTCTAGAGTGGTACCTCGAGCTTGTCTCGACATGGAGGCGAGTAGCCCGCATCATAGCGCAGGTGGCAAAACGGTTCTACCCGGGGAGCAGGGTATACGTCTTCGGGGGAGCCGCCGAAGGTAGGCTCACTGCCCTCAGCGACCTCGACATACTGGTTGTACTGCCCTATGAGCCTTCTCCCCGCGAGAGGCTACAGGTGAAGAAGCGGATACTCATGGAGGCTTTTGAGCAGGGTGTACCCTGGGACTACCCCGTAGACCTTCACGTTACCGGTCCGAAGGGATTCGAGGGATACAAGAGATACGCGAGGAGAATGGTGGAATTGTAACGCCCATGTCCCTAAAAACAACCGGGGCTAGCTAGTTTCTGCCGGTTTCTACGGTACCAGTTAGCTTAGTGGTGTGCGCCTGCGCCCTCGAAGTAGTGCTTCTTTACCGCGCGTAGCGCTGGTATCGCGAGTGCGATGTAGACGAGTATCCCTATGGCATGGACTCCGACAGTTATCGCTATCTCGAGTGGAGTCGGCCAGTAAGGCACCCACTGGCCGAGCGGGTCTGGTATATAGGCTGGGACTAGCACCCTCAGCGTCTTCTCGAAGATGACCGCCAGCGTGACTAGCACCGCCGTTATCACAATGCCCTTCTTGCTGTTGCGCACGTACGGCGTAAGCGCGGCTAGCACGGCTGCCACACCGAAGGCCACCCACAGCCACTGGAAGACTGCGACGTACGGCACGCTGACGCCGAAGAGCGCTACGTTCCACTGGGCCCTCTTCCAGGGCTCGGTCGTGTACCAGTAGACCTCCTGGACCTCGCTGAGGTTGAAGTAGAGGCCTACGACCAGCGCGCCTATCATGAGGTAGAGCGTCTTCTTGTACACCTTGAAGTCTACGTGTATACCCTCCATGTACTTCTCGGCTATGTACAGCGCTATCAGGAGTATCGCGGGGCCTGCCGCGAACGCTGTGGCGACGTAGGCCGGTGCCAGTAGAGGGCTGTTCCAGTAGGGTCTCGCCGTCAGCGCCTGCGAGATGAACGCCGTCACCGTGTGGATGCCTATGGCGAAGGGTGCCGCGATGGTTATGAAGGGTATGATGAACTTGTTTGGCAGCGCCTTATCCTGGCGATAATAGTGCGTGGTGACATAGAAGCCTATCAGGTTTATCGTGAGGTAACCCGTTATCACTATGAAGTCCCAGTCTAGCATCGACTTCGGGAAGTTCGGTAGCAAGGGCATCAGGAACAGCGCTCTTATCGGCCTGCCTAGGTCGACGACGATAAGCAGGAGTACTGTTATCAGCGCTGCTACCGCCTGCACCTCGCCTAGCACCGCGAACTTCATGAACTCCTTGTCTCGGAAGACGTACGCCGCTATACCGAACGCTATGCCAGCCGCAGCGACTCCAACCCAGAAGATGAACATCGCGATATAGAGGCCCCAGATGACACTATCATTCATGCCGGTCAGTATCATACCGCCATAGTTGGCGTGGAGGAATATTGGGGCATGCTGCTGGAATATCCAGAGGTATAGGCCGTAGGCCCCGATTATCAGCAGCCCGAGTCCCACTATCCTGGCTCTCCAGTTGCCGCCCAGCGTCACAGCCTCCTTGATAATATACCATATGGTCTCTATCCAGTCGCGTAGCCCGCTCACGCCTTACCACCCCCCTCCCCACCCTGAGTTGCATCCGGAGACTTCTTGGGCTGGGGTGGAGTGCGAGACGGTCCGAAGAAGTAGAAGAACTTCGGGTGGGTGCCGGCAGCCGGCCTTAGCACGAAGAGGCCGTACTCCTCGGCGATCCTCCTTATCGGGCTGTCGGGGTCGAGTAGGTTGCCGAAGCTCCTGGCGCCAACCGGGCATATCTCGACGCACGCCGGTACGCCGCCGTCCCTCGTCCTCTGTATACACCATGTGCACTTCTCGGTGACATGAGGCTGGCGTATCACGTTGCCCAGTATGTGCATGTTCGGGTTGATCTGGTTCGGCGGCACGTATGGCACCGTCCAGTTGAACCTCCTGGCGCCGTACGGGCAGGCGGTCAGGCAGTACCTGCAGCCGATGCACCTGTCGTAGTCGATTACTACTATTCCGTCTGGCTCCTTCCAGGTTGCTCTAACCGGGCAGACCATCACGC
>WAOO01000036.1 GCA_015521195.1 Pyrolobus sp. | reverse complement strand
GTCTACGAGGGCGGGGTCGAGGGGCTGCAGTGCGGAGAGCCCTACGCCGCCATAACCGGGTGCGTGAGAGAGGCCCGAGTCGAGAGGTGCATCGACTCCGTGTGCATTGCAAGCTGCTGCGGTAGGAGGCTCGCGGTTAACCCGAGGCTCGTCGAGGACGGCGTGGTCAGGGTCTACGTGCCTCCCTCCGGGGAGCCTGCCCCTCTCTAGGGGGCTCGGGTGGGATCGAGGCTCGTCACCCGCTCAGTGCAGGCTACACTCGTCACAGCCCCTCTGGGCGGCACGGGTAAGCGAGATGCTATTACCTTTGACCTGGTATGCCAACCGGGGTTCATTTTGAGGGTCTTGAGGGTCGGCCATTCCCCCGACCCGGACGACGCGTTCATGTTCTACGGTATCGTGTCTGGGGCTGTGAGGGTGCACGGCTTCGACCGTATAGAGGAGGTCGTGGAGGACATCGAGTCTCTCAACTGTAGGGTGTTGTGCAGCGGGGGCCTTGACGCCTCAGCCGCATCCTTCCACGCGGCACTCTACGCGGCTGAGGAGTACTACGTGTTGAGGGTGGGGGCGAGCATGGGCAGAGGCTATGGCCCGGTGGTGGTCGCCAAGAGGCGCCTCGATAGCCTCAGGGGTGCTACTGTTGCTGTCCCCGGACGCTGGACCACCGCCCATCTCCTCCTACGCCTGGCCGCCCGCGAGTCCCTCAACATCGTCTACATGAGGTTCGACGAGATACCATCGGCTGTGGAGAAGGGGGAGGTTGACGCTGGCCTCCTGATACACGAGGAGCAGATAGCCTATGAGAGGAGGGGGCTCGTGAAGGTTCTCGACTTGTGGGAGTGGTGGGAGAGGGAGACCGGCGGGCTCCCCCTACCCCTCGGCGTCGACATATTCTCGAAGAGGCTTGGGCGTGAGGCTGCAGAGGCGTTCGCCGAGGCGCTCCGCGAGAGCATAAGGTACGCGTGGAGCCACGAGGAGGAGGCGTTGAACCACGCGATGAGATTCTCGAGGATAGGCGACCGTGAGCTTGTAAAGAGGTTCGTCAGGATGTATGTGAATGAGCTTACGCTCGACATGGGGGAGGAGGGCGTGGAGGCGCATAGGACTCTCGCCAGGATGGCTGTCGAGAGGGGGCTGGCTCCCCGATACTCGCTTGAGGCCCTCGAGTTCGTCTAACCGTTTTAAGAGGGGGAGGCAGGGGCGGCTGAACGGGCACGGCTTGGGGCTGCTAGAGGCACTGCTGAACACGCGGCTATCGCCGCGCGAGCGCCTCTACGCGCTCAGCTTGTTGGCGGTCGCCACTCTCGTGGCCGCGCTTCTCGCGGCGTTCGCAGTCACCTTCTTCGTTAAAGCCGAGCCTATATTCAGGAAGGAGGGGCTCGGCGTATACATCTGGAACGTGTGGAGGGCTGTAGAGAATAACCCGGAAGCCGAGAGGTACGGCCTGGCCGCCGCAATCCTCGGTACGGTGTATGTCGCGGTGATAGCGATTATCGTGTCTATCCCACTGTCTCTCGCCCTGGTGCTCCTCACCACCGAGTATCTTCCAGGGAGGCACCTCCAGGAGGCTGTCTCGGCGCTTGTCGATGCGATGGCGGCGCTGCCGACTATAGTCTATGGCCTCTGGGGTGTGGCTGTGTTGGCGCCACTCCTCAGGAACTTTGTCATGCTGCCCCTCTACCACTGCTGCCCCTGGCTCTTCCCCGAGTACCCCTCCACGGGCACTACCATCTTCACTGCAGGCGTCCTCATGGGTATAATGTCGGTGCCCTATGTCGCCGCCCTGATAAGAGAGGCTTACATCATGGTACCGAGGAGCATAAGGGAGGCTGTCTACGCGCTGGGCGCGACAAAGTCGGAGGCTATCCGCGTCTTCCTAGGCTACATTAAACCCGTGGTAATAGCGGCTGCGCTGCTGGGCTTCGGGAGGGCCGCTGGAGAGACGGTCGCGGTGGCCCTCGTCGTGGGAGACACGTTCAGGATTAGCCTCTCGCCGTTCACGCCCGGCTACACTATAGCCGCTCTCATCGCGACACAGTACGGCAACGCATTCCTCTACAGGTATATGGAGAGTGCGTTGTTCGCAGGGGGTCTCATGCTCCTGATTATCGGCGTGGCTGTGAACACCGCGGGGATAGCCTTGATGAACAGGTGGATTAGCCGGATGCACGGGAGGTGATAGGCGTGGACGCTAGGAGGGTCAAGGATAGGCTATTCGCGCTGCTAGTCTACATTGGCGCCGGGCTGGCGATTGCACCCCTCTTCGCGATACTAGGCTCGCTCGTCGCCGAGGGCGGCAGGGTTCTCCTCGAGAGGGGTTTGGCGTTCCTCACAAGCCCGGCGCCGTACGGCATAGGGCCGGCCCTCTACGGCACCTTCGTAATGGCGTTAACCGCGCTCGCGATAGCGCTGCCACTGGGCTTCGCGGCAGCCCTCTTCCTCTACGAGTTCCCGGGCTCGAAGATATCGCCGAGCCTCCGCATCATCATCCAGTCTCTAGTCGAGATACCCACTATACTCACCGGGCTCTTCATCTACCTGCTGCTCGTCGCCCCCCTACCACCCCTCCTACACCTATACCACGCGCTAGGCCTCGACAGGATACTCCCCGTGAACAGGTATAGCGGGTTGGCGGGCGCGCTTGCACTCGCCCTCATCATACTCCCATATATCACCGTGCACGCCGAGAACGTGATACGCCAGGTGCCAGGGCTCTACCGGGAGGCTGCGCTCGCCCTCGGCGCGACCAGGCAGAGGGCCGCGCTAATGATAGCAAGGATGGCCCTCCGCGGCCTCCTCCTAGCCCTCGTGCTCGCCTTCGCGAAGGCTGCCGGGGAGACTGCACCCCTCCTCTTCACCGCGGGCGGCGGCTTCGCCTACATGCCTCCAAACCCCCTCTACGCCCTAACACACCCCATCGGCGCCGTGAGCCTCCTGATATACGATTACGCGATTATGCCCACTCCCACGCGGATAGCGACCGCGTGGGGGGCCGCGCTGGTATTGACCCTGATAACGCTTGCAGCCGTCCTCGCCGCGAGGGCGGTGGCGCACCGCGAGATAGTCATATACTAGGGTGTGGATGGGGTGCCACGGTTTTTGAGGCGCACGAGCCTCGAGGAGGCCGAGGAGCTCCTCGAGGGCCTTGACGGGAGACGGTACGGGGCCTATAGGAGGCTATACGGCGTCGAGATAGAGGCGCCCTGCGGCGTCGCCAGGTTCACCCGGATACAGGGGGACCCCTACGCGACGCCCAGCGTCCTCGAGGTGCGCGGCAGGCTCGGCGGAGAGGCTGCAAGCCTACCCTCTGTGCCCGTCGCCGACTATGCATACCGCCTCCTACAACGTGGTTTGAAGAGGGTTTCGAGGAAGAGGGGGAGCGGGCATAGCGGGTTCCTCGGCGTGCCTAGGCCCTCCAACGCTATGCTGAGGAGGAGCGGGTTTGAGGTTAAGGGCGGCGTTTTCACGGCGAGGCTTTGGTTTGGGCTCCCCGCGCGGGGTAGGAGGATACTCGGCGACGCAGCCGCAGAGATGCTCAGGGATGCTGTTGGCGTTGTCTGCCGCGTCGCGTCGTCGTTGAGGGGCGAGAGGCTAAGGAGGCACGTTGAGACGTACCTCGTGCAGGAGGAGTTGAGGGGGAGGCTCGGCGAGAAGCGTCTAGCTGCATTCATAGGCGACGGGTCTATACTGCCGAGGAGGTGCAGCGGCTGCGAGGAGCCGCTCGAGGACGCAGTGCCCTTCGAGTCTCCGCCCTCCCTCCGCGTCGAGCTCGAAGCCCGGGGCCGGGTCTACACCGGGATGGGGGTCCCAAGGGGCTTCACGGTTATCACCGGGCACGTCTTCCACGGGAAGACTACGCTCCTCGAGGCTATAGCCTACGGCGTCTACAACCACGTGCCGGGTGACGGGAGGGAGCTCGTCGTCTCGGATAGGAGGCTGGCGTGGGTGGAGGCTGAGGACGGCCGTGTAGTCCGGAACCGCGACATATCACCGCTCGTCCATAGGCTGCCCCGCGGCGACCCCAGGAGGTTTACGAGTCTAGACGCATCGGGGGCGACCAGCATGGCGGCGTCGATAGTCGAGGCTCTAGAGGCGGGGGCTAGGCTCCTCCTGATAGACGAGGATAGGGCTGCTACAAACCTCCTCGACGTCGACGATAGGCTTGTTGAGAGGCTGGGGGAGCCTCCAGTTACACCCCTCCGCGTATACGCCAGGTGCCTCTCGAGGCTGGGGATCAGCACCGTGATAGTCACCGGTGCGCTGGGGAGGCTCGCGGATGCAGCGGAGACGCTCATAGTGATGCACGAGTATCGGCCGGTTGAGGCTGAGCGGAGGGGAGGCTCCGGTGAGAGTGGCGTGGAGTGTAGGCTTCCGGAGGAGAGGCCGCTGGAGGCCGGGCCGTTGAGAGTGAAGCCTAGGCCGCCGCTCCTCGTGCCTAGGGCCGGGCGCCCGGTCAGCCTGGCTTCGAACCGCGTTCTCGTCGAGGAGGGGCAGTATAGGCTGATTGCACTAATGCTGGGTAGACGGTGGTCGGGGAGGCCGCGCGAGATAGCGGAGAGGTTTGAAGAGATGCTCGACCGGGGCTTCGAGGCTCTGGTCGAGAACCCGCCGCCGGACCTAGCCGAGGTCCGCGGCATAGACCTTGTATACGCGCTTGCAAGGCTCTAGCCGCACTGCAACCCCGCCTCTATACACTCGGGTAGCTTCTCGGCGGCATCACGGTAGGCTTTTACGAGCTCACGGGCCTCACGCGTCAACCTGGAGCCCGTGGCGCTAGTCTCGACGAGCTTGAAGCCCAGGAGCCTCTCCGCCCGGTGTATCCTCTCGAGCAGCCTCCTATGGTTCATCCCCAGCCTCCTAGCGGCAGCCCTTATGCTACCCTCCTTCTCGATAGCCTCAAGAGCCTCTATCAGGCCTCGACCCGCGACCCTCGCGTTACCACACTGTATGTAGAGCGCCACGCGTATACAGAGGCGGGGCACGAGGAGCCCCCGGAGGCTGCAAACGGCCACCGGTATAGTAGGCTCCCGTGCAGACGCCGATGCAGGGGCGATGGTGATGCCGGGCGGCTGCAACGTCATCCTCGTGAAGACCGAGCTTGGCGCCGAGAGGCTCGCCGCCAGCAGGATTCGCGACATCGACCCCAGGGCGAGGGTGGAGGCTGCGCCGAGAGGCCTGCGAGGCATGGTTGTCGTCGAGCCGGGGGGCTATTCGAAGGAGGAGCTGGCCAGGCTCATCGAGGAGAGGGTGCCGGAGGCCGGGCGTGTCATACCGGTCGACGCGTGCACCGAGGCCGTGTTGGAGAAGATGGCCGCCGTCGCCGCGGAGGTGGCGAAGGCGAAGATATCGCCTGGTGAGACGTTCGCCGTGAGGACTACTAGGAGGGGGCGCCACCCCTACACGAGCATAGACGTGAACGTCGTGGTCGGAGACGCTGTGAGGAAGGCCACCGGGGCCTCCGTCAACCTGACGAGCCCGGATAAGGTGGTTCTCGTCGAGATAGTGCAGGACGACGCCTACATCTCGGTGATGCCCGGCTCGATAATCTACCGTAAGATGAGGCCGGGCAAATACCCGCTCTACAGGCTCTACCGGCGCGTCTCGCTCGTCCAGATGCCGTACCTGGGGCCCCTCGACGCGTGCAGGAACATGGGTGTCAGGATAGGCAGGGAGGTGCAGAACTTCGAGGTGGCGGAGCTCGTGATAGCCCCGGATGGCCCTGTCGACGCGCTGCAGTTGAAGACGTTCATCGAGGGTGTCTTGGAGGGTATCGAGTCGCGCTACGAGATACAGAGGAGGAGCTACGGGAGGAAGGTGCACCGGGTGCCGGTCCTCGTCCAGGATATCTACCAGCTTGTCCGTGAGAGGGCGGGGAGGGAGCCAATCATAGTGCTGGAGCCGGAGGGGGAGCCGGTCACGAGGGTGGCCCAGCGCCTCTACGAGCTCTTCTCGAGGTCTAGGCGGGTGTCTATACTCGTCGGGTCGAGGAGGGGCATACCCCTCGGCATATACCGGTTCGCGGATATGGTCGTGGATATCGCTCCGGGTATAACGCTCTCGACCGACTATGCGGCTGCAGCCGCCCTGATAGCAATCGGCACCGTCGTGCACGATATGCTCGTTGAGAGGGGGCTGCCGGGCGACGAGGAGGAGTAGACTGCGCCGCGAACCCGTCAAGCTGCAGGGGTGAGGGGAGGGGGTACCCCTTATAAGTACCC
>WAOO01000035.1 GCA_015521195.1 Pyrolobus sp. | reverse complement strand
GCGGCGCCTTCCTCCTCCGGAGCCTCTTCTCGAGCATCTCGAGGTACTGCTTGGCCGGCACCTTGTTCTTCAACGCCTTTTCTATCTCGCGGCCGGTGAGCTCCTCGACCTCCTTCCCCGGAGGCGCCCTTGCGACATAGTCGATGGGCGCGGCCCTCAACAGCTCCATTAGTATCAGGTCGCCGCCGTGGTCGCCGTCGACGAAGGCTATCGCGGTCTTCTCCTTGGCGAGCTTGACTATGGTCTCGGGTATCCTGCCGCGAGCCCCCTCAAGCGCTATGACGTTGCGGTAGCCGTACCGGAGCAGGTTGAGTACGTCTGCACGCCCCTCGACGATGATTATCTCGGGCGCCTTGTCCACATCCGGCCCCGCCGGGAGGCCCTCGGGGCCGTAGCTGATGAGCTCGCCCGTCTTCACAGCCTCGCTTATCTCGCGCAGCACTTCGCGAAGGTCTGGCGTCTTCTCCCTAGCCCATACGCGTAGAATCTCCTTCGCGCGCTCCACGATCTTCTTTATCTTCTCGGCTCTCACGTCGATAATATCATAGACCTGTATCCTCGCCCGGTAGGGCCCGACGCGCTCGACGCTCTCCAGCATCGCGGCGAGGAGGGCGGTCTCGACGCGGTCGAGGTTGGAGGGTACGGTCACCTCGCCGACGGTCTTGCTGCCAACGTGCCGTATGTCCACCTGTATCCTGCCAATCCTCCCCCTCTCCTGCAGCTCCCTGAGGTCAAACTCCTCTCCGAAGAGGTTCTCAGTCTGGCCGAAGATGGCGCCTATAACGTCATGCTTATCCACTATCCCGTCGACCTCGAGCTTCGCCTTAATGAGGTACTTCAACACATCCCACCTCGCTCACACGCCGTTCTCCTAGACTAGCGTGTACCCAGAGCTTACCGGGCTCCACGCCACCTAGCCGAATACGACCTTTTTTAGCTCTTCCAATGTACGCCTTGCCTCCTCGTTCTCCTCGAAGAACCTCCTCACCGGCTCCAGGAGCCTCGCCAAGTCGCGGGCGACCGCGTTCTTGAGGTCCAGGGGGTGTATCTTGCCCTCCCTGTATAGCCTCTCGAGCTCCTCCGGCGAAGAGACCTCCAGCCTCCCGCCCCCGAACTTAGCTGGCTTCTCTATGACGAGGGTGTAGCCGGGGCCCATCCAGGGGAAGAGGATGTACTTCGCTATCTCCACCACCGGGTTGTACCTCGTCTCCCTCGGCGGGCAGTAGGCCCTCCTCAGCTTCCTCTGGATGTCCTCCGGGGAGTCGAAGACGAAGATGGCGGTCTCGGGCTTAGACTTGCTCATCTTAAACTCGACGGCGTGCGTCTCCTCGTCGACCTGCGCCGGGTTCATCCTGCCGAGCCCCTGCAGACCCGTCAACAGCGGAGTGTGTATCGCGATGGGCTTCTTGAGCTTGAGCTTCTCGGCAGTATCCCTGGCTAGCATGTGCGCCTTCCTCTGGTCAGTGCCCCCGAGCGCAATGTCGAGGTCAAGGTAGAAGATGTCCGTGACCTGCATCGCGGGATAGATGAGCTTGGAGAAGTCCTGCTCAGCCTCATCCATCCTCCTCCCCATTATCGTCAACGCTCTCTTTATCCTCGCGAGGGTGTTCACCTTCGCGACCCGGAGCAGCAGCCCCCAGTAGTCTTTATCCGAGACGAGCTCCTCGGCGTCGATGAACTTTATCTTCTCGACCGGCACCCCCATAGCCTGAAGAACGTGCCTAACGTGCCTCGCAGCCTTCCTTATCAGGTCCATGTCGCCCCCGAGCTTATCGTTTATCCAGGCGTGCCAAGTGGCCTCGAGGATGTAGAAGTCGACGCCGGCCTCGACCAGGTCCCAGACCTTTCTAGCCCAGATGAGCCACCCTATGTGGAAGAGGCCGCTCGGCTCGAAGCCGATGTACCCCTTCAGCCTCTCCCCCGTCTCCAGCTTCTCGCGCAGCTCCCTCTCCGTCACAACCTCGACGGTATACCTGGTGATGAGCTTGAGCCTCTCTTCCACATCCACGCCCGGCACCTGCCCTGCATCGAGAAGCCCCCGGCTATAGGCGGCCGGGTCTATGCCTCAGCATGCGCCAGCCACGTAGCCCCAGGATAACCCCCTTCTCGTAGAGCTCGTGTATCCTCGCCGCGAGCTTCTCCTGCCTCTCCCATTGGCCGTAGAGGCCGCCCACCCCTATCAGCCTGGCTATCTCGCGGCGCAGCCACCCGGGTATCCTGCCGCCCGGCGCGGATTCGAGCGGCGTGCCCGGCAGCGGCATGAAGGTGTGGGCGTGGACCCTCCCACCCAGCTCGACAATCCTCCTCATGAGCTTCAGTGTCGCCTCCTGGTCTTCCCTAGTCTCCCCCGGCAGCCCGAAGATGAAGTCGACCTCGGGTCTCAGCCCGTGCCTAGCCAGAGCCTCCACGGCGTTCACGACGTCCTCGACGCTATGCCCCCTGTTTATCAGCCTCAGCATCCTCTCGCTACCAGTCTGAGCCCCGACAATCACCCTCCTGTTCGCCGCATACCTCGCCATCAACGCCGCGGCCTCGTCGTCCACGTACTCGGGTCTCACCTCGCTCGGGAAGCTCCCGAAGAAGATGCGCCCCCCGCGCCTCGAGGCCAGCCGGTGCAGCCTCTCGAGGAGCTCCTCGACAAGGTCGAGCCTCCTGCCCCGCCTGCCCTCCTCGCCGTAGCCGAGCGAGTTGGGCGAGATGAAGCGGATGTCGCGGAGCCCATGCTCCAGCATAACCCTCGCATGCTCCAATATGCTCTCGATGCTCCTGTGCCTCTCCCTGGCACCGTGGATGAACCACGTCTCGCAGTACCGGCAGCCCCAGATGCACCCCCTCGTTATCTCGATGGGTGAGAAGCGCCTCCTCCACCAGGGGAACGACCAGTAGTCGTCGAGGGAGACGGGCCTCCTCCTACCCGTGTAGACGTACTCGTCGCCGAGTCTGAGGGCTAGCCCCCTAACCTCGGCGAAGGCGTCGACACCGCCCTCGCCCCAGGCCTCCGCCAGCAGCGGGAGAGCCTCCTCGCCCTCACCTACGACGACCACGTCGAAGCCGAGGTTGAGCGTCCCCACCGGGTCGCCGGTAGGATGCGGCCCCCCGGCCACGAGCAGGACGCGGCCGCCTAGGGTGGTCTTGGCGAGCCTGGTGAACGAGACAATCTCCTCGTACATTGTCGCGACGTGCTCCGTGTAGAGGGGCACCCCGATGACAACCCGGCGCCCCTTCTCGACGAGCCTCCTGGCGGCCTCCAACGCGCCGTCAAGCCACGCCACCGGCTCGGCCTCGACGCCAGCCTCGTCGAGAGCCGCTAGCAACGCATTCACACTATACCTCGTATCCCTCCTCTCCGCCAACAGCACCGTAACGCCCGCAGCCACACCTACTCCCAGGTGACGCCCCCGAAGCCCCCGTATAGCCCGAGACGCCGCCTGGATGCACCAGGGTCTATGCGGCCCCTCCTACCCGCTCGACAGGAGCCTCCTGCAGGTGACGCTCCACTCTCTGGACGCGAGCTGCTCCTCGAGCACCTCCGGTGGGACTCCGGAGACGCTGTCCAGGCCCCGCTCGGCCGCAGCGGCCACGGCTGCAGCGTAGACGGGCAGCTGCGGGAGGTATAGCCGGGTGTAGCGCCCGTCTAGCCGACCCCAGCAGGGGTACAACACGTTGTACTCGACGAGCCTCTCGGCGAGACCCGTCACCCCCGCCTCCGGTGCAACACCCTCATAGAGCTTCTCGAAGAGCCCGGCAACCCTCTCTATCAAGGCCCTCCTCCCGACGCCAAGCGCCGCCGCAAGCTCTTCGAGAGCCGCGTCGACCGCGTGGTACAGGGTCTCCGGGAGCTTCTCGGCGAGAAGCCTGCCCCAGTCGAGCTTACAGGCCTCAACCAGGTAGCCGGGGGCTCCCCCGTAGACACTCCAGTAGCGCCTGAAGCCCAGCCTACACCCGTGTATACGCGAGTACTCCTCGAAAAGCCTGCCCATCGGGTCCCTATCCAGCCCCTCTACGAGGAGGAAGCCAGCCGAGTAGCCGAGTAGGCGCCTCCTAGCCTCCCTCGTCGCGGCGAAACCCTCGCTAACCGTCAACACGAGGTTAACGTCTTCACGCCCCCTCTTGGCGAGGAACCCCGCGACACTCTCGAGCTCGAGCAGAGCCCTCGCACGGTCATGATAGAGTAGGTGATACTCGTCGATATAGATTATCGTCTTCGAGGCCCTCAGGCGCGCGAGCAGAGAGGCGAGCCTCTCGACAAGCCTTGGTAGGGAGCCCGGGGCGCCCAGAGCCTCGGCTATGATTCTCGAGGCTAGCCTCACAGCCTCTCGTGCCCAGCCGCCCAGGCCCAGCGTCTCGGCAGCCCTCTCCCGAGCATCGACCGCGACGACAGCCAGGCTCCCGAGCCTGCCGGGGGCATAGACGCGGAGGAAGTATCTCAGGAGCTCACTCTTACCGACATTCCTCGGGCCGTACACCACGAGCGTCCTGTACTCCTCTAGAGCCTCGGCCAGCTTCCCCAACTCCCACTCTCTATCATAGAACCTCGTGCCGAGCGCCGTGGTATACCTGGCGCCTCCCTCCACCTGATACACGCCCTCGGTTAAAGCACGGCCCGAGAACGATAAAACCACGAGAACGGGTTCTACGGCACCCCCTGTAAAGGTTTAGCATCGGCAGCTATGCCGGCGCCGACCGCAGCGGTATAATCTCGCTCCTCCACCCTCAACCCGCCTAACGAGGGTGGCTAGAGCCTGCACTGGGATTACCGGTATCAGGGGCCTGGACTCGGACCTGGCGCTCTCCCGGTATAGGAGTAGGGGAGGAGGCTGCGAGCGACATAGTGTATCTTCTGGAGAGGCTGTCCGAGGTTGTAGAGGAGCGTGTGAAGCCGGAGCAGGGGAGTGAATGGCGCATAGAGCGTTCCAATGCACTGGGGCAGCTGAGGCGAAAATCGAGAGCAATGGCTGGCGGCTCTGGACGTTAGGATTCGCCTCAGGTTGATGGCAGCGGGGTGCCCGAGCAGGACCCGCGGTCACCGGCCCCCGGTGCGGGGGTCTCTGCGGGCGTCGGCCGAGGGGCTCGGTTGTGGGGAGAGTGGGGCCGGTTTATTAGAGTGGGTTGTTTCGAGGTGCTCGCCGGGCTACTGGATGCTGCTCGTGGTGAAGGCTGGGGGTAGGGCGCTGGAGGCTAACCTGGAGCGTATCCTCGACTCTGTCGCGTGGGCTGTCGGGCAGGGTCACCGGGTTGTCTTCGTTCATGGGGGCGGCGACCTGGTGACCGAGTATTCGCGGAGGATGGGGGTTGAGCCTAGGATAATGGTCTCGGCGAGCGGCGTCCGCTTCCGCTACACCGACGAGAAGGAGCTGGAGGTTTTCGTGATGGTGTTGGCGGGGCTTCTCAACAAGCGTATCGTGGCTGGGTTGGAGAGGAGGGGTGTGAAGGCGCTTGGCGTCAGCGGCGTGGACGGCGGGCTGCTGAGGGCTAGGAGGAAGAAGCAGGTTATCATCAGGGACCCGGAGACTGGGAGGAAGAGGCTGATACCCGGAGGCTACACGGGGAGGATTACGAGCGTAGACGCGGAGGGCATAAGGAGGCTGATGGATGCCGGCTATACGCTCGTCTTCGCGCCCCTGGCTCTCGGAGAGGAGGGGGAGATGCTGAACGTCGACGGCGACCAGGCTGCGGCCGAGATTGCTAAGGCGCTGGGGGCGGACAAGCTCATACTCCTCACCGACGTTGAGGGCCTCCTGCTCGACGGTAGGCTTGTGGAGAGGCTCACGCCCGGCGAGGCTAGGGCGCTGGTCGAGAAGATAGGCCCGGGTATGAACAGGAAGGTGTTGATGGCCGTTGAGGCTGTGGAGGCGGGGGTAGGCGAGGTTGTGATAGGCTCGGGGCTCGGCGAGAACCCCCTGAAAGCCCTCCTCGAGGGGGCGCCCGCCACGAGGATAGCGGGGTAGCGGGGGATGGCAGGGGAGCCCCTGATAGCAGTCGTCGACTACGGGGTTGGGAACCGGTTCAGCATCGTCGCTGGCGTCAGGAGGGCTGGTGGACGCCCGGTGTTGACGCGCGACGAGAGGCTCGTGAGGGAGGCTGACGGGATTGTACTGCCGGGCGTCGGCTCCTTCCCGGCGGCCATGAGGCTCCTCGAGGAGACGGGACTAGAGGATGTGGTTAGGGAGCATGTTGCCTCCGGCAGGCCTCTCCTAGGAGTCTGCCTCGGGATGCAGCTCCTCTTCGAGTATAGCGAGGAGTGGGGAGGGCACCGGGGGCTGGGGCTCCTCCAGGGCAGGGTGGTGCAGCTTCCGACCTGGAGGAGGCCCCACATGGCGTGGACTAGGGTCTGGAGGGTCGGCGACTCCACGCTACTCCGGGGCATAGAGTATGGCGAGTACTTCTACTTCGCCCACAGCTACTATGCCGACACGAGAGGCGAGCACGTGAAGGCCTACGCGGTGCACCAGGGGTTCAGGTTCCCCGCCGTCGTCGAGAAGCACCCGGTGTACGGGACCCAGTTCCACCCGGAGAAGAGCGGGGCCGCGGGGAGGAGGCTCCTCGAGAACTGGGTGGGCGTCGTCAGGGAGGCTGCTAGGCGTTAGATTCCGAGGGCCTCTAGGGCCTCTGGGGTGACGCTGGGCTCGCCGCCGCCCACTCCGATGCACTCGCCGGGGGCGAGGCAGACGCGGCCGTGCTCCGGGTCTAGGCAGAACTCGGCCCCGTCGAGGAGGGGTACTCCCTCGACGCGCACAAGCCTCTCCCTGGTGTCGAGCGTCACCCGCCCCTCCCCAATCCTCCGGAGCCTATGGTCGTACACCTCCACCTCTACCACCTGCCTCGTGTACTGCTCTCCCTCCACCCTCCACGAGAGGAGGTCCACGTAGAGGCCCCAGTGGGACACCGCCTTGTTCAACGTGTGGGCGACAACGCTGGGCTTGAGCACGAGGTGGTTGTCGAGCCACTCGACTGCCTCCAGGAGCTTCCTAGCGAAGTAGAGGTGTATCTGGACGAGGCTGGGCGGCGGGCTCCTGGAGGGCATCCTGCACTGGGGCCTAGACCCCCGGATATAGTAGGCGTAGAGGAGGGCGACCGCCTCGTACACC
>WAOO01000034.1 GCA_015521195.1 Pyrolobus sp. | reverse complement strand
GTGGCGCCGCGGCCGGGATTTGAACCCGGGTCACGGGCTTGACAGGCCCGCATACTGGTCCGGGCTATACTACCGCGGCACCGGCCACGCGGACCATAGCACTACTATCTTAATATATTTTGCTCTTTAACCGTTTGGTTAAACACCCCTCTGCTTCCACTGGAGCCCACCCTGAGCCGCTAAGGTCCTGACAATATCTATACGCGTGATTATACCGAGAGGCCTACCATCATCATCTACTATTAACGCCGCGGAGTTATGCTCGAGGACACATATAGCGTCATCAATCGTAGCGTCTTCCTTCAGCATTGGCAGAGGAGGCTCCATATACTTCTCTACGGGTTTTTCGAGAACATCCTCACCCTCGTTTATCAGGGCGCGTAGTATCGTAGACTCGTACACCGTTCCAACCACGCGTCCATCGTTATCAACTACAGGCAACTGCGAGAAACCATACTTATCCATAAGCCGGAATGCATCACGGAGAGTATCTCTAAGGCTGAGCGTTACAACGGGCTTCGATGCGATACTCAACGCATACTTCCGCGACCTTGCAACGCTCTCGAGCGCCCTTAGTATCTTTGCAACAGTCTCAAACCTCGGATTAATACTCCCAGTCTCTATCCTCGCTATAAGCGACTGACTGACACCAGCCATCTTTGCAAGCTCTCGCTGGGACAGGCCAAGCTTCATCCTCATCCTCCTTATAAACGCGCCGAGATTGTCTACATCTCCCGCCTCCTGCATGTCTCTCGCACCCCTCTGCTTCCAGTGGAGGGAGCTACCTAGTTCCCAACTTTCCCTAGTGGACGAGAAGCCGTCTTGCAGCGACTACAGCCTTCATTATACAAGACATCTTTTGTATAATGTATGAAACGGACGAGTCTCATGAACACTGTTTGCTCGTCTATGCCTAGCTCTGTTGCCTAACAATTCTCCAGTGGAAGTAGAGGGGTGCCTAGGCTCGGGGCCCCCTAGTGGCGCACATCGACTAGTGTAGCTGTTCGGTGGGCTCCAGTGGAAGCAGAGGGGTGTTTAACCAAACGGTTAAGGCGTGATTATCGCCTTGCATGGTTCTCTGGCTCGTCTATAGCCGCGTGGCCGTATAATGCGCTGGTATCTGGCAAACGGCATGTAGAGGTGGTGCCATGCAGAGGCTGGGGGCTCGTGTGTAACGCCGTTCTCGTAATCGATTATTTTCTCTACGTTTACTGTCACCCTGCCTCTATGCGGCCTGATACACCCGGCTACTGCAATGCTCCGCCTTAGGTAGCTCCTCGCCTTTTGTCTCAGCACCCCAGTTTCGCGATAGAACGCTACACTTACGCAACCTGTTCTATCACAGAGTTGCCCTATTAGGTGGCCTCCGGGCAGCTCCTGAAGCTCCGTGAGAATGCCCTCTAGGATGCAGCAGGTGTAGGGGTACGCCTCTGAAGCCCGGCAGGGGGCTAGGTGTGCATCTGTATGCTGATTTGTCCTGAAAAGGACGGCGTGGGTGTAAAACTCGCCCGGTATCAGGCTAGCGGCGTTTATCAGGTGCACGTCGCTGTCAGAGCGGACGCCTGCAAGGACTGGATCGGGCCCGTGGGGTTGTATGAGGGGCTTGTTGTTCTGGTAGTCGAAGGTCGCTATGTCAAAGGGGCCTAACCTGTACGATATATTCTTGACAACATCCTCGTCGATTACCGGCCGGTTGCCCCAAAGTTCGGGCGGCATGTAGAAGAGGAGCTCGAATGTATTATCGTACCCTAGGTCGGCGCCGAGTGCGGCTAAGACACCAGTAACACTACCACCTGCAGTCTTCAACAGTGGTGAATGCTGCGCCGCCAGCATAGAGTACCTCAGCGCTACCTCTCTGGGAACGTACCTGTGGACGGCGAGGCGGTATAGTGTTAGAAGGGGCCAGGGTCGGGTTTCGAGCCTCTCCTCTTCTACGAGCAGCGAGGCTATAGCAGCCTTTGACTCGGAGCCAGTCGCCCTCGAGTACTCTTTGAGAACGCGGAGTGCACGCAGGTATAGCTTCTCAGCCTCTCTCCGCGTGTCAACCAAGAGCCATAGTACGAGGGCGCCATTCCCCCTGGTCTTGTGGGGTACAGAAGGGTTGAGGCGGACTAGCCATGGATAATCATAGACTTGTAGCCCTTCACGGCAAACCTCTAGAAACAGCAGTGAAGCGAGGTGCGTCGTACAGCCTCCCTGAGGAGAGTCAGCACCGTCAAACGCAATTCCGAGTAGCATGCCCGGCTTCAGCTTCTCTCAAACTCCTTACCCTCTATAGCAACATGGGTTAGAGTCGCACTCACATAGGGGATCTTCCGAATCTTCTCCGATATCACACTCCTAAGCGTCTTGAGGTCGTTAGCTTTAACCACGGCGATTATATCGTACATCCCGTACACGACGTACGCCGCTTTAACCTCTGGTATCTTCTTCAACTCCTCGAAAACCTCATCCTCGTGGCCTATCTCGACGTTTATCAGGAGCACGGCAGTCGGCAATATACGCCCCCAGTCTCTCCAGCCATGTGGAGCATAAAAGTGGTTGCAAGATGTGAAACCAGGCTGCCGGTTAGAATCTATGTTGTGGACCTCGGCGAGGACGATCCAAAGAAGTGTACTGCGCGTAAAATGGTTGAATACGGCTATGCCTGTATCGTCAGAAGGCCGCCGCGTGGCTCTGTAATCCTAGACCCGTATGCCGAGACACCGCTCAGCCAGCAAGACCGCGGGGCGCTGGCGGCCAAAGGGCTTACAGTTGTCGATGCCTCATGGAACCGTCTTGACGAGAAGCGTTTCGAAAGAATATCGTCCAGGTGGAGGGGTTTACGAAGACGCCTCCCTATACTCTTCGCAGCTAACCCGCCCCACTACGGGCTAGCATTCAAGCTGAGTAGTATCGAGGCAGCAGCTGCTGCGCTGTACATCGCGGGTTTTAGACAGGAGGCCCTTGAGCTCCTCCGTTTGTACAAGTGGGGGCCAGTCTTCATCCAGCTTAACAGCGAGCTTCTCGACGATTACGCGGAGGCGCTCAACCCCCGCGAGGTATACGAGAAGGAAGCGAAGCTGCTGTCAAAGATACTGGAGCAGCCGGTTACCCCCTCCTCAATCCCTCGGCTCATCAGGGCATTATCCAAGTAGGCGAAGCCTTAAACCCCTGCCCCCTCCGGAAGTCCTACCATGGTACGTGCGGGGGTGCCCGAGCCAGGTCAAAGGGGGCGGGCTCAGGACCCGCTGGCGTAGGCCTGCGTGGGTTCAAATCCCACCCCCCGCACCACAAACAAGTAATCCTGGTTCTCTCGAGAGAATCCTAGTCCCCTAACGCGCCGCTCCCTGCCCCGTAGCGCTCCAGGAACTCCTTGGCTATCCTCTCGGCTATCTCCTTGGCTGTCTCCTCGTCGAAGTCAAGCGTCGATGCCTTGGGTACACCGAGCTCCGTCACCACGACCTCGTAGGTTGGTTTTATGCCGCGGCTCTCGAGGACCTTTGATGCGCAGCGTAGGGGGCAGCCGTTGATGGCTATCACTGCCCGCGCATCGCGGAATATCTTCACGTGGAGCTGCGACCCTGCCGCGACGGCTGCTAGGCAGCACATCCTCACGAGGCGTGGATACTTCTTTGTGAGTAGTCTTGCTACCTCGTTGCCTATCTGGCCGGTGCTTGAGGCGCCGTCGCATGCGGCCACGATTATCAGGTTTGGTGCGTACTTGCTGCAGCTTGGGAGAAGGGTGTAGTCCCT
>WAOO01000033.1 GCA_015521195.1 Pyrolobus sp. | reverse complement strand
TAGCCGACCCCCTCTGGTTCCAGGCGCTCAACAACGTGATAGGCATGGACTGGGATAGCTCCGGCTCCACAACGGTCCTCACTGGGCTCCTCCGCCAGGTGACCAGCAGCGGCGACCTCGGCGTCATGGTGGCGGGTGGCAAGGGTAGGGCCGCGTTAGAGACTCCGAGCCACCTCGAGGCTATCGGGGAGAGGCTGGGCCTCGGCTCCTCAAGGGTCGAGGCGTTGAAGAGGATGTCGAGGCTCGCGGCTGCAGCTGACTCCAGCCTCCTCCAGGACGGCTTCCAGCTATACCATCACGCGGTGATAGTCTCGGAGGATGGGAGGTGGACCATAGTACAGCAGGGGATGGCGCCGGAGAAGAGGATGGCTAGACGCTACCACATCTCGGACCTCGTGGTCCAGCGGGGCTCGGAGACGCTCGAGCCTCACACTGGCATAGTGTCGATGCTCCGGAGGGACGCGGTCCTAGACCTGACCAGCAGGAGGAGCATTGATGCCCGGAGGGTCATCCTTGACGTTGCGAGGGAGAGGCCGGAGCGGGTAAAGAGGCTGCTGGGTGAGGCCATCGCGGTGCTGAAGGGTGTCAGGCCCCTCACCAGCTACATGGGCTTCCGGGTCGAGCAGCGCGTAATCCGCTACTATAGGCCGGTTAGGCCTCCCGACCCGCGGAGGATAGAGCCGGTGCTCCGCAGGGTATACGAGGAGCAGCCCCGCACCATGGAGGAGCTTGTCCTCATACGCGGCGTCGGGCCGGCCACCCTGAGGGCGCTCGCCCTGATAGCGGAGCTGGTCTACGGCGCAGAGGCGAGCCACGATGACCCGGCGGTGACGGACCCGCTTAGGTACGCGTTCGCCGTCGGAGGCAAGGATGGCTACCCGTACCCCTTCGACGCCAGGACAGCCGAGGAGGCTGCAGCGGTGCTGGAGCAGGCTGTTATGGAGGCGAGGCTGGGGAGGCGCGAGAAGATAGAGGCGTTGAAGAGGCTGAGGCGCCTCCTAAGCCCCCCGGTCTAGACCCCCACCCTACTCGTCACGGTTCAGGCGCCGTCCATGTCGTCAACCCGGGGGCCAAAGCCACTTGTTAAAACCGGGGGTTTTCACACCAGCGTTGAGGATGGAGCGTCATGTGTAGACTGCTCGCCTTCTGGGCGCAGCGCGAGAACGCCGATATACTCGACGAGCTGTTGAAGGCCTTTGTAGACGCCTGCAGCAACGACCCCCACCTGGAGCGCGTGACCGGCGGCACGGCGAGATGCCACTGCGACGGCTGGGGGTACGCACTCGTAGTGGAGAGGGATAGCGCGTCCAGCGTCGTCCACGAGAGGTTCTACAGCCCTAACCCCGAGGAGCACCGGGAGAGCCTCATAGAGGCTACGAGGAGGATTATGAGCCTCGTGAGGGGAGGCCGAGAGGCGACACTCCTCATACACTGCAGGAAGGCTGGCAGAACCGAGCCCGTCGGGCTGGCACACACCCACCCCTACCGCGAGGAGCTAAGCTACTATGAGCTCTTCTTCGCCCATAACGGCAGCTTCCGCAAGGACGACCTCTCCCTCCTCACCGGTAAACCCGGCCAGCTCTACACAGACTCGGCCCTCGCCGCCAAGATGTACGCGAGGCTCCTCGAGTCGGGTGGAGAAGCGCTAGACGCGGCAAGGCGCCTCTCCTTCTACACGAGGACCGCGTACAACACGGTATCGCTGCTGGTAGACAGGACTACCGGCAGGGCCTCGGTGATATACACGGCGCTAACCTGCAGAGAGGACCCGGCACGCCTCGACTACTACGAGGCCTACATACTCGCCTCTAGAGACATGTTCGTCTACGCCTCCTCGACCGTCGCCCAGTACGCCGAGAGGCAGGGTGTGAGCCTAAACTGGGAGAGGGTGAGGGGTCAGCACGGCGTCATAGGATTCTACGAGAAAGGCCAGCATGTGAGGCAGCCTGCCCGCTGCCCTCCAAAACTCGAGTAGCATCTAGTCACAGGTCCCTCCTCGTTATCAGCAGCCAGAGGGCGGCGGCGAGAACAGCCACCGAGACGCCCCACGAGGCCAAGCTTATCTCGAGCAGCCTCCAAGCGTCGAGCGTCAGCTTCACACCAGCCGCGGCGAACATCGTCAGCCTCCCCCCGTGGTGTACCACCGCGTAGAGCGCCCTGGGGAGCTCAGAGCCCGCGGCGAACGGGTTGGCCGCCGTAGCGTACACCACGAGCCTCGTGTAGCTGGCGAGCTCTGTGGGCGAGCGGGGCAGGCCGTAGAGGAATAGTGCAGCAATGCTGGCGACTATTATACTGACAAAGTAGAGGACGATGCCCCCTATGAACCCCACAGTGGGGCTCCTCGTAGCGGCGCCTATTAGCGCGGAGGCTAGCAGGAGGGGCAACACACCAAACACTATCAGAACCGAGTACGCCACGGATTCGAGCAGGCCCCTCTGCACGCCTACAAGCAGGTAGCCGGAGGCATAGGCCACGACGCCGGCAACGGCGTATAGCAGGGCGAGCAGGCCCGTCACCGAGGCTATCTTTGAGAGCGTGTACGTCGTCCTGGACACCGGCCTAACAACCATGAGG
>WAOO01000032.1 GCA_015521195.1 Pyrolobus sp. | reverse complement strand
GATGGTGCCCGTGAACACCCTGAGGGCCTCTACGAGCCTCTTCTCCTCGACAGGCTCGTGCAGCTGCATGACGCAGATGTACTCCTTTGGGGTGTGGACGACCATCCCGATTATCTTCGTCGCCTCCTCGAGGGCAACCGGCAGAACCCCGGTGACCTTAGGGTCGAGGGTGCCGCCGTGACCCGCCTTGCTCAACCCAAACATCCTCTTAATCCACGCGACAACCTCGTGGCTGGTCGGCCCCGGCGGCTTATCCAGAGGCACCACACCCTTCCTGATATGCTCCTCGATGGGCCTAGCCCATGGGGGCGTACCGTACTCCGGGCTCGTATCCTCCTCGACCTTCACAATCCACTCGCTCTTCAGCCCAGCGAACTCGTCGAGCTTCCGTATGAACTCCAACCCCTGCCTCGTAAGGTCAGAGACCATCACAACCCCGCAGTCAGCACGGAGGACGACGAGGGTATAAGCTTCAACTACACCGGTCTACACTCTAGAGGCGCGTAGCATGGGAGAGGTGTTCAAACCCGGACTCCCCCTCGGCCGCGACCTACGCCCAATGCTCCCCCCGGCGCCGCCCGCCCCACGCCCGAGGCTTGTACTCGTCTGTGTGAAATGCGGAGCCAGGTTCGCGACGCTAGAGGAGGCTTACAGGCACCAGCTCCAGTGTAGCGATGCGTGCTTCAGGATAGAGGCGGGGTAGGGCGTCTAGAAGAGGAGGCCAGGCTTAAGCTCCACCTTCACACGCTCCCTCATGAAGTCCAGGAGGCCCGCCTGCTCCAGCGCCTTCTTAACCTCCTCGTCGCTGGCGCCCGGCTGTATGTCAATCTTCTCGGGGAGAACCTCGATATGGTTTATGTTCGCCCTCCTCCTCTTGACGCCCGACACGTCCTTAGGCCCGGTTATCAACACGAAGTTCTCATCGATGATATCTACTATCACGCACTTGCGGCCTGCCTCGCGGCCACGGAGCTTCACACAGAGCCTGCCAACCTCAATCGCGGGCATCTACACGTCCCCGGCGGGCACCGCGGCGCCAACCCCTATAAACCGTTATATCAACCCCTTGGCCTTCAGGACGCTCACGACAAACGCCTTTATGACACTGTACGTCTCCTCTATGCCCGTCTTCGACGTGTCGACGACAAGGTCGAATATTGAGAGGTCGGATATGTCTACGCCGTAGTATTCGAGGAAGCGTCTGCGGTGTAGCATCTCGCGGCGGATTGTCTCCCTCGCAGCCTCCTCGACGCTAACATTGTCCCTCGAGGCTATCCTGGAGACGCGCACCTCGAGAGGCGCCGTCACGTATATCTTCACGTCGGCGATATCCCGCAGCACCCAGGCTACGAGATGACCCTCGATTACAACGCCACCCTTCTCCCCCAGCTCCCTCGTAAGCCTGTCTATCTCGACGTCTATGCTCGGGTCTCTAGCGGCAAGCTCGTTGAGCTCCATGAGGGTGAGGCCCTTCCTCCTAGCCAGCTCCCTGAACAACATCCCCGCAGAGTAGAACCGGAGGCCCAGGTCCTCGGCAAGCCTACGCGCGTAGGTAGTCTTGCCGCTGCCCGGCGGCCCACTCACAGCTATCGTGGGCCCCTTGGGCAAAACGGGCACCTCTCGGAGCAGCATTTAGCCGGAGGATGACGCTCTGGCCGCGCGTAGCTCCTCCAGCCTCTTGACCACCACGTTGCGTATCGTGAGCTTCAACACCTTCTCGAGACACTCGTGGCAGAGGACTCCTCCGAACATCCTCTCCGGCCTCTTCTGGCTCAGGGGCAGCTTGCGCAACTCAGAGGGCCTCAGCCTTGGCACGCCGTTCAACGGCCTCCCGCACAACGCGCACCTCGCAGGACCAGGCCTCCTAGGCTCATAGTGGACTACCGTCTCGCCGCCCGGGAGCCTCACATACACCCTCCTCTTCGACCTTGTCCTCAAACCGGGCCTAGGCAACCCTATCCTCCCCCGCCCCCGAAGCCCGCCAGCCCGTTCTTAACCGCCCCGGGCCCATGAGCGTCAGGATTGCGACGACTGTTGAAAGCATTGCGACCTGGGGGGCCGCGTAGTAGACTCCTCCCTTATACGTCACCGTCAACACCGGGATGTAGACGGGCGCCGGGTACAGCCCGGGGAAGAGTATCGTGAGGGTCGTCGAGGAGGCTAGGTATGCGAGGGTGTAGAGGAGGCCCCTCACGAGGGAGACGCGGAGCAGGAGGGAGCGGAGGGGCCCGAGCCTAGCCTCGAGGAGCGCCGCCTTCCTCAGCGACCTCCGGTCTCCCGCGGCGCGCAGCTCCCGTATTCTACCCGCAAGCTCCTCCACCGTCGCGAGCGCCTCGAGATAAGCGAGGGGGTCGTAGATGCCCCAGAGGATGCGCTCAGCGAGCCACACGTAGAAGTGTGATATGAAAAGACCGGCCGCGAGGAGGTAGAGGGGGCGCGGGTCCAGCCCCCTCACCTCAACATCTTGACGAGCTCGAGTATCCTCCTTGCAGCCTCCTCGGGCCTACCCTCCGGGTTCTCGACGATAAAGACGCTGCTCGCCGTCAACACAGCGCTGGCCATAGCAGCGGTCCTCGCCATGCTCATAAGCTCTCTCAGCTCCTCAACGCCACCCATATCCTCCCTGTACCTCGACTTGTCCCTCTGCCTCCTCGCGATTATCAACTCCGGGTCAGCCTCTATGACGACGATGCTATCGGGGCGAAGCTCCTCGATGACGTGCCTCGGGAGGCCGGGCCAGTAGCCGCTAGGCGTCTTTATCACCGAGTGGGTGTCTACTATCAACACGCCCTTCTCTCCGAGCTTCTCAGCCGCGTCCTTCACGATAGCCTGGGCGGCCCAACGCTGGAGCTCGAGCTGGGTCTGGAGGGGCAGCCTCCTAATCTCATCCCTGTGCTTCACAAGCCCCTTCTCGCTCGCCACCTTGAACATATAGTCGCCGAAGTTGCTTACAACCGCCTCTATACCCTCAGACTTCAACATCTCGAGGAGCTTGTTGAGGACGGTTGTCTTCCCTACGCCGGGGACCCCCGTCACCACTATCGTCGTGAAGGGGTTGCGGAGCTGCATGCTCGCACCGCATGGGCCACGCCGGTGGTGTTTGAAAAGGGTTCCGAGGCTAGCCTCCCAGCAGCCTCTTCAGCATCGGGTACATCTCCAGCGTCCTCTCGTATATCAGCAGCTGGTAGTAGTTTATCGCTATGCCCGTCGCGAGTAGCAGCCCAGAGCCGGTACCATAGGCTCCGAAGAAGTCCGCGACAACCGCCAGTATGCCGACGATTATGCTGCTCAGGAGTGTCAGGGGGTAGATGTAGCGGGCGAGGAGAGACTCGAGTATCTTCTTGTTCCTGCGTAGACCCGGCACCTCGAACCCGGATTTGATGAGGTTCTCGGCCTGCTTGTCAGGGCTCAGGCCTGCAAGCTCGACCCACAGTTTGCCGAAGAGTATCGAGAGTATGACCCACGCTACCGCGCTTGTGACCGCCTCGACGGGGTGGGAGACGACCATCAGGAGGCCTTTGGGCGTGTTGATGTACCGGTAGAGTAGCGCGAAGAACTCGTAGATGGGTCCACCGACATGGCTCAACGCGTTAGCGATCACGCCGAGGTCGGCGACTATGATTGCGACCAGCAGTATCGGAATGTTGGTCACGTAGATGAAGTTGAGGGGTATCCTGGTCCTGATGCCCCTCAGCCTAGGCCCGGTGACGGGAATCTCGACCCTCATGAGCTGCAGGTAGACGAGCACCACTATCAGCACGAATGTCGCTATCAACCCCACGATATCCGCCAGCGGGTATGGCCGTACAATCGCGCCTAGGACGTTACCCGTCTCGATGATGTAGGGTATCACTCCGAGCACCTGCCCCCCGAGCCTGGCGGGCGACAGCATCCTGTTCACTATGCTCTTCGAGACGCCAGCCAGGATGAAGAGGCTGAGCGCTGAGCCGAGACCCCAGCCGCGCTGGAGGAGCTCATCAAACCATATGATTATCAGTGTAGCCAGCACCAGCTGCAGTATGACGAGCAGCCTGAGCCC
>WAOO01000031.1 GCA_015521195.1 Pyrolobus sp. | reverse complement strand
GGGGGTTAGTCCTCACCCTTCGGGTCGGGGAGTTAATCCTCATCCCTCCTGGCCGAGGGCTCTACGAACCGCCTTAATAACGTACTCCACGTCGCTTCTCTCGAGCTTCGGGTGTACAGGGAGGCTGAGCACCTGCCTGGCGGCTGTAGCCGCATTCGGGCATATCTTCTCGGCGGGAGGGTATCCTAGACTCCTGTACAGCGGCTGGTCGGGTATCGCGCGCGGATAATGAACGGCAGTCTCGACTCCTAGCCTTCTAAGCCTCTCTGCAAGCTCGTCTCTGGTTAAGCCCACTTCCTCCGGGTCTACGCGCACGACATACTGGTGGTATACGTGGCGATAGCCGGGCTTCTCAACGGGGAGTATGAGGCCAGTGTCCCTTAGACCCTCGTTTAGAAGCTGGGCATTCCTCCTACGCGCCTCGTTGAGCGCGTCGAGTTTACGAAGTTGGGCTAGGCCGAGAGCGGCCTGCATGGAGGTGATACGCAGGTTGACCCCGAACGTTACGTGTAGATACTTCTCCTCCTGGCCGTGATCCCTAAGCATCTTCACCTTCCATGCAACATCATCCCTGTTGGTTGTGACTGCGCCACCCTCACCCATAGTCATGTTCTTGGTCGCATAGAAGCTGAATGCTGCCGCATCTCCCCACGCGCCAGCCTTAACACCCTTATACTCCGCGCCATGTGCTTGCGCCGCATCCTCTATGAGCGTGATGCCCTCCTCTTCTGCAATCTTCTTTAAACGCTCAACGTCGGCCATGTGGCCGTAGAGATGGACGGCTATGATAGCCTTTGTGCGCCTCGATACAAGGTTCTCGACGCTAGCCGGGTCTATGTTGTAAGTCTCGAGCTCGATATCGGCGAAGACGGGCCTGGCCCCCAGAGCTATTACGGCGTTCGCGGTTGCGATGAAGGAGAAGCAGGGCACTATTACCTCGTCGCCCTCCCGGACGCCGAGGGCGTAGAGCGCGGCTATGAGTGCTAGTGTGCCGTTAACTACGGTAACGGCATGCCTAACTCCAATGTATTTTGCGAATTCGCGTTCAAACTCTACGGTGTAGCGACCACCTGTCAACACCCCGGATTGCAGGGCTTCGACAACGGCTCTAACGTCGTCCTCATCTACCACCGGCTCGGCTATCCTCACACGGGGTCGGTCTTTGAGGCTCCTAGCCACGGTTGCCGCAGCCCTGGGCTTGACGACTGCACTCCTGTACAAGAAGCTAGGGGCTAGACGCGCGGTTCTACTTGCAAGCCTCTCCCTCCTAATCTACTACGCGTCGCTCATAGCAGTGTGATTCACGTTTCGAGTATGTCTTCAAGCTCGTCTAGAACGTCGAGCGCGTCGCTCCTAACCCTATTCTCTAATACAACTCCATGCTTCTTAGCCACGGCCTCTACATGCGCGACAAGCTCTCCAATATCGTCTAGCGCATCCTCGATAATGCTCCTAGCCTCCTCAGCCCCCCTCTCCTCCACAAGGTCGTCCAGATAATCGCGGAGGCCGTCGGTGTCGAGGCGAGCCTCGAGCCTATCCCCCCTCAGGGCGAGACGCAGCCGTAGAACCGGCACATGGGGGTGAGCTACTATGAGCGTATCCTTCTCCTCCTCTACCCTATACCCCCTCTTCTCCGCAGCCTCCCTAATCTCCTCGAGGACCTCCGCCATGCATCCACCGGTATGATATACTCTCTGAGGATGCTAAAAGAGGGTGGTTTGGGCTGCGTGTATGGCTTGACGCTCAGACGGGTAAACAGGCCAGGCTGGCCGTGTCGATTGGGAGGGTGCTCCGGGAGAAGGGCTTCGACGTGCTTGTAACCGGGCGCGAGTACGACTTTACGCGCGGTATAATCGAGAAGTCTGGCCTGCCCTACCGTATAGCCGGTGGGTATGGAGGCGCCAGTCTCTACGGGAAACTGGCGGCAGATATCGAGCGTATGCAGCTCCTAGCCAGGATAGCCTACGAGTTCAAGCCAGACGTGCTAGTATCATACCCCATACCCGCCTCGGTGCGCGTGGCCTTCGGCCTAGCAGTCCCGGTAGTAGTTATGAGCGACAGTCCTCACAGCCGCCCCGTGCACATACTGACGGTGCCTCTTGCAAAATACCTCGTGCATAGCTCCCTGATACCGACGTCGCTGTTTCAGGATTACCTCACGCCCACCGTCCGCGTCATGGTGTTCCATGGAGTCGAGGAGTGGGAGTGGGTCTCCGGCCACCGTTGCGATAGGAGCTTGGTCGAGGCGCTAGGCCTACAGCCTGGCTCGTACATCGTCTTTAGGACGCCCGAGTTCAAAGCATCCTACTATACGGGCGACCCTCTAGACAGGGTACGCGGCCTCGTCCTTGAGGCCCTGAGGAGAGGGTATCAGGTTGTAGCGTTCCCCCGTTATCCTGACGACGCGGCCCTCTTAAGGAGCATGGCCGAGAAGCACCCAGGCGATATTATAGTCGTAGAGGGTGAACCGGTGGAAACGCTCGACCTCTACTGTTATGCAGCGGGTGTAGTCACCGGTGGCGCGACGATGGCCCGCGAGGCCGCGTTGATGTGTAAACCCTCTGTATCGCTCTACCCGGTGTACGTAAACATAGTATTGGAGAAGATGGGGCTACCGATACGCAACATAGACATAACTCGCGTCGAGAGCCCGGAGCAGGTCATCTCCGCTCTGGAAGATGCTGCCAGGAGCAGGAGCACGTGCGACATAGTCAAGGGGTTCGAGAAGCCTAGCAGCGTAGTACTGAGAGTGGTAGAAGAGTTGTCCAGCGGCAAACCCTCATAAACCGGCCTACACCGTTCCCTCTATGGCCGTGTGCCGGGGTGCCCGAGCGGTCTAAGGGGCGGGGCTGCAGTGGGCTACCGTTGGTGTCCAGCCCGTCGGAAACCCCGTTAATCCCGGGTTCGAATCCCGGCCCCGGCTCCACTTCCCTCCTATCCTCCCGGTGATGACCCCAGGCGTCACCGAGCCGTGACGAGTTCAGCCTTGGCTGAGGCTCCTACGATAGAATGGCAACCCTATAAGCCGGGCGGCGACAAGCGGTTCTTTAGCGAGGAGCATCTTCTCCCACGAGCGTAGAGCCGGGCATATATAGCAGCCGAGCCGGTAGAAGCCATGCTCGTATAAAGGGTTGAGCTCGACGCCCCGCAGCTGAGCGTAGAGCTGTACGAGGATTGTAGACCATGCCTTGAGGGGAGATACGACGACCTTCTTCACACCGTTTCTCTCCTCGAAGCGTATAGGAGGCCTCCTACTCCTAGCCTCCGATTCGGCATCTCTATCGCCGGTGACTACGACGAGTCTATCGCCGAGTCTCTTCAGCGTAGAGTCGAGCGCGTCCAGCTTCAGGCCCGTGCACCAACGGTTATCGTGCGTGGGCATCTCACGGCCCGATGAAAGCTCCTCCCTGACCCGAGCCTGCGTGACTATGAGCTCTACTCCAAGTCTCTCCGCCATTCTCTCAACATACTCGCGCGTATGGGGGAAATCGACGCCAGTGTCGACGTATACGGCTTGGACGTCGCGGAACAGGCGTTTAGCTAGATAGAGCGCTATAGTGGAGTCTTTCCCGCCGCTCCACGGCACGACGATGGAGTCTACTCCGCCTAGTTTCTCCTCCGCCTCCTGCAGCGCCTCCCGTAAGAGGCGGAGCGATATAGCCTCATACACCTCGGCGACAATGCGCGCAATATCATAGTCTATGCGGGCTGCGCGCTCTGCGCGTGCGGCATGGTAGGCTACCGGTCTATGCCCATGGTCCGGTATTGATAGGTGGCATGCAACTGTACCCCCGTCTAGCACTATGTGCTCGCCTCCTGCAAGCCTCTCGAGGATGATGTCTCCTCCCGTCAGCCTGCACCCCAGTCTCTCCAGCCACAGTCTCCAACCCCGGGTGGCCAGGAATACGTCGGCGTATGGCTCGTCGGCGACGAGCCCCGGGTATATCCGCGAGTCGCTAGCCCTATGCACGTGTATAGACATGCCTTCTTCCAGCCCGATTCTCAGCCTGAGCTTAGCTCTACCCCTCTCTATATACCAGTGGAGCTCCTCGAGCCGAGCATTCCTCACCCTCTTCTTGCCGACCTGCACGACTGCAAGCCTCTCAGAGGCTATACTCGAGAGCCTCTCGACTATCCTGGCGTCCTCTCGCCCACCCAGGAAGATTAGCAGTGCCCCTGGCCGCGCGGATAGCAGGTCTTTTACGATATCCTCGGCTGCATCTGGGCTGCGTGTACCTCCCAGCGTCTCGACTTCCACCGGCCAGCCCGCGTAAAACCTGGATATAGCGGCCCTCACCGCATCCCTATCCTTACCTGCTCGCACCACGATAGTGTAGAGAGGCTCCACTAAGCTAGTCAGCCCGTGCGCCAACACTCCGCATACGGGGGTTTATCTAGAGCCGTGAAACGCCCAGATGTCATAATCGTAGGCGCTGGCCCCGCAGGCCTCAAGACAGCGGAGGCCCTGGAGGGGTACAACATCCTGGTTTTCGAGGCGAGACGGAAGCCGGGTAGGCCTCCCCACTGTGCGGGTATAGTGAGCATCGAGACCGCCCGCCACTATCCCCGCGAGGCCATCAGGGACTACTATGACGGGTTGACGGTGGTTACGAAGCGAGGTGTGCTCGATATAGACGTTAGACTCGTCAGGCTTGATAGACCCCTCCTCGAAGACATACTCGTAGAGTCTATCAGCGCCGAGATGGTTACGGGCGAGGCGGTAGTCTCCGTCGACCCCGAGGGGAGGGGGTTCAGGATAGTAACCTCGAAGGGCGGAGTGTATCGTGCAAGGGTCTTGGTTGACGCCGAGGGCGCCTCGGCCAGAATCTCGCAGATGCTAGGCTTCGCCAGGTGTAGGAAACTGGTCGGAGTGCAGGCATTGGCCTACGCCCCTATGCGGGTTGGCGAGCAGAGGCCGGTAGTCTTCATGAGACAGTCTGGCCGCGTAAACTACGCCTGGATAGCGCCTGTAGACAATGGCCGTAAGCTCCTCGTAGGCGCGGTTGCCGGGAATGCGAGAACCGCGTACAATCACACGCTCTGGATGATTAGGAGGCTCGGGGTCAACCGGCTGATAGAGTGGCGTACGGGCCTCATACCATACGACCTTCCACCCAGGAGGCTCTGCAGAGGCAAAGGTGGCGTCGTATGCGTCGTAGGCGACGCCGCGTGCGCTTCAAAAGCGACTAGTGGTGGAGGCCTCTACGCTATAGCGAGGATGGCTCCATGTATACGCGAGTATCTGGAAAAGGGGCGTTGTAGCAGATGGACGGGCATCCGTAGAAACCTCTACCGGCATTATGCGGCCGCAAGGCTATACTATGACACGCCGCTCCGCGCGGCATTCGAGCTCCTAGCGGGGCTTGTGAGGAGGGTTGAGCTACTCTCGTACGACGAGCTGAGGGTGGGGGGAGTAGTGTGGCGCGTGAGCCGCTGCTGCGCGAGATAGTATCTGAGGTCCTCGGCGAAGATTACGCCAGGCGCATCTGGAAACGGATAGACATTATAGGCGATATAGTCGTCATCCGAAAGCCTTTCGATGTAGAGCAGTCGGTTTTCAGGAAGGTGGGTGAGGCCCTACTAGAACGGATACCGTATGTGAGAAGCGTCTGGCTTAGCGTTAGTGGAGTAGAGGGCGTCTATAGGCTCCGTGACCTTATCCACCTGGCTGGCGAGAAGAGAACGGAGACATTGTACGTCGAACATGGGTGCAGATTCAAGCTCGACATTACAAAGGTGTATGTGTCGCTAAGGCTCAGCTACGAGCATGTCAGGGTGGCCGAGCTTGTAGGCGATGGCGAGAGCCTGCTAAACATGTATGCGGGTGCAGGCTTCTTCTCCATACACGCCGCCTGCAGGAGGAATATAGAGGCCGCTTACAGCATCGATATAAATCCTCATGCATTCCACTATATGGTTGTAAATACGAGGCTGAACGGCGTAGAGGATAGAGTAGTCCCTGTCTATGGCGAGGCATACTCAACAACATTGAGGATGTTCAGAAGGAGCGTCGACCGCGTGCTAATGCCACTCCCAGAGAAGGCTCTTGAACACCTTCCGGCCGCTGTTGCAGCGCTCAAAGACCAGGGTTGGATACATGTATACGTTCATGTCAGTGCCCGGGGGCAGCGAGAGGCCATCGAGAAGGCGAAACGACTCGTCTCACAGCGGCTCGAGGCATATGCAAGGTGGTTCTGGTTTAAGGGTGCGCGTGTTGTGCGCACTGTAGGTCCACGTGAATACCAGGTTGTAGTCGATGTGTATGTGGAGCCGAGGCACAGTATCTCGAAACTTAAATAGTCGGTGTTGGCGGGTCTCGGAGCAGGGAGCGGTCATGAGCTACACGTACGCGACTGTAGGAGACCTTAAGGTGGGCAGCTATGTGATAATCGACGGCGAGCCTTGCAGGGTAGTCGAGATAAGCAAGGCTAAGACGGGTAAGCATGGTAGCGCTAAGGCCCACATAGTCGCGATAGGCTTGTTCAGCGGCTCGAAGAAGACCCTGATAGCGCCGGTCGACCAGAGGGTGGAGGTCCCGATAATCGAGAAGAGGTATGGCCAGGTTCTCGCGGTGACCGGCGACACGGTCCAGATAATGGACCTCGAAACCTTCGACACCTTCGAGGCCGAGATGCCTAAGGACCAGAAGCTCGCTCAGCAGATAAAGCCTGGCGTTGAGGTAGAATACTGGAACGTTATGGGCAAGAGGCTTATAATGAGGGTTAGGCCGCAGCGCGGCTAACCGGTTTTTAAAAAGGCGTGGCTGCCGCGTAATGCTTCTCGGGGAGCCGTGCCCGGCCTAGATGCGATAAAGGAGGCTGTTAGGAAGTTCCTGCGCCTCAGCGGACCCTACGAGCGCGCTGTAGAAGAGTTTGTACGTGACCTGCAGAGAGCCCTGCTCTCTGCAGACGTGAATGTAAGGCTTGTGTTTGAGCTCTCTAAGAGGATACGCGAGAGGGCTTTAAAGGAGAAGCCGCCGCCTGGTGCAAGCCGCCGCGACTGGTTCATCAAGATAGTCTACGAGGAGCTTGTGAAACTGTTCGGTGGCGACAGGGAGCCGGAGGTTAAGCCCCCCTACACCCCCTACGTCATAATGCTCGTGGGTGTGCAGGGTAGCGGTAAGACAACCACAGCTGCGAAGCTAGCACTCTTCTACAAGCGCATGGGCTACAGGGTTGGGCTCGTAGCGGCGGACGTGTATAGGCCTGGCGCGTACGACCAGCTCCGCCAGCTGGCGGAGAAGGTTGGCGCCCTCTTCTATGGCGAGCCTGGCTCGAAGGACGCCGTAGGTATAGCGAAGCGTGGCGTAGAGGCGTTGAAGTCGAAAGGCGCGGAGGTGATTATAGTTGACACTGCTGGCAGGCACGGGTATGGTAGCGAGGTGGCTCTTCTCGAGGAGATGAAGGAGATAGCCGCCGAGATAAAGCCTGATGAGGTGATGCTCGTTATAGACGCCGCTATGGGGCAGAAAAGCTATGACCTTGCAAAGAGATTCCACGAGGCGACGCCGATAGGCTCGATTATAGTTACGAAGATGGACGGTACCGCCAAGGGAGGTGGCGCCCTATCAGCGGTCGCCGCGACCGGAGCCACGATAAAGTTCATAGGTACTGGCGAGGATGTCGAGGAGTTTGAAGTATTCAATCCGAGGCGGTTTGTAGCGAGACTCCTCGGCATGGGCGATATTGAGGGCATCCTAGAGAGGCTTAGCAGGCTCGAATCCGTAGAGGAGTTCGAGAAGACCGTCGAAGAGATGATGGCGGGTAGGCTAAACTTCCGCATACTCTACCGGCAGCTTGTGCAGCTCCGCAAGATGGGGCCTCTGCGGAAGGTCCTGCAGATGCTGCCTGGGGTGAGCCTAACGCTGACCGATGATATGGCAAGGCTCGGTGAAGAGAAGATAAAGAAGTGGCTCGCGATAATGAATTCGATGACGTACGAGGAGCTAGACAACCCGGAGATTATAGACAAGAGTCGTATGAGGCGCATAGCTATAGGCGCGGGTGTGGAGTTAGAGGATGTGAAAGAGCTGCTAAACTACTATAAGAACATGCAGAGGATGATAAGGCAGCTTAGGAAGCAGAAAGGCTCTGTCGAAAAGCTTCTCCAGAGGCTGGGGAGGCTAACCGGTTGAAACCACTACGCATCGTCTACTATAACGCCGGTAGGGTGGATGACGAGACGAGGCTATACTACGTCGGCCTCGTCATAGCCTATTCGCTCCTCCTCTCCAACTCGATAAGAAGAGATACAATGGTTGTCGTCGACCTTGCTTACCGCGGCGTAGAAACCAGGCTCATAGTGCGTGGCTGGCGGGTGAAGCACCTACGTCTCGACGCCTCGAGCCTCCTAGGGTTTGTGAAAAAGGCGCTCGCGGGAAGGATTAGGGGTGTTGCTGTCACCGCGCCTACCGGCACGATAAGTGCACAGCTCTGCATCGACCTCGGCGAGGCTGCGTGGCTACGGCTCACCGATGCTATAGTACCAGGCTTTTGCCCAGCTCTACGCGCTTCAGGGAGCATAGCCTTACTGCTCACATCCTCTAGCATGTTGGCATGCAGGTATAGGGTGTCGTGCAGCCTGAAACTGGATAAGATTTGGTTGAGAGTGGGTGTAGCCCAGTTGATGCTAGACTGGTGGCTGGAACGTGGGCGGCCTGCGGGACAAGATAGCTGAGAGAGCAGGGTGGCTTGTAGCATCAGCGTATGCTGTGCTGCGCGACAAACCGTTATGCGACCGGTGCCTTGGAAGGCTCTTCGGCCTGCTGGGTAAAGGTGTGAGCAACGAGGAGAGGGGGAGGAGTCTCCGCCTCGCTCTTGTAATGACCCTCCACTCGCTCGTTCGTGACGGCGACGAGGAGGCGAAGAAGGCGCTGGTGGAGCTGGCCCCCAGGCTCTGTACCGTGTCGAGGAGACTGTTCCGCGAGCTTGGCGTCGAGTGTAGAAGCGAGACCTGCGCCATATGCGGGGGGCGTCTCGGCGAGCTGATAGAGCGTGTTGCTGCGATATCAAAGGCCATACTCGAAGAGTATGATGCTTCGACGTTCGTTGTTGGGGTGAGGCTCTCCGGGGATATACGCCGGTTGGAAGAAGAGATAGTGTCGAAGTATTCGCTGCCGTATGCGGAGTCTGTTGCTAGCGAGGTTAAGAGAGAGGTGGGTAAACGGCTTCAAGCCCTAGGTTTTAAAGTGGATTTTGAAAACCCGGATGTGACGCTGCTTGTGAGCTATCCTGACGGCACGGTGACGCCCGTTGTAAACCCCATGATGTTCTTCGGCTTCTATCGTAAACTCGCGAGACGTATATCGCAATCATCGTGGATTACTAGGCAGGGTGTGAAGAGGTATCCATTCTCAGTCCAGGACGCCTATACTCCTCTTCAGGTTGCCCTCGGTGGAACCAGTATAGTCATACACGCTGCTGGCCGCGAAGACGTTGATGTAAGGATGCTTGGCTCCGGCCGCCCCATTGTGGTCGAGGTTAAGGAGCCTAAGAGGCGGCGCGTCGAGGTAAAACAACTGGAGAAGATTGTTAACGAGGAGTGGCCGGGGCTTTTCGAGACAAGCCTCGAGGCTAGGGTCGTCCGCTCTTTTATAAGGGGCTTGCTTAAGGGCGATGAAGGCGAGGAAAGACACTCTAAGGTATACCGGGCTCTAGTCTATGTCCCTGACGGCGTAGACCCGAGTGACATCAAGCGGCTCGAGGAGTTCTTCCGTAACCGTGTTGTTAGACAGAGGACGCCCAAGAGGGTGAGGCATAGACGCGCTGACAGGATACGCGAGAGGAGAGTGTTTAGAGTAGCGGCTGCACCCCTAAACCACAACATGTTTGTCGCACTGATACATGCCGAGGGGGGCCTCTACATCAAGGAGCTCGTGTCGGGCGAGGACACGTGGCCGGGCTTCCCGGATGCGCTTGGAAAACAAGCGGTCTGTGTAGAGCTTGACGTGCTGTGGGTTGAGAGTAGGCTAAGGTTAAAGAAGGGTATTATCGAGGAGGGTGCGGAGGAAGGAGAGCATGGTAAAGCCGCCCAAGGGCTTCCGGCATCGCACGCGGAAACTGCTCAAGAAGCATATACGCGAGAGGGGCGCGGTTCCACCGTTGAGCCTGCTCATGTATGATTACAAGCCGGGCGACAAGGTCTACATAATCATAAACCCCTCCGTGATGAAGGGCATGCCCCACCGCAGGTACCACGGCAAGACGGGAACCATTGTGGGTAAGCGTGGACGCTGCTACATAGTCCAGGTGCGTATGGGAGGCAAGGTGAAGACCCTCATAGTGCGCCCCGAGCACCTTAGGCCCGTCCCGCCGGAGGCGTTTAGTGGCAGCGAGGCTAAGGAACGGGGTGAAGAAAAGTGAAAATATTGGATATGAAATATGTGCCCCACCCTATAGCCCTCCAGGCGCTTAGAAGGGCTAAGGTTGAGCTAGAAGCTGTCAAGCCGCATTTAGGGCTTGGAGAGGAAGCCCTCTCGTCAATGATAAGCGGCAACGTGATAGACACTACGCGCAGCTACCTCACCCGCTTCTCTAAATGCACGCCAGAGAAGGCAGAGAAGGCCTTCGAGAAGCTCAAAGAGGTTCTAAACAACGAGTATGAGGCCGCGGTGATGATCAACATTAAGCCTAGGGTGCCGGAAGAGGCGGCAGACATACTGAGATTGTTGAGAAGGTCTGCACCAGACCCGGAGCTGGCCAGCAAAGTGGTCGACATACTGTTGGAGATTTGCGGGTAGGCATTCACCAGATACTTCCCTTTTAAATACCGGGTTGTACACCCAGCTATCATGAGGATGTAGGATGAGCCGTTCCTATCAGGGCCGCCATAAGGGCGGAAAAGGAGGTAGAAGGAGGAGGTGCAGAGGGCCTCCTGAGCTCACAGCATACGTGCTTGACTTCTGTCCCCCCAACCCTGAAGACAGGCATCGAGAGCACCGAGAGAGGGACTTCCTACAGCTCATAGGCGACACCTACTTTACGCTCATGGAGGCGTTGCCACGCGAAGATGCCGAGATAGCGATAGGCTCTAAGGTATCCCTGCTGGGCCCGAATTCCGCCATAATCGATTGCAGCACTGTACTAATAGGATACGATGATCTATCGTCTTATGCAAAGTCGAAGCTTGGCGAGGTCGTCGAGAATATCGTGCGGGAAAAGGAGAAGGTGTTCGTAGAGTTCTTCAATACGGCGCCCCCGGTTAACATAAGGTTCCATACGCTCGAGCTGCTGCCAGGTATAGGCAAGAAGACCGTCCACAAGATCATAGAGGAGCGCGAGAGGGAGCCGTTCAAATCCTTCGAGGATATAAAAAAGCGCGTCAAGATAGACCCCGTCAAGGTGCTGGTCGATAGGATACTGCGGGAGCTTAAGGGTGACGAACGCTACTACCTGTTCATAACGCCGCCGCCATGGGTTAGAAGGTCTAGGCGCGACATAGTGGTGTTCAATCTGCTGGAGAAGCTCTATGAGAAGGTGGCTGGCGGTGAGGCCGCCGCTCGGAGCGAGGAGGGCGCTGCTAGAGTGGACAAGGAGGGAGCTGAGAAGGCTGGGGGTTAAACCCCGCCGGGAGCTCGGCCAAAGCTTCCTCGTGGACCCTAGGCTCGCGTGGGAACTGCGTACAGTGGCCCGAGGCTGCCGCGACGTCCTGGAGCCCGGGTCGGGGCTCGGTGTTGTAACAGCCGCGCTATCAGATGTTGCTGGGCGTGTTGTAGGCGTAGAGCTGGATTCTAGGCTTCTACCGGCTCTCCGCGAGGTTGCAGCCGAGCATGCGCGTATAGACGTTGTGAACGGCGATATTCTAGAGCTTGGGTTTAGGCGATTTGACTGTATAGTCGGAAACCCGCCGTACTCTATAACCGGGCCTCTTGTCTCGAAGATAGTGGTTGAGCACCAGCCTAGGCTTGCCGCTCTAACGCTGCAGAAGGAGGTCGCAGAGCGTCTGGCGGCTGAACCCGGAAGCAGCATGTATGGGCGTCTAACGATACTGGTTCGCATAGCGTATGATGTGAAACTCGGCGGCTATTATCCACCGCATAGCTTCTACCCTGCACCCGAGGTTTCATCCCGCGTTGTTGTCATGAGGCTGAGGAATCCGGTCCCCAGGGAGCTGTTGAGGCTTGTAGAGCGTATCTCTAGATGCCTGTTCTCCGAGAGGAAGAAGAGGGCGGTTAAGGTCGTTAGGAAGTGCTGCGGGGTTGAACCCGAGTGGCTCAACATAGACAAGAGGGTCTATGAGCTAGAGCCTAGTGAGGTGCTCAAACTGGCGACCGAAGGGTGTAGAGGTTGACGAGGATTAGGGTTGTGCTTGTCGGCACGGAGGGTGAGATAAACCTCGGTTTCATAGCGAGGCTCGTGAAGAACTTCGACGCGGATGAACTAGTTCTTGTAAACCCGCGCGTATCAATAGGCGAGGAGGCGCTGCGGTTCGCCGCGCATGCTAAAGACGTGCTGCTGGAGCGTACAAGAATAGTCGCTAGTCTCGACGAGGCTCTCAAAGACGTATCCCTATCTGCGTGCACCTCTGCACGCGTCGGCCAGAAGACAGACGTGCTTAGACACCCGGTCACACCCTGGGAGCTTGCCGAGAAGGCTTCAGGGTATGAGAGCGTAGCAGTGGTTTTCGGCAGAGAGAGTACAGGGTTGACCAGAGAGGAGCTGCTCAAATGCGACCTGCTAGTGTCCATCCCCGCCAGCAGGACGTATCCAGTGCTAAACCTATCGCATGCAGTCGCCATTGTGCTCTACGAGCTATTCAAACGCGTCAAGATGGGCTCATCCCAGTACCGCCTAGAGCCTGCACGCGACAAGTACCTAAGGATACTAGAGGATAGGTTGACATGCATCGCTGAGCATGTGCTTCGAGACGACCAGCGTCTGCCGCAAGCCATTGCGGCGTTGAAACATCTAGTGCACAAGGCGGGTTTGACGGGCGGCGAGGCAGGGATTCTAATCTACCTGGCTAAGCGGTTGGCGGTCGCGTTGGGGCTGCGAGAGTGCATAGAGAGGGGTTGAGGCATTGCCACGCATGATTTTCACGACAAACCCGGGCATAGAGGATATCGCAGCCGAGGAGATAGCGGCCAGGCTTCGGGCAAAGATAGTATCGGCCGAGAGGCTACGTGGGCGCGTCGTAGCGGACGTGCCGGAGGACCGTTTATACAAGGTCGAGCTGCTTAGGAGTATTCACCGTGCACGCATACTACTGGGGGAGGCGCAGGTATGCCCGGAGCAGGAATGTCTCCGGGGCATCCGCGAGTTTCTCGAATCGCTGCCCTTCGAGGAGTATATCACGCCCAACACCAGCTTCGCTGTTAGAGCCGAGCGCGTCGGAGAGCATAACTACACCTCCCTCGATGTAGCGCGTGTGGCGGGCGACGCGGTTATCGCTAGGGTTAGGAGCGTTTACGGTAGGAGACCCCCGGTAAACCTAGACCATCCAAACGTGATAGTATCTGTTGACGTAATGTTCGACAAGCTATACGCGTCGATAGAGCTGGGCGGCGACCTGTCATGGCATCGTAGAGGCTACCGCATCTACGAGCACCCTGCTGCGTTGAAGCCTACGCTCGCATATGCAATGATAATCCTCAGCGGGATGCACGATAGCGAGACGATACTGGACCCCATGTGCGGCGGAGGCACCATACCCATAGAGGCTCTACTATACTTCGAGGATGCCCGGGGCATCTGTTCAGACTTCAACCCTGGCCATGTAAACGGCGCCAGGCTTAACGCGCTCGCCGCCAGGGTTTACAGCAGGCTCCGTACAATCGTCCATGATGCGCGCGAGGTACACCGGCTTGTGAGAAGGGTTGATAGGATTGTCCTCAACCCGCCCTACGGCATCCGGCTTGGTAACCCGAGGGACATAAGGAGGCTCTACAGTCAATTCCTCCAGTCCGTGTCAAAGGTGGATTTCGACTCGCTCGTAATGATAACGACGGAGCATGAGCACGTCAAGTATGAGGTTGAGCGTCTAGGCTTAAGCCTTGTACACGAGCGTGTCGTCGCGCATGGAAACCTGTGGCCTAAGATACTCGTGATACGGCATTAACCGCTTTTAGAGGAGGGTGTTTCCTAGACGCCAACCACGGGCCCAGGTCATGCCGCTTAAGCCTGCCAGGTGCTATACGAAGAGGCGTAGTAAGGCTCTATCCGGGCCGCCGTATACACGGAAAGAGTACATTCACGGCGTGCCGCCGCCTAAGATATCCAAGTTCGTGATGGGCAATCCGCACGGCGACTACGACTACGCTGTTGAGGTGTACGTGTTGGAGAGGGGGCAGATAAGGCATAACGCTCTCGAGGCTGCCCGTGTAATGGTCCACAAGTATCTATCCACTAGCATAGGCGACCAGAACTACCTCTTCCGCGTACGCGTCTACCCGCACCACGTGCTCCGCGAGCACAAGATGATGGCGTTCGCGGGCGCGGACAGGCTCCAGGAGGGCATGAGGCTCGCGTTCGGCAAGCCTGTCGGTACTGCTGCCAGGGTGGAGCCTGGTCAGGCGGTGCTAGAGGTCCGTGTGAAAAAGGAGCATCTCGATGTGGCGAAAGAAGCGCTACGGGTCGGCGCGTCGAAGCTGCCGCTGCCCACTAGGATAAGGGTCATCCCCCTGAAGGAGGGGCTCCCGGCGCAGTGAGCTTCCAGCCGCTCCTGCCACCAGATTTCTGTCGTCTTGCTCGCGGCTCTACAGTTCTCCTCGAAATACCCGAGGGTCTACGCACCTACGAGGATGCGCTAAAAGCGAGGCTTGAGGCGTGCGGTGCAGCCTCTGTTGTTGTGAGGCTCGAGCCTACCTATGGCTCCTGCGAGACCCTGGCATGCTCATCAAACGTTGACCTCGTCGTTCACGTTGGTCACGTGCCTTATGCGTTGAGACCTCTGCGCGAGTGCAAAGGTGTACGCATTGTATATGTCCCGGTGCTCGCGGTGGTTGACGAGCCTGCGAGAGAGAGTGTCGAGAAGATGGCCGAGTATGTCGCGTCTAAAGGATGGTCGAAGGTTGCAATTGGATACGTGTACAACTATGCGCGTCACGCTGCTCTACTCTCCTCGGCCCTTAGGAGGCGGGGCGTGCACGTCGAGTCTACACACATACTGGGTTGCTACTTTGGAGGCCTTGAATCGAAGGTAGGAGCGTTTGACGCGTATATAGTAG
>WAOO01000030.1 GCA_015521195.1 Pyrolobus sp. | reverse complement strand
GGGGATGAGGCACTGGGGGCTCCACGAGCCGCAAGGCAATGAAGAATAGTCCCATCACCGACCCTCCAGGCTGTTCCAGGTTGACGTGGATAAGCGCGAGGCGAGCCAAGCTAGGCAACCACGCTAATGTTCGCGCTTACATTACCCTCGTATCGTTTCTTCAACTCTGCCAGCAGCTTCACAGCCTCGGCCAAAGTGTGCCTACCCTCCAACCACTCTTCTATAAAACGCTCAACTCGCCTACGCTCATCAGGCGGCAGCTTAGACCAGAACATCAACATCTCGGAGATGACCTGCCCCCTCATCTCGTCGTATCTTTCGAACTCTTCTAGAAGCCTAGCATAGTCCCTCTTCTCCTGTTCCATCCTCTACCGCCTCCTGTAACCTATGCAGCGGCAGATAGATTGCATTTCCGCCTAAGAACCTGTAGAACATAAACTGCTCCCAGTCTGCGGTCAGTAGGAATGCTTCCAGCTTCTTAGCCGCCACAGCTATCAGTACATCCATCGGGCCCATCCTCTTAACCCAGCTTCCAAACCTGCCCAAGACCTGCATCCTGTTAAGCTCGACACACGCTTCTATAGCAATGCGTTGATACGCCCGTATAAGCCTCGTCTTCTCCTCCTCTGTTAGCTTCTCGTTGCCTTCAACATCCTCAATGTTGTACTTGGTGTATACAATGTTGCATAGTCGGGCTAACCCAGACACTACGCCTAATGCTGCTGGCGCAACACTGGTCTCGAATGCGATGTGCCACACTATACTAGTGTCTACAACAATTCTACACCTTCCGGTCAATCACCCCCACCTCTCCTAGGCGACGAATACCGACCTTGCTAACCGCACGGATGGCAGGACATCTATGCTGTAAAACAGCCGTCATGCACATTGTCGGTTTTCCCGTACGCGGCTTCAGGTCTAAGAACCACTCTCCGTCTATTGTGCGGCGAGGCCGCCTACATCTCCGCGGGTGCTGGCGCAAAGCCCGGATAGTATCTATTGGTTGCACGACTCCGTCCTGCGTCTAGGAGCCGAAGGATGCAGCCAGGGAAGAAGCTGCTTGCCGGTATCTTAGCAGCTTCGATTGTACTCGGCTTCTCTCTTGCATCACTTGCATGGAGCCTCTATGCGGCGACTCTGCTTAACGAGTATCGGAGCTTATACAACAGCGTGTTTGAAGGCTTACACCTCAACGCCTCTACCATCGCTAGGCTCAGGGCTCTGTATGGTGAGGCTTTAAGGCTTAGGCCCTTCCTGGAGAACGCAACGCGTCTTCTCGAACAGGTGAACATCTCTAGGCTTGAGGCGATGATTTCTGAGGCTAGGAGACTCCTATACTCTCCGGAGGTCGACGCCCTCGAGGAGCTACTGAGACTCGCCTCCGGCGTTACACCCGAGGCTGGGAGGGCGTTGAGGCTGATAGAGGAGGCTAGGAGGCTGGTCTCCGAGGCCCAGCCTTTAGTCGAGGAGTTGAAGGGATTGAACATGACCATGGTTAGGAGGGCTGCAGGGCTGCTCTCTAGGCTCGAGGAGACCCTCCCGCCTTACAAGCTGGAGGAGCTGCGCATGGTGCTCGAAAAGCTTGAGGCTGGAGGCGGGCTGAGGGCTAGGCTCGAAGGGTTGGAGAAGACGATTGGTTTCGCCGCGGCTGTCTCGGCGGCCGCTCTGGCGGCTTCGGCTGTGGTGCTTGCCGTTCTCATGGCGAGGCTTAGGCTTGTGGCGTCACGGTGACGTCGGTTATCCTCAGCCAGGGTGTGCGTATCCCGGGGAGGTCCTCCTGCCAGGAGCCTACGGCCTCTAGCCGGTCCCTCAGCTGTTCGACCAGGTTCCCCGCTATCATCGCGCCCCTCACCAGGCGGTACTCCTCACCGTTCCTCACTATCCATGCCGGCGAGGCTATCACGGAGTATTCGCCGGTGTAGGGGCTGGCGGTGTGGGCGCCTTGCACCCCCTCGACGAGCAGCACCTCACCCTCGAGGAGCTCGTCTAGGCTCGCATCTCCTTTCTCTATGACGACGTTGGTATAGCCTACGGTGGGTGGGCTCGTATAGCCCTCCCTGAACGCATTGCCCGTCGACTCGGCTCCGGCCCTCCTCGCCCAGTAGTGGTCGTAGACCGGCGTCTTGAAGACCCCCTTCTCTACCACCACCTTCCTCTGCATCGGCACGCCCTCCCAGTCGAACCTCCAGGTGTTGAACCCCTGGCGTAGCGTGCCGTCATCGACTATCGTTATCTTCTCGCTGAGCACCTGCTCTCCGAGCTTGCCGGCGAAGGGTGTCACGCCTCTCACGTAGTTGTTGCCCTTGAACCACGAGCCTATTATCTCGGCTATCTCCGCCACAGCCTTGGCGGTGAGCACCACGGTCATCCTGCGGGGCTCTGTCAGCTTCTCCACCTTGAAGCTCCTCGTTATCTCCTCGGCGGCCCTCCTCGCCAGGAGCCTCGGTGAGGGTATCTGGACGCGGCCGTAGGCGAAGGCCATGTGGAGGGGTGTCACGACATTGTCCCTCCTCGCGAGGACGAGCAGCCAGAGGAGGGCGAGGG
>WAOO01000029.1 GCA_015521195.1 Pyrolobus sp. | reverse complement strand
CGAGTCGGCGACACGCGGCGGCCCGATAGAGTCGTAAACGGGGTGGAGTAGCAGGAGCCCGGGCCTAGCCTCCTCTACGAGCATCACTGCTCTAGGGTCGAGGGTTGAGAGGTAGGCGCTCCCCCGCAGCTCCTCCGGAGAAGCGTTGCGGAGCAGCTTAGCCTGCAGGCCCAGCCTCGACGCGAGCTTCAACCCCTCCCTGGTCGCACAGTAGAGGCGCACCCCGAACCCCTCCTCCACAGCCGTAAGCGCCGCCGAGAGCCCGGACACCCCGCACCCTAGCACCGAGAGCCCCTCCCTTGCAGCCGCGGCCCCCACGCCAGCGGAGTAGAGCAGCGCGTGCCAAGCCTCGCACTTCGGGATAGCGGCGAGTGTAGAAGCCCGTTTCGAGTGGAGGCTGGCAAGCCACCCATCAACGTCAAACCCGGGGGTGGCACCCCTCTCTACACGTGCCTGCACCACGCACATGCCCTCCTGGATACCGTCTACGCCTACACCCGCAACCCTGACAACCCCGACGCCCTCAAACCCGGCCGCGACGCTCCTCCAGTAAATGCCAGCCATCCACGACAACCGGAGGTCTAGGCTGGTTAGAAGCGCGTACCTGGTCTCCACTAGGACCCAGCCACGAGGCACGGGCGGGAGGGGCACCTCCCTTAGCCTCACAAACCCCCGGGGGTCCAACGTGGCAAGTAACCTGGTGGCGGCCGAGGGGCGCCACCTCCGGCCAGAAGGGTAGGAGCCGAGGGTATGGTTGTGGCGGGCCGGCCGGGATTTGAACCCGGGACCTACGGGTTAAGAGCCCGCCGCTCTGCCAGGCTGAGCTACCGGCCCACGACCCGTGAGCCACCATCCACCCGGCTCAGGTTATAAGCTTTGCCTTCGGGCGTTGTAGGGTAGGGCGTCTTTGCTCGAAGTTGTAGAGGCTCGCGGGAGGCTCCGCGATTTTGTAGTCCGGCTGGCATACGAGCTGTTTGGGGGCGAGGGCTACTGGGTGGAGGTGGGGCTCGGCTGGAGTAGGAGGTGGGCGCGTACCCTGGTGCTCCTAGAGGATAGGGAGCCTGTGGGCTTCGCCCAGGTGTACGTCTGGCCCTGCTGCGGTGCGATGCTCGGCGTCCACCATTATGTCGGAGTGGTTCCCTCGAGGTGGGGTAGGGGCTATGGTAAGCTCTTGATAGCGAGCGGCGAGGAGGTGATGGATGAGATGGGCGCCGAGGTGTACTCCGCCACGCTCAGCGCTTCAAATGCACGCTCCCGGGGCATGCTAGAGGCTATGGGGTACAGGGTGATGTGGTGGAACGAGGCCGAGAAGCTGCTGGGCAGGGAGTGTGTCGAGGAACTGGAGTATGTGACCGGCGGCTACACCGACGACCTTGTAGCCCTGAAGCCGGGCGGTTGCCCGCCCAGGAGGCTCGAGGAGGCGTTACCTGCGTGTAGGCCTCGAGTATAGCAGGCGTAGTATCTTCTGCGGGTTCAGCGTCCCCACTATCCTCCCATCCTCGTCTACCACGGCTACTATAGGCTGGAGCATAACATGCTCCTTCAGCAGCTCGGATACACGGTCATTGATGCGCACCACGTGTATATCGGTCCTCATGACGTCCTTTGCCCGGAGCCTCCTCATCTCGCGTGGCGCGATGTATATCAGGTCGGAGGCCGTGATGTAACCGACTGGCCTGCCCTCCTCGTCTATCACGACAACCGCGCTTGAACCGCCGAGGCTCAGCATCATCGAGACAGTGAGCAGATTATCGTTCGCACGTACAACGTCGTAGCCTAGTGGCAGTTCGCCTACGCGCATCCTCCAAGGCTCCCTCCCAGCCTCCCTCCTCACATACCTCCTCATCGCGAGAGCCATTAGCGTCGAGAGAAGGAGCATCGACGAGACGCCCGCGCCATAGAGGCTGCCCGGCATCCTCCCGTGGAGCCCGGTGTACAGGGTGAGGAGGAGCGCGGCGTCTACACCGCCCTTTGCGAGCACAGCTATACCGGCGGGCATCAGGCCTGCAGCCGCGACGACTGTGAGCTTTGGCAGGGCGGTCACGCCGGCGAGGAGCATGGTGAGTGTCGCGGTTGCACCGGTGAACCTGGGCATGTTGAGACCTATCCCCGCGAAGAAGAGGGGCTCGAAGAAGCCATAGGTGAACGCTCTGAGCCTCTCCATATACCCAGGCCTCTCTGAGAGATACTCAGAGGCGAAGATGCCGAGCAGTAGCGCTGTCACCGCCGCGTTGAACCCGAGCAGCTCTGCGAGATAACTCGCAGTGAGTATCATGGCGACTATCGCGGCGAAGGGGGCCTCCTTGGCCGACACGTAGTCCTCGACGAGGTAGAGTATCTTTGTGAGGAGCCTGCGGCCGAAGAGGTAGACCGCTATGAAGACGAGGGGGGTCGAGACCGCGACATAGACGTTGAACCCGCCGTAGACCATGTTGAAGAGTACTATGCCGCCTGCCTCTGCAAGCGCCCCGACCTTGACGAGGACGGCGCCCTCCTCTGTGGAGAGGAATCCAGTATCTATCAGCGTGTGGACGAGGGGACCAAGGCTCACGATAGCCATTATGAGCCCATAGGCGAGGAGGGCGTTGAGGGGCAGCCCGTGGGCGAGTACGTGGAGGGTTGCGGCGACGCTGAGGGTAGTGAGGGTCAGCAGAGCGGCTGTTAACAGGGCCTCCCTCCAACCGACGCGCCCCTTCACCTCTGAGAGCTCCTCCGCGCCCGCGAGGAACAGCATGAACTCTATGCCGAGCGTCAGCAGCAGACCCATCTTCTCGACATCCTCGTGGGATATGATGCCGAGGCCTCCTGGGCCGAGGAGGAAGCCGGCTAGAATAGCGCCTATGAAGCCGGGTAGGCCGCCGCGCCTAGCCAGGTCCTCGAAGAGCTTGGCCGTGAATAGCACCAGCCCCAGGTAGACGGCGAGGAGCGCCGCCTCCTCGAGCATTACACTTGCGCCTAGGCGTCACACTCCTCACCCCCTGCTTATTCCAGCCACGCCCGGGCTACTCGTGCGTGAAGTCGAGGCCAAGATAGTGCTTAGTGATTGTACGCTCCTCGAGGCGGTGGAGGATAGGGTTAAGAGGCTTGGAGGCGTCCTCCGCGGAGAGGTCTACGAGAAGGACCTCTACTTCCAACACCCATGTAGAGACTTCGCGGAGACAGACGAGGCTCTCCGCCTCCGCGAAGAAGGCGGCCGCTGCACGCTGACCTACAAGGGGCCGAAGGAGGGTGGTCGCGTGAAATCCAGGCTGGAGTTGAACGTCGAGGTCGGTGACTGTGACGCGGCGAAGGGGCTTCTGGAGCGTCTCGGTTTCAAGCCGGTTGCGGTTGTTGCGAAGAAGAGGAGATACTATCTGCTCGGTGATGTCGAAGTCGCGCTGGATAATGTTGAGGGGCTCGGGTGCTTCGTGGAGGTGGAGTCGAAGCGCGGCCGCGAAGAAGACGTCCTGGAGGCTGTTAGGATGCTCGGGCTTGACAGGTTCCCGAGCACTACAAAGTCGTATCTCGAACTCCTCCTAGAGAAGATGGGGAGTGGTTTTAGGGTGCGCGGAGGAGAGGCGAGCAAGGGCGGTTAGGCTTGGCTCAGAGACTGCCACCCGACCTTGAGAACAAGCTATTGGAGGCTCAGAGGCTGCAGGAGCAGCTCAACCGCGTTGTCCAGGAGAGGGTTGCGCTGGAGGGGGAGAAGAGCGAGATTGAGAGGGTGTTGAAGCTCCTCGAGGAGGTGGGCGAGAACGACGTCTACCGGAGTGTCGGCGGCATACTCGTAAAGGTGCCGAAGGACAAGGTCGTCAGCGAGCTCAAAGACAGGCTCGAGATCATAAACATTAGGCTCGAGAAGCTGAGGAAGCAGGAGAGTGAGCTGCGCAAGAGGCTCGACCAGCTGCTGCGCGAGATACGCGAGGCCCAGGCTAGGCTCCAGATTGGCGGAGAGTTGGGCAAGAAGGGTGCCGGTTGAGCGGGAGTATAACCCGGGGTTTGTTTTGCCGCGAGTCGTTCACGTCGGCCTCTCCGGCGTGAGGCTCACCGAGGAGACCCTCGGGGCTCTCCTATCCGGCTTTGAGGAGCGGATACGAGAGTATCTCCGCCGTAGGCTCCGCAGGCGGATAGACGAGTTCGAGATAGTCGTGAGCGGAGAGTATGACGGTGAAAAACTGGACGTGACCGTGGATGTACGCGTCGTGGGTAGGGTAATCGCCCCCATCTCATATGAAGAGGTTCTAGCAGAGGCGATAGAGGAGGCGGGTAGGTGGCTTGAGGAGCAGCTTAGAAGAGTACGTGGAGAAGTTGAAGCCGGTCGCGGAGAGGATAAGGAGGGAGGTGGAGGAGACCGAGACGCCGATAGTGGTCACGGCGCATAAGAACGCAGACCCGGATGCGGTTGCAGCAGCTTATGCTGTGAAGGCTGGCCTCTCCCAGGTGGTTCCCGATGCGGACCTACGGCTTATACTCCCAGAGGGCATGAACCAGGCGTCCAAGAGGGTTGTCAGGAGCCTGCTGGGGGTAGAGCCTGCGGACTTCGAGGATGAGCCTCCGGAGGAGTCGGGGCTAGCCATCATAGTCGATACGGCGAGCATAGAGCAGCTGGGCAAGCTCCGCGAGTTCATCGAGAACGTAGACTTCATACTCATAGACCATCACGAGAAGAATAGCCTCGTGGAGAGGGCTATCGTCGCAGCATACGACCCCTCGGCGAGAGCCTCGGTGGAGATAGTCTATGGGCTGCTTGAAGCCTGGGGTGCGAGGATAGACGAGAAGACCGCGGCGCTGCTCCTCGCAGGCCTCCTGTACGACACTAGGCATCTGCGAGGCGCGACGGCAAGGTCGTTGAGGATTGCAGCCGAGCTTATGGACAGGGGCGCCTCCCTCCAGACTGTGATAACAGCGCTGCAATCGCCCCCCATGAGCTACTCTGAGAGGGTTGCCAGGGTGAAGGCCGCAATGAGGATGAGAGCCTGGAGGCTCAAAAAGGAGGATGTAAATGATGTGATACTTGCAGTGACGCACGTCAAGGCGTTTGAATCCTCCGTTGCACGCGCACTGATAGACCTGGGTGCAGACGCGGTATTCGTGGTGTCCGTTGGAGACTCGAGGACGCGGATAGTCGCACGGTCGAACGAGAGGTTTGCGAGGAAGACCGGTGTACATCTAGGCGAGGTTATGGCGGAGCTGGGGCGGCTGCTGGGTAGGAGCGAGGGGGGCGGGCACCGTAACGCCGCTGCAGTTGAGGCTAGGATAGAGGTGGGCGTCGAGGATGCAAAGAAGCTCGTGCTGCAGACCCTCAGGGAGAGGTTGGCGGAGAAAGGGTTCGAGCTAGAGGAGATAGAGTAGCCGCGTTTAGACGGAGAGGGTTGGTGGCCTCCTGTGCTCCTCTTCCTCTTCGCTCCTCACAGCGGCTGCCAGCGGGTTTAGCTTGCCCTCGCGGGCGAGCTTCTCGAGCAGCTGGCGCATCTCG
>WAOO01000028.1 GCA_015521195.1 Pyrolobus sp. | reverse complement strand
GTGGTGCCCCTCTCGCGTCATCGGGGCGGGGTGAGCGTCTACCGTGGGATGCTTGTGCGGGGGATGCTGGTCTCGACCTCCACGGGGTTGACGAGGTCCTCGTAGGCGTCCTCCAGCCTGTTGACCTTGGCCTTGACCTTGCGTAGCTCATCCTGCAGCGTGTATATCTGCTCCTCAAGCTCTATCATCCTCTCCTCGAACATCTCCTTCATCTTCTCCATCTGCGCCTGCAGCTGCATCAGCTTCTCCAGCACAGCCTCGTTAACCTGGCCCGCCGCCTCTCTACGGCTACTCCTCACAGCCTCGACCTGCTGCTCCGCCTCAGCGTCACCGCCGCTCATCCTCCTGAGCCCCTCGTATATCAGGAGCTTTGCCAGCTCAGTCACCTTCATGCCGCGCTCTGCCGCCTTCTTCTTCAACTCCTCGTAGATGCTGTCCGGCAGGTAGACGTGTATCGTTGGCATACTGGCTTCAATCCTCCGCTTTAGAGAGGAGTATCGAAGGCTTACTATTAAGGGGTTCGGCCTTCGGTACGCCTGCTACCGTCCGACTATGGTAATACACCGCTCGAGTCATCCTCTTGAAGAGGCTGCCAGCCTAGTAACACGTGGAGCGGGCGCGGGCGGGGGTGTAGGATAGATGCGCGTGGTAACATTCAAGGTGGATGAGGACCTGCTCGAGAGGCTCGATACCTATGCGCGTCTCAAGGGTATAACGAGGAGCGAGGCTATACGACGCGCCATCGAGAAGCTGCTTCAGGAGGAGGAGCCGAGGATAGCGCCGACCCCGAAGATAATCAGGATATACAGTTGAGTGTTAGGCGCTGGTCAGCCAGGCTCTCGCCGCGCTTTTTAACAGCTTCTTGACCTGCTCCCAGCATCCCTCCCTGTACCTGACGGCCACCCCGCTCTGGTCTATCGTAGCCTCTATCGCGTTCCACTCGAGACCGGCGTGTGCAAGCAGGTTGCGCAGGTCTGGCGTCTTGCACTGTTCTCCGGGCCAGTCCTCGCAGTAGACGGGGACCTGCGGCTCGCTGCTGCACTGGGGTCTGCCCGCGCCGCTGCACTTACACCCCTCCAGCTGGCTTGAGATGCTCCAGGCTTCCTTCGAGGCGAATATCGAGGATGGCGTGTATAGCCTGGCCGCTATCTCCGGCAGCTCGTCTAGGTATACGCCCCGGTCTTCGAGGTCTTCGAGCCTGCAGGGCGCCTCGTCGCCAATCGCGCGGATGTATGCTCTCCTAACGTGGCGGAGGAGCGCGGCGGAGGCTAGCACCGCGTAGACGCCGCTGTACTCGAGGCCAGCCTGGTGGGTGACCCTACAGGGGCTCTCCTCGACCACCGTGTAGGCGTGGAAGGCGTCCAGCGCATCCCTAACAACCTCGACCGCATAGTCGACGTCGTAGCTGCACTCTGCTGCCAGGTAGGCGGCGGCCAAGGGCATAGCGTAGAGTATCGCGACGGCCGCGGGGACGCCCCCATCCTCGACGAGGAGCCTCGCATCTGTGTTGATGGGGCCTAGGAGGGGTGCGAGCTTCTCCGGGGAGCCAACCACCTTGACCCTCACGCCGGAGCGCGTCACGCTCCGGTGTATCAGGTGCGCCGCGGTCTCCACGGCAGCTGTGGGGTCGGCCGCGCCCGTGTACACCGCGTGTATCTCGAGGATTGGGGTGTCGGATGCGCCCCTAGGATACGGCTCGCTGTTATACACGAGGATGTCGATTGTAGCCCCGGTTGTGAGGGCAGCCAGCCGCGCAGCGTCGAGAGCAGCCTCGAAGGAGGCTACCGTCATGTAGTTGACTCCGTGTGTCGTGTCGAGGACCAGCCTCGCACGCGGGGCCTCCATGGTGAGGTCTACTAGCTCCTCGTATAGCCTCACCAGCACCACCGATTTTATCGTGTCGAAGGGGTCTAGGCCGGCCTCGAACCCCCACCTGCAGCCGTGGTAGAAGCCGACGTTAGGCGCCACCACTATGCTCAGCTTGCCGGATTTCAGGGTATCCGTGTTGCCCGACACCCAGTCGTAGAGCTTCTCGACTACAGCCTGGCGTATCTTCTCGTAGCTCCCGCGGGGCTCGGCTAGGGTATCCGAGGCTATGATGAGCGTCTTGGAGGGCCTAAGCAGCTCTGCGAGAGGCTCGAGGCTCGTCTTTGAGCGCTTCTCTACAGCCTCGTCGCCGAGCCTGACCCGGTACTCCGCCTCCCTCCATCCGCCCGGGTCGCCCCAGACGCCTACAAGGAGCGTGGGCAAAGCCAAGACTGGCTACCGTCGTGTCTCTCCCGTGCCGCGGGTATAGCCGGGTTCCGGTGTACGCGGAGGCCGCTCGGAGAGCCTGGCGTATATAACGGGTGGTTCGGCTCGGGGTTTTAGGGGTGTCGTGGCTATGCAGAGTGGCTACCAGGTCCCGAAGGTTGACAAGAAGACGTTGAAGCAGATTGTGAGGGAGTTGAAGAAGTGGAAGGCGCCGGCGACCGTGCTGCTCAGCCTCTACATTCCGCCTGGGCGGCCGGTGAGCGACGTCATGTCGCTGTTGCGCCAGGAGTACTCGATAACCGATAACATCAAGTTGAAGAGGACGAGGGATGCGGTTCAAAGAGCCCTCGCAGCCGCGATGGAGAGGCTGTCGAAAGTCACGAAGGTCCCGGAGAACGGGCTCGTCATCTTCTGCGGTCAGGATATGAACACCGGCGACTTCATATGCCTCATGTTCTCGCCGCCGGAGCCCGTCCCAGTCTTCTTCTACCGCACCGACAAGTGGTTCCACACCGAGTTCCTAGAGGAGATGCTGGAGCACGAGGCCGCCTACGGCCTCATAATAGTTGAGCGCGACCAGGCGACGATAGGCCTGTTGAAGGGCACGAGGATACAGGTGCTAGAGGAGCTTGAGGGCTTCGTGCCCGGCAAGCACCACAAGGGAGGCCAGAGCCAGAGGCGTTTCGACAGGCTCATCGAGCAGGCTGTCGACGAGTTCTTCAAGGATGTTGCCGAGGCGGCTGCGAAGCACTTCCTGCCGCTCATAGAGAAGGGGATACTGAAGGCCATCGTGGTCGGCGGCCCCGGCTACGCGAAGAAGGATTTCGTGGAGAGCGGCTACCTCGACTACCGCATCAAGCAGAAGATAGTCGGGCAGCTGTTCGACGTGGCGTACCAGGGCGAGGCTGGGCTCCGGGAGCTGGTGATGAAGGCGGAGAAGGTGCTCAAAGAGCAGCAGTACACCGAGCTCGTCAAAGCCCTCGAGGAGTTCAAATACCACCTGGCTAAGGACGATGGGCTCGCCGTCTACGGCGACAAGGAGGTGAAGACCGCGCTCCAGATGGGAGCCCTCAAGTTCATACTCATCGACGAGAACAGACCGGACGCCGACGAGATAGCAGAGGAGGCGCAGAAGTACGGCACCAAGGTCTACTTCCTCCCCGAGGACTTCCCGGAGGCAGAGTGGGTGAAGAAGACATTCGGCGGCCTCGTCGGGGTGCTGAGATACAGGCTACAGTGGTGAGGCTCGGCCGCCGGTCATTCTTCACCGGGGAGGCCCCTCGGGGCCCGTAACTCTCCTCACAGCCCCTGCAAACCAATAATTAGACCCTAGGGGTTTCGAGGTTTTCAAGATGGTGGCCCTAGGTGCCCCGCTGCCACATAATCGGCGTGTATCCCCCCACGGCGTTCATCGAGGACCGTGTAATCCTCTATAATGCGGCCAGGCTGATGGCTAACAGGTTCCTCCGCCAGCTGCCGGTGGTTGACCGTGAGAGGCGCGTAGAGGGTATTCTCGCGATACGCGACATGCTACGGTTTATCAACGAGGTTGAGGCGAGGGGCGAGCAGCTGGTGGACAAGCTCGTCTCGACACAGTCGATAGACGTTGCGAGGAAGCCCGTCGAGACCCTAACCTTCGGCGCGTTCTCGGTCGACGATGTCATACGCGTGATGAGGGAGAAGGGGGTTGGAGCCGTCCCGATAGTCGATGAGGACGGGAGGCTCATGGGGATGGTTAACGAGGAGCACGTTGCGAACATAATAAAGAACAATAGCTACATCGGCGCGGGGCTCTCAGTCGCAGACGTCATGACCAGCCCGGTGGTGACGGCTGACGCGGAGAAGGCTACGCTGAGGGATGCTGTGAGGCTCATGGCGGAGGGCGGCTTCCGCCACCTACCCCTCGTAGACAATGCCGGTAGACCGGTCGCAATCCTCACCGCGAGGGATGTGATACGGTTCCTGCTGCGCTCGGAGGTGATGAAGCTCCTCGAGGAGGGTAAGGACGAGGAGGTGTTCTCGAGGAGGGCCGTGGAGGCTGCCAGCCCCAACCCGGTGAGAGTCGAGCACGACGTAAGCCTCCAGGAGGCCCTCGACCTGATGGCCGTGGCTGGCATCGGAGGGATACTGGTGGTCAAGGGCGAGAAGGTTACGGGCATCGTGACCGACATGGACCTCGTGACTAGGCTGCCGGTTAAACTTGGCGACACCTTCTACCAGCTGCTCGAGACGTTCGCCGCACCCTGCCCGGGCAAGGCATAGCCGAAAGTTTCGCCAACCACTCTCTCTACTGTACACCTGTACACCGAGAACTCTTCAACCTACACCGGTAACACTATACAGCCGGGGACACGCATGCTCCGCATAGTCACCTTCAAGGTCGATGAGGGTCTACTCGAAGCCCTAGACCGCTACGCGAGGATGAAGAGGATGTCCAGGAGCGAGGCGATAAGGGAGGCTATACGCCGCCTCCTCGAGGAGGAGGGCATCCCGATACCCAGGAGGAGGGTGGAGAGGGTTAAACGCGACATACCACAGTTCGAGATAATCATATAAACCCTAGACCCCGGTGGTTTCCACGGCAAGGGTGCCGCCGTAGCTCAGCTGGCAGAGCGCCGGACTCATACGGCGAGCCGGTCCGCCTCCGAGGCCGCCTGGGAGATCCGGAGGTCCCGGGTTCAAATCCCGGCGGCGGCACCATCCTTTCTCCGCATACCCGGCTGGCGGGAGGGTTAAGCTCCTCCTATGCTGAGCTGCTCTCCGGCGGGCCCGGTGGCGAGAGGATAGGCTCTGAGCTGGTGATGAGGGAGTCAGGGGCGGTAGGGCCCGCGACGTCACCTCAGCATCTCCAGGGCTGCCTGGAGCACTAGCGGTGGGAGGGTGTTCCTATTCTCGACTGTGACTGTGAACCACCTCCCGTATCTCCTCAGCAGTGGGAGTATCTCCGGGTCGTTGAGCCTCGCGTGCGCCACGTATATCCCGGGTTTCCCGCTGTTGAGCGCCTCTAGTATCGCGCGGCGGATGCCGGGGGTCCTAAGCTCCATCGGGCCTATCTCGTCTATGCCTATCGCGTCGGCCTCCCTCACAGCCTTTTCGACGGCCCTCCTTGCGACCTCCTCGGCCTCCCTGCAGACCCGGTATCTGCCTACGCGTGGGCCGTCGCACCCCTCCACGCGGGCCAGCCAGGCCTCTAGGCTCCCGTCGAGCGAGACTATCCTGAACCCCACCCTCCTCCCAGCCTCCCTCACCTCCGGGCAGGCGAAGCCCTCGACCCGGTAGCCTCTAGCCCTGAGCTCCTCGACGACCCTGCGGAAG
>WAOO01000027.1 GCA_015521195.1 Pyrolobus sp. | reverse complement strand
ACTGTGAGGAGGTAGAGCTGCTGAAGGACGAGGAGGGGCTTAGGAGGCTTGTCGCCGAGGCGGCCAGGGTGGGCAACATGACCCTCCTCGACGTGAAGTCGTGGAAGATTGGGGAGGGCGTCTCGGTCGTCGCGGTCATCCTCGAGAGCCACATCACGATACACACTTGGCCCGAGTACCGGTTCGCCACCGTCGACGTCTACAGCTGCGGGAAGCACACTGACCCGCACCGCGCCTTCCAGTATATCGTGTCGAGGCTGAAGCCGAAGCACGTAGAGGTGGGGGCCGCAGACAGGTCGCTGGAATAGTTTCCGGGCCGCCGCGGCCCCGTTTTTACCCCCACTTCTCGCCCCTACCGCAGGATGAGGAGCCCAACGCGGTCCTGAGCGCCTAGTGCTGAGGAGCGGACTCCGCCGACCGTCTCCTCAGGAGCACGAGCGCGGCGGTAGCTGCCGCGGCCGCGGCGGCCCCGAGGACCCCAAGGCTCAGGATAGGCGCCCAGCTTGGCTTCACGCGCCTAGCTCCACCCTCCACACCCAACCGGTAGACCGCAAGGATGAGGTTATCGGCCACCGGGCTGGGCTCGTAGCCCCGCCTCTCTATGGTCACCTGCGGGGCTCTAAGCTCGGCTGGAGCGAGTTGCCTCCGCTTCACTACGGGAGGCTTAGCCTCAATCGGCTCAACCCTCACGCTACTAACGTGAACGCTACACTGCTTCTCCCGGATGCTCGCACGCCCGGCCGCCTGGAAGGCGAGCGTGAGGGTCGTGGCGTTCGCTGCTATCCCCGCCGCTTTTGCGGGAGGCTCCGTATATACAATCGTGCATTGCCCGCCTTCCACTATGACCGTCGCTTTCGAGCCTCCTTCTACACTCGTGTATGCCACGCCGGTTGGCGTGCATGCTGCTATGCTCCAGTCGAGCACCCCGCCCCATTCTAGGGGGTGGCCGGGGACCCGGTAGAGGGTTAGAACGTCTCCCCGTAGCACGCCGGGCGTGCCGTTGACCGATACGAGTATTCCTCGGTCGCATATGGCGACCGGGTGTAGACCCGGGTATAGGAGGGCGTGGCCCCCGGAGAGCATCATGAGGCCCTTCGGCGTGTCGAGGACGAGGCTCCCGTTGTAGAAGCCTACGGGGCTGTACCCCTGGGGGTATGACAGCATCGTGCCGTTGGCGAGCACGATAGAGTCGCCTAGCACCGCGTAGCCCTCTCCGATAGAGTAGGGTGGGAGCGTCCTACGGAGAAAGCCGGCCGGATAGCCGAGGCCGTCGACGCGATAGACTAGCAGCCCGCCCGGCGCCACTATGAGCGATTCCCCGCCCCCGGCGTCTAGGACTGCTAGACCCGGGTATAGCAGCGCGGTGGACGGCGTAGCCTCGAACCCCACTATCGTGCCATTCGGGTACCGGATGTAGCCGGTGGCGCCTCCCGGGTAGACGCCTGCGAGGAAGAGGGAGCCCCCCATGTTGAAGACTACGAGTGCTGCTAGGAGCAGAGCGTGCTTCAACCTAGCCTCCCGGCCTTCCTGACTGCGGCTAGGAGGGCGTCTATAAGCGCGGCTCGCCCACCCCTCCTCTCCAGCTCGACGAGCCCCTCTATCGTCGTACCCCCGGGCGTCGCTACATCATCCCTCAGCTCTGCCGGGCGCTTATCCCGCAGCAGCCTCCCGGTTGCCTCGAAGACGAGCGCCACTAGCCTACTACACGCCTCCCTGGCCAGCCCCGAGGCTATACAGGCCTCCATGTAGGCGTCTGCGAGGCCCGCGAGTATACCGGGGCCCGAGCCGGCCAGACCGGTCCACGCTGGCATGAGAGCCTCGTCTATCCAGAAGACCTCCCCTGCGCAGGCTAGGAGCTCTTCGACAAGCTTCTTGGAGGGGCCCGAGCCGGCCACCGCGGTCGCGGATAGGCCGTACAGCGCCCCGAGGTTAGGCATCGCCCTGTAGACCTCAGCGTCGGGGAGGAGGCTGCGCAGCTTCTCGAGGCTCACACCGGCGGCTATGGAGACGACGGGCTTGCCTTTCACAACCCCGCTTATCTCCCCCGCAACCCTCTCGACAAGCCACGGCTTCACAGCAATGATGACCACATCCGCCTTGCTGGCGGCCTCCCGGTTGGAGCAGGTAGCCTCGAACCCCAGCCTCTCAAGCTCCTCCAGCCTATCGCAGCGCCCCCTCGTCGCGACCACACGCCACCCGCAGCGAAGCGCGGCAAGGCCGAGCGCCCTGCCCATCCTACCGGCTCCTAGGACCGCCAGGACCGGCAAAACGCGACACCGCCGAGTATATCGGGGGCCGGGTGTAAACAGAGGCGGGGTTAGGGAGACCTAAGATGCCAGTCCCGTTAACCTCGCTGCCGCCAGGGGCGAAGGCTAGGGTGGTGGGCATCGCCGGCGGCTACGGCGCGGTGAGAAGGCTCCTCGAGATGGGGATAACACCCGGCACGATAATCGAGGTTGTACAGGTGCTCCCGGGGCCCATAGTGGTGAGGGTTAGGGGTACGCTGGTTGCCCTAGGCCGCGGGATAGCGCAGAAAATCCTCGTCGAGCCCCTCTAACACCGGCGATGAGGCCTCCTCGACTCTGATGGGCCGCCCTAGGGGGCCGGAGAGGCCCCCGTTGAGGAGGGCGAGGGACCCCGAGCCTCCACGCCGGACGCCTCAACAGCCCCCATTGCTACGAAGCATATATCCTCGTCGCGGGGCGAGGGTCGGGTGGAGGCGTTGGACGGGGATGAGGAGGCTCGGGCATTGTTGACCGGAGGACCGGTGTGATAGGCCTACGCCAGCCCCGACCCGCGAGAAGCGCAACCCTGTGTCCTAAAAACTTGGGGAGGGTTAGCCGTTCTCCGCCTTCGCCTCCTCTGTGGACTCTGTGGCGGGCACGGGCAGCGCCGGGAACTCCTCGCGGAGCTTCTGCTCTGCGATGGCGGCAGCCTCCTGGAGTATCCTCTTCGCCTCTGGGGTGAGGCCCACACCCCCGCTGGCGATGGCGGTGTACTCGCCAGTCTCTATCACGAGGCTCTCGAGCATCTCGCCGACCTCGGATATCTCTAGGGCTATCTCCGGCACTATGCCCATCAGCTTGCTCTTCAGCTCCCTGACCACGCCGAGCACGGGCGCCAGAGCGGCGACAGCGTCACCTATCGAGGTTATCGTCTCGAGCCTCAGTATCACCCTCTCGAGCGCCAGCTGGGACATCATGAGCGTCTTGACGACCTTCCTTATCTCGGCCACCTCGTTGGCATAGACCTGCGCGCGGAGCCTGTCACCCTCCATCTGAGCCTCGACTACCCTCTCGAAGAGCTCCTGGTCCCTCTCCTTCAGCTTGGCTATCATGTATTCGAGCCGGTGGCTCTGCACCTTGAGCATGTGGATAGCCTGGACTATCCTGAGGCGCAGCGGAGGCTCCTTCTTCACAGCCCTCTTTATCCTCTCACGGATGCCGGGCTTCCTCTCCTTAGCCCAGCCTTTCGCAAAGTCGTTGAGGCTTGCCACGGGGGCCACCCCTGCACCGTGGGCGTTCTAGGCTCCCGAGGGGCCGGGTTGCTAACGGGCAGGTGATACCGTGTCCGAGGCTGTTAGAGAGGCGTTGGCCCCCGGGCCCCGGGGAGCCACCGCCCGCTACCTGTTCGACATTATAGAGGTGTACGTCGGGTTCTTCATGATAGTCGCTGCCCTCGTCAAGCCGACCCCAATCCTCTATGCGATAGACTATTACGTCTCGCTCGTCGCCCTCGCCGCCTACGCCTACCGCGTCGCCCTATCCCCGACACCCATGACTTACATCGCGATAACCTCCTGGGAGATACCCGCTCTAGTGCCACTCGCAGTAGCGGACCGTGTAGCCGCATGGGCCGCTATGATAGTCAGGTTCGCGAGGGTCGCCAGGATACTGGTGCTAATCCTCTACGGCTCTGACCTCGCGAGGCTGCTGAGGGGCTTCATACGGGGCCTGGCCCTCTCGCCCCTCTTCGCACTCTTCACGATGACCATACTGATGGGCTCGCTCGCCTACTATGCAGTCGAGTACGGGCACAGCGTCCACAGCTACTTCGACGCGCTATGGTTCACCATAGTCACTATAACGACCGTCGGCTACGGCGACATCGTCCCGGAGACGCTGGCCGGCAAGGCGTTGACGATGGCACTGATGCTGATAGGGATACTACTCTGGAGCATCACGATAGCGGTCTTTAGCACCGCAGCAGCACGGCACATCGGCCGGGTTATCGCCAGGGAGTTGCAGAGGGTTGAGAGGAGGCGGAGGAGGGGGCTCGAAGCGACGCTCCTATACCAGACTTTCGGCGCGCTCGGGGGAGCCGAGGACGCTGCGACCGCGTGCATGATGGCTGTGCTGTCTATGCCTCCGGGCGAGTTCGAGGAGTTCCTGGAGGAGTTGAAGAGGCGCTACCGGGCTATCCACGGGGTTGTATGAAGGGCATGTCGACCAGCTTCGCCTTTACAAGCCTCCTGCCCCTCTCGAGCATCACCTGCATCCCGGGCAGCGCGTGGCCTGCGTCGACGTAAGCCTGGCCTATCCCCCTGCCGAGTATAGGCGAGTAGGCCCCGCTCGTCACCCTCCCGACCTCGACGTCGCCTACGAGCAGGCGGTCGCCCTTCCTCGGGACAACCCTAGCCCCCCTCCCGAGCCTAACTCCGAGCCTTACCCTCAGGGCGCCCTCCCTCGCCCTCCTCCACACCTCCTCGCAGCCCACGCACTCACCCTTAGCCACCTTATCCCAGTCGAGGATGAGCCAGTAGCGGGCCTCTACCGGCGTCACCTCGGGGGTCAGCTCGTCCTCGACGAGGGGGAAGCCCATCTCCATGCGCAGCGAGTCTCTCGCCCCGAGCCCGCAGGGCTTGGCGCCCGCCGAGACAGCCTCCCGGAAGAGCCTTGCAGCTACCTGCGGCTCAGCGTATATCTCGAACCCGTCCTCGCCCGTCCAGCCGCTCCTCGAGACTATCCTCACCCTCCCGTGGGGCGTCTCGACGTTCTCGAGAAACTCCATTCTCTTGAGCCCCTCGAGGGCCGCCGCGTCGAACCCCATCCTCGCCATAACTCGGAGAGACTCCGGGCCCTGGATGGCGATGAGCGCGAGGT
>WAOO01000026.1 GCA_015521195.1 Pyrolobus sp. | reverse complement strand
CTATCATTGAAGCCGCGTCCCCTGCGACGAGGCCCAGCGAGGAGGCCGACTGTGCAACCCCGAGTCTCGCGCCCCTCCCGCCCACGCGCAGGTTGAGGGCGAGCGTGTTGAGGCTCGTGTTTAGCAGCGCCCAGGTGGCCCCCGTCAGCGTGTAGGTTAACGCCGCCTGGGGGCCCGGGGGTAGGAGGTGCTCGGTTGCGAGGGGCTCGTAGAACACCAGGCTTCTCGCCGCGAAGGCTAGCGCCAGGCTCTCCGCCGCACCCAGCCTCTCGACGAGCCGGTGTACGGTGAGGAAGGTTAGGCTGGAGACGAGCGTGTGTATCGACGCGTATATCATGACGTCGCTGTAGGAGAGGTGCCTAGCCTCGACCCAGTAGTCGGGTATCATGGAGAAGAAGAGGGCTATCCCGGCGAACCCGGTGGCCACCGCCGCGTAGAAGGGGAGGAGGGGCGACCTCGCAATCCTCTCGACGAGGAGCCTTGCACGGGGGTACATGCCGCGCAGGGGCCTCTCGTGGTGGAGCCTCATCCTGGCCCTCGAGACGGCGACGCTGTGCTCCAGGGTCACCGGCGGCCTCGGCGTAACCGCGAGCACCGCCAGTGTCGAGAGGGAGGCTGCGAGCCCCAGGAGGGCTACAGAGGCCAACCCCCAGCTCCTCGAGAGGAGGCCCCCGATGAGGTAGCCTGCGAGCCACCCTGCCGTAGAGGAGAAGCCATAGTACCTTGCGAGGAGCTCCTCTGGCCTCCTACCCCTACCCACTCCGTGGTCGACTATCAGGGCGGTGGTGTTCGGCACAGCTAGCCCCCCGGAGACGCCGAGCAGCAGCTTAGCGGCCGCCGCGAGGAGAGGCCTCCTGGCGGCGAGCGAGGCTAGCATAACCAGCGAGGCTCCGGCCTCGACCAGCGCAGAGTACGCTATGAGCCTCTTCCTGGCCCCGAGGTCGCCCAGTCTTCCGGCAAGCGGCGAGAGTAGGATGTAGGAGGCGTCGTAGCCGAGGGCTGCGAGGCCGAGGAGCCAGGCTCCGCCGCCAGCGGCTAGGATTGCGAGAGGCGCGCCGATGAACACCGAGGAGTGGGCCAGCGACCACACTAGGTTGAGCAGCGTGGCGGCGAGCAGCGCATCCAAGACCCTACTCCGGGCGACCGGCCCGATTCAACCTTGATAAGGTGGGTTGGCGTGGAGCCCGGACGCCCGTCCGAGGGACACCCATAGACGCTTGGAATGTTTCGACGGGTCTCGACGCCTAGTCGAGCTTCCAGCTCTCCAGGTACCTCTTCTGCTCCTCCGTCAGCTCGTCTATCTCGATGCCCATGGAGCGGAGCTTTAGCCTCGCAACCTCCTCGTCTATCTCCATCGGCACCTGGTAGACCCTCCTCTCCAGCCTACCCCTATTCCTAACGATGTACTCTACGCTGAGCGCCTGGTTGGCGAAGCTCATGTCCATCACTTCGCTCGGGTGGCCCTCGGCGCACACGAGGTTCACCAGCCTGCCCTCGCCTAGCAGGTAGAGCCTCCTACCGTCCCTCAACCTGTACTCGGTGACGCAGGGGCGTATCTCCCTCTTCTCGACTGCAAGGGACTCGAGATCCGGTATCCATACCTCGACGTTGAAGTGGCCCGCGTTCGCCAGTATAGCCCCGTCCTTCATCACCTCGAAGTGCTCCCTCCTTATCACGGCCTTGTTGCCAGTTGCCGTGATGAACACGTCTCCTATCTTCGCAGCCTCCCTCATCGGCATCACCTCGAAGCCGTCCATGACCGCCTCCAGGGCCTTCACCGGGTCGACCTCGGTCACAATCACCCTCCTAGCCCCCATGCCCTTTGCTCTCAGGGCTATACCGCGGCCGACCCACCCGTAGCCAGCCACCACGACCACCTTGCCGGCGAGGAGTATGTTGGTAGCGCGGAGGACCCCGTCTATCGCGGACTGGCCGGTGCCGTAGCGGTTGTCGAACATCATCTTGGTCCTGGCGTTGTTAACGGCTATAACTGGGTACTTCAACACGCCCTGCTTCTCCATCGCGCGCAGCCTGATGACACCGGTGGTGGTCTCCTCTGTGCCGCCCCACACCCTCTCAGCTACCCCCGGGAACCTGTCGTGGAGCATCGCGTGTAGGTCTCCCCCGTCGTCGATGACTATGTTCGGCTCCCATTTCGCGACAAACTCTATGCAGCCGAAGTACTCCTCCTCGCTCATACCCCTCCACGCGCAGACCTCGACACCCTGCTCCACCAGCGCAGCCGCGACCTCATCCTGGGTGCTCAGCGGGTTGCTGGCAGCCAGCCTCACCCTAGCGCCGCCGGCCAACAGGGTCCTCACGAGGGCTGCCGTCTCCTTCGTCACGTGGAGCACCGCGCCTACCTTGACGCCCTCGAGGGGCTTCTCCCTCTCAAAACGCTCCCTTATCATCCTCGCAACGACCGGCATGTGCATCTCGGCCCACTCGATCTGGAGCCTGCCCTTGGGCGCGAGGCTCGGGTCGCGAATCCTGTACTCCACTCGAGCCACCCCAGCCGCACCGAGGAGCTGCTGGCTATAGG
>WAOO01000025.1 GCA_015521195.1 Pyrolobus sp. | reverse complement strand
GGTCACGTTCTCCTCGCGGCGTTCGTCGATGGCGAGGTTGCCGGCGCCCTTGAGGCTGCTGTGGAGCCCCGTGTGGGGGGCAGGGGGTCCGGCGTCTTCCCCGACGTGTTCGAGCGCATGGGGTGGGGTGTGACCGGCCGCGGCTATAGGGTTGTCAGGGTTGCTGTGGTTCCATGTCTGCAGCGGAGGGGTGTTGGCAGAGCCCTCGTCTCTAGGCTAGAGGGGCTCGCGCGGGACGAGGGCTTCTCATGGGTTGGAGCTAGCTTCGGCCACCACGAGCCTCTCGGCTTCTGGCTGAGGCTCGGCTATATCCCGGTGCACGTTTCCCCGAGGTTCAACCCTGCGACCGGCGAGAAGAACATCATGGTGTTCAAGCCTCTCGATTCTAGAGCGGAGGAGGCTGCCCGGAGGGCTTCCTGCAGCCTCCTGAAGAGACTGGTGTACAGCGGGTCAAGCGTCTACCGCGACGTGGCAGCCGAGACCGTGGCGCTGCTGCTGAGGGGCGTACCCCCCTGGTGTACGGCGCCAGAGCTGGATAGGGAGGATACTGGGAGGCTGGCGAGGTTCGTCGGCGGCATCCTCAGCTACGAGAGCGTACACGACGTGCTTCTGCGGGGCGTGCTCCTCCTCCACTCTAAGGGCTACCTGCACGGCCTGGACGACAGGACACTCACCCTTATCGCGCTGCTGGTCGTGCAGGGTAAGCTGGCCTACGAGGCCGAGAAGCTTCTCGGGATGGGAAGGGAGGAGGCTGAGAGAGCCCTACGCAGGGTCTACCAGTTGGTGGTAGAGTAGCAGGGCCCCTCTCCTCTACACGCTCAACCCGTGCTTCTCCCTCAGGTACCTCCGGAGCTTCTCGACGAGCCTCCTGGCACCCTCCCAGTGTGCGTCGAACGTGCGTGGTTTGAGAAAAGCATGGTAAAAGTTCGCGTGGAGGCGTTCGGCGAGGGCGAAGAGCGTCGAGTATTCCGGGTCTCCGGTTGCCTCCGCAACCTCCTCGACTATCTCCCAGTAGTCACTATGCCTATAGTGTGGCCTCCCCTCGAGCTCACCGACGATGTTGAGTAGCGCCGCTATAGCGCCCCATAGCTTCTCGCCAGCCTGGGCGTACTCCCCCCTCCTGTACAGCTCCTCAGCCTCACCCAAGTATCTCCTGAAGAGCTCTCTGTACGCCTCTATGCGGGTCTCAGGGTCGAACCCTCTAGACAGTATTAGCGTCGCGAGTAGCTCTAGGGGTACACCTTGTTTCTCCGCGGCCTCCCTCAGCCTCCTCGCAAGCGCCTCCGGAACCTCTATGAGCGCCACGCTGCGCCACCGTGCCTAACGCGACGCCCCGCACTGCTATACGCGGGGGGCGTAGAAGCGGGGTGTTGTCGGCTCAGCCTTCGGGAGAGAGCCTCACCGGGTCGGCGAATCCTGGCCCACATCACCGCCGAGGGCTCCGGGTGAGAGGGGCCCCTCTTAACCAGAGAGGAGCTTGTCGGCGAGAAGCTCGATGTGCTCCGAGAGTCTTGCTACTCCGTTGCAGCCTCGGGGTGGTTTTGCGAGGAGGGGGACGCGGTAGACAGGGATACCGAGCTTGTCGAGTAGCTTGAGGGCGTTGCGTGTCAGCTCTTGTAGGGCCGCGGTGTATGCGCAGCCTGGGCACGGGTCTAGCTCCACACACCGGTTCAGCACTATGGCTATCGGGCTCCTGACACGCGATACGTAACGGTGTACCTCTAGCACCGCCCCTGGGTTGTAAACGTCGCCGACGAGGATTGGCTTGTGTAGAGGCGAGGATAGCGCGCCTAGTATCTCTTCGGCCAGCCTCCTCCAAGAGGCTATGACCTCGGCTATCGCCTCCCGGCCGCCCAGCCGGAACCTCGCGTATATCCTGGGTGCTAGGCGGAGGTGGCGGTACAGCTTCTCCTCGAGCATGAGCATCATTAGGCCTCCGCCCGCGCCCGGCGTATCCCAGACGACTGCATCGTAACCCTCTAGAGACTCGACTACCATCGCGAGATAGAGCTGTTCGAGAACCCAGGGGGCTTGCGACAGGTACTCGAGGAGCGTGTCGCGGTCAACGTCGAACAATAGGCTGAAGACGCGGTACACCTCGTCTCCGAACCTCTCCCTCCAGAGCCTGGAGGCCAGCTCCTCGGTCACAACTAGCACATCCAAGCCGCAGAGCTTGGCCCACTTTCCCGGCTCGCCGCCCCCAAGCACGTCTAGGAGAGTGGGGAGCACATCGGTAGACACAAGTGCAACCCTCAGCCCCCTCCGCCTCAACGAGTATGCCAACGCCGCGGACAACGTGGATTTGCCTACACCACCCTTACCCCAAAGGCTTACGAGGAGGTGTCGGTGCGCCGGACTCTCATCACGAGCATCAGCCTCTAGTGTACTCCCCATCTCCGGCTCCAAGGCTTAGGCTGAAGCCTAGCCTAGTATCTTCTTAGCCACCTCTTTCACCAGCCTCTTAACCCTATCATAAGCATCCTCAACATCCTCGCGCCCACACCACCCTTCGTAGAAGCAGGTGTGCATCGCATTCGCTTGTGCCCATGCATCGGAAACCCACTTGCCGAGCTCCTTCTCCATCCTCCTCTTATACTCCCAGAGCTCGCCGTGGCTTGCGAGCCTCCTACCCTCCCTCCAGGCCGCATACGCCTTGACGGCCAGCGCGGCAGCACCCCACAGCTTCTCAGCAGCCTGTCTCACATCACCCTCCCCTAGCTCCACGAGCGTCTCGTCGAGGAGCTGGAGTGCAGCCTCTATGTAGGACTTCGCGGCTTCCGGCGGGTCGAGGTCTTTCAGGAGAAGGTCTGCGAGGAGCTCCTCAGGAGTCACGCCGAGCCTGGCGGCCTCCTCTCTAAGCCTCCTGGCCAGCGCACCGGGCACCACGATTGCCTCCCGGCTCACACGCGGCCACCTTGGGGCTAGACGGGCTCCTTGTACCAGAGGCGTGTCATCTGGCTCCTCTTCACCCTCCACATCACCCTCTCGAGGAACCGGTAGACCGTGCTATGCTGCCTACCCTCAATGAGCATCTCGATAGCCTCCCTAGCAGCCTGAGCCGATTCATAATCGCCTATGATGGCGACGTACGTGTCGTAAACCGATATGTAGGTGCCGGTCATCTCCTCGATGGTCCTCCTCGCCCTACCCTGCTCCCCGATAATCCTCCCCTTGATCCTCTGCAGGTGGTTCGGCGCATCACCCACAACCTGCTTGAGGTCGATCACTATGAGCACCTGGTCCTCGTCGAGAACCCTCATCGCCCTCTCGGGGCTAAACCCGTACGCAATAGCCCTGACGAAATCACGAGCCTTCATAACCATGTAGGGCGGCACGTCCGGCGACTCGGGCTCGATGATGACAGTGCCGTTCTTGCTGTCGACGGTTATCCTCGTCCTGGTCCTCCTCATAACCTCCTCCTTGACCTTACCCCCCTCGCCTATCAACACGCCAATACGGTCCAACGGCACCTTCTCGTAGAGCCTCAGGACGGGCATGCCGCGGTGTGCATCCCGGAACCTCGGCTGCTGGCCAGCCTCGGCCATAGAACCCTCCCTTCAAGCGGGGTAGAAGACGCCGAGACGGTAATAACCGTGGGTGGGGCTCAGCCGCCGCTGAAACCCTCATCGGGGCCTCGGCAACCGGAGTCCACTCACCACAGCCCTTCTCCCTCCAAAGCCCATGCCGCCAAGTAGATTGCTATCCACGCACATATACCAACACTGTCTCTTATACACATCTG
>WAOO01000024.1 GCA_015521195.1 Pyrolobus sp. | reverse complement strand
GGGTAGTATCAAGGCTGCTGAACAGGAGGATATCGACCAGGATATCCCTCTGGCTAGCCAGGCGCCGCCGGCCACCCAGCCCCGACGCCGTCAGCGTCGCGGCAGCCGCGCTCGTCGCAGCAGCGGGCCCCCTATGGGCCGCCGGCCACCCCGTGCTAGCCGGGGTAGCGGCCCAGGCAGGCTCGATACTCGACGGCGTCGACGGCGAGATAGCCAGGCTCACGGGGAGGCAGAGCAGGGCCGGGGCACTGCTCGACACGGTGCTCGACAGGCTGGCGGACATAGCCCTCCTAGCCGGCATGGCGGTCGCGGCGGCCGCGCAGCTATCCCCCCAGGCCGCGGCCTGGCTGGCAGCAGTAGCCGTCTCCGGCGACCTAATGGTATCCTACACACACGCCTTCATAGAGAAGCTCACGGGCAAGCACCCCGCGATGATAGGGAGGATACCGAACATCGCGGGAAGGGACGTGAGGCTCTTCATAGCCTTCCTCGCGGGGCTCGCCGGCCAGCCCCTAGCCGGCCTAGCAGCGATAGCGGGGCTAGGCCACACCTACGCCATAGCAAAGACGATAGAGGCCCTCCGCAGCCTAGACCAGGAGGGGCGGTGAAGACGATCACCGACGCCGAGGCCCCCGAGGGGCGAGAGGGCCCCGGGGCCTGTGGCGAGGCCCAGCGATGCAGAGCCCCCAGGCTACTCGACGAGCTCGCCCCTCAGCTCGACGCCCAGCCTCTCCGCTAGCTCCCGGGCCCTGGCGGTGTACCCGGCAGCAGCGAGGAGAAGCCTCGGCTTCACACCCTCAACCCTCTCGTAGAGCACCCCTATCCGGTAGAGCTCGGCCACATCGCCCCGGTCAGCGAACGACTTGAACTCCAGGAGGACGTGGATCCCGTCCCTAACCAGGACGTCGACCTCCACTATGGAGGGGTGCCCGTAGACGATGCCCTCGCTGTCGTAGTGGGTCCACCGCTTCACGGCATACTCGCGGAGCAGGTCCTCGACGAGGTACTTCGGGGCGCTCCGCAGCGCCTCCTCGGTGGCGAGGCCGTAGCGGTGCCCAAGCGCTATCACCTTGGCCGTCAGCTCGCGGACTGCCCGGGCGAGGTCCTCCAGCCGCTCCTCGACCGCTAGGACCCTCTCCTCGAGGCGCAGCTGGCGCTCCTCGAGGCGCGCCACTCTCTCCTCTAGCTGCTGGTACCGCTCCTCGAGCCTAGCGAAACGCTCCTCTAGACGCTTAAACTCGGCCTCCAGCCTGGCAAACCTCTCCTCGAGACGCTGCTGCCTCTCCACGAGCCTCTTGAACTCCTCCTCAAGGTGGAGTTGCCTCTCCTCGAGGCGCTTAAACTCCTCCTCTAGACGCGCGAATCTCTCCTCAAGGCGCTGCTGCCTCTCCACAAGCTTTTTAAACTCCTCTTCGAGCCGGAGCTGTCTCTCCTCAAGCCTAGCGAAGCGCCCCTCCAGCTCAGCAAACCTCTCCTCAAGCCTCGTTATCCTGTCAAGTATCTCCCTAAGCCCCAGGAGCCCCATCAGCGTGTAGCGCAGCTCCCTGTCCTCCTCCAGCAGGTCAATTAGCGCCTCCTTTAACGCCCTCTTGTCTATACCAGACAAGCCCCCTTGACCCAGCTCCAGGAGACTATGGCGTAAACACCCTATAAGCGTTATAAGCGATAGAGAGGGAGTAATGGACAGCAAAGCCGGCAGCGGGGACGACAAGAATACGATAGTTACCCCGTGGTAGAAAGGAGCGCCGAGGCCCAGGGGGAAGAAAGGCTAGCTGGTCTGGGCCTTCGCCTCCTGCTCCTCCCTCTTCTCCACCTTGACCGGTAGGCCGCGCTCGATGCGGAGCCTCGCGGTCCTCGCCAACTCTCTTATAATGTCTGTCTTGGTCACTACGCCGGCTACGCGGCCCTCCTCGTCAACCACCGGGACACCGTCCACATTGTGCTGTTTCATCAGCTCTATAGCCTTGACCACGTCGTCGCTGGTCCTAACGTATACGTCGCGGAGGGGCACCATGGCGTCCATGACTAGGAGCGGGGTTATCTTCACGTAGCGGCCCTTCCTCGCAGCCCCCTTGACTAGCTTCCGTACCCATATCAGCTTCCTACTCTTTATCCCGGTGACGGCGTCCTCGTAGGCGACGAAGGGCAGCCTGTTAGCAGAGACCACGCCGAGTATCTGGGAGCCGTCGTAGACGGTGAGGGCGTCGAGGTAGTAGGTCTGCATCTTCTTCACGGCGTGGTAGAGGCTGTGGTGTGGGTGCACGATACCTATCCTGCCGGGCGTCATCACGTTCTCTACCTTCGCGCGGCCCACCATTGTCCTCGCGTAGGCGTCGACGACGTCATCCTTGGTTATGAAGCCTATTATGCGGCCCTGCTCGTCCTCCACTATCGCGACCTCCGCCTTGGCCTCCGCTAGCTTCCTCGCGACCTCCTCTAGGCTATCATCGGCCTTGACCCTGGGTATCTCGGTCTCCATAACATAGTCTATGAAGTAGCGGTCGTGCACCCTCCTCTTCCAGATCGGGCCCTTGAGGCCTATCGCCTTGAGCATGCTCCACTTAGTGACCACGCCGACTATCTCGCCCTTGTCGTCGACGACGAGGAGGTAGCTCGTGCGATACCTTATCATCATACGCCGGGCGTGCTCCACCGTATCGTTTATCGTCACCGCGGGGAGCTCCGGCCTCGCTATGTCGGCCGCCCTTATCCCTACGAGGGTCTCAACCTGGGGCTTCTCGACGAGCACCTGCCTTATCATCTGCTCGGTGGTGACGTAGCGGACCTGCTCCTCCGGCTTCACCTCTATCGGCAGCGCCGCCTTCTTGGCGGGCTTCACGCGGCCCGGCTTCGCGCCCTCGAGGTAGGCCCTCGCGACGTCGTATATCGTGAGCACGCCGACGAGGCGCCCAGTCTCCTCGTCGATGACCGGTAGGATCGGGAAGTCGTTCTCCGCCATTATCTTGGCCGCGTACTCTATCGGGGTCTCCGGGGTCGCAACCGGGGCGCCGCGGAGCATTATCCTCTTAACCTTGGCCACCGTCTTGAGGCCGCGCTCGCTCTCGCGGTGGAAGAACCACCGCCCCGTCTCCACGAACTCCTTCAAGGTTATAATGCCAACGGGTATCGGCTCGTCCTTGCTCCTCACCACTACCTTGCCGAGCTTCCCGTGGTAGACGAGATCGCTCCAGACCCTGTTAACCCTCTCATCTGGGGTTGTGATGTACTCCTCCAGGTCCTCGGTGGTCATGACCTCCCCGACGGTCTCGGCCTTCGGCACGTAGCCTGCAGCCATAAGCGCCTTTACGACGTCGGACATGCTGAGGACACCAACGACCACGGGGTTGTCCTTGCTCTCGAGGACGGGGACGGCGTAGACCTTCTCCTCCTCCATCCTCTTAACAACTGTCTCGAGGTCGTCGTCCCTGTAGGCCAGGGGCCAGTCCAGAGCTATATCCACGGCGCGGAGGTTGGAGTAGTGACTGGTTATCTGGATGACCTCCCTCCAGGTGATGTAGCCGACGTGTTTCATGCTCTTCTCGTCCTGTACGACGACGGCTATGGGCTCCTCCTCGTCGCGCAGCAGCGCCCTAACCCTGGTGGCAGGCGCGTCGGGGAGAACCACTACCCTGGGCTTCCTGGCAGCCTCCCAGGCCTTCAACGCTAGACCTCCCTAGGAGGAGTGCAGCAAGCCCAGCAACTGGATAAAACCAGAGCGTCCCAATTCCCCGAGTAGGTGGGGCTACTGGCCACAGTCCAGGGGCTCCGTCACTATCCTACACGCCGGCGGCTCCACAGACTCATCCATGTATACCACATAGTCGTACCTCCTGCTGTGGCCCTCGCGGACGCTGGTGCATAGGTGGCCCCGCTCCCTGGGGCTGCTGAGCCACTTGCTCCGGAGCCCGAGGCCGTTGACGAGCCCCGAGACCAGGGCCGCGGGGAAGACCCGGAGCACCGGAACCGAGTCAAGGGCCTCGAAGAGCTTGCACCTATCCGTCTCCATTATGTAGCGTCCATCCTGCTCCTTCCTTATCTCGAAGACCTCTATGCCGAGGCTGGAGAGCCTCGAGGCAGCATCATGATGGCAGTAGGTGTTGAGCGTGAACAAGTCGTCGAGGGTTTCCAGCTTCATGCCTCTCTTGGCTGCCATCTCGCGCTGGACGCTGAAGCTCCTCCATATAGCCTCCTCGACTATATCACCAAGGGTCATCATGGCTGCTCTTAGACCCATGGTCTTCTGGAGCCGCTCCGCCGTAACCAACACCATGTTGCGGAAGTACGTCATGTAGACCCGGAGCCATGCCACGGCAGCCATGGGGTCATCGGATAGGGCCTCCAGTGGCTGCGCGTGGGTCGTCAAGGCCTCTTCATTGCCGCGGCTTTCCATGGCTCCTGTACCAGGGGGCGCTGCGGCGGTGTGAAGGGGTTATCCCTAACGCCTGCTATACAGACCCGGCATTGTTCAACGCCGTTAGCTAACACGCGTACAATAAACCCTCAGCGAGAAGTATTCAACACAACAATAATTATGGAAAAGTATAGAGTAGCTGAGATTCTTTTAACCCAGGCCTTGGAAGGTAAGAGCCCGGACTAGAGGTGGCCCCGTTATGGCCACCGAGCAGGCCCTACCCTTCGGCGAGAAGTACTACCCCGCAATCAAGAAGCTGATGAGGATCCGGGAGGAGAGCCTCCGGGATCCGATAAAGTTCTGGGATGAGAAGGCCCGGGCCCTCGTATGGTTCCGTTACTGGGACAAGGTCCTCGACGACAGCAACCCGCCCTTCTTCCGCTGGTTCGTCGGCGGCGTCACGAACATCACCGTTAACGCCCTCGACCGCTGGATGAACACCGACGTCAAGAACAAGGTCGCCTACTACTGGGAGGGCGAGCCCGGCGACACCAGGGCCATAACCTATGCAG
>WAOO01000023.1 GCA_015521195.1 Pyrolobus sp. | reverse complement strand
GGTAGAGCAGTCCGTAGGGTGAAGGAGGTCTACGAGCTCCTACCTGAGCCGAGGCAGGGCTACCCGAGGATACCGGTGCACGCACCCGGAGTCCAAGACGAGATTGAATACACGCAGGTGTTCAGGTGGGACCCGCGCCGCGACACTTTCGAGCCCGGCAAACCTGAGGAGGTTGTGAAGAGGTCTGTGAGGCTCCATGTCAAGGCAGAGGCCCTGGGCTGGGACCGTGAGCGTCTCGTAGAAGAGCTGGCTGCGAGAGCAGAGCTCATAGAGAGGCTAGTCGAGAAAAAGATCTTCGACTGGAAAGAGTTCTACAAGCACCTCAAGATGTTCCACATGCGGAGGCGCCGCACTGCAGCCTAGCCTCCACACATCGGGATCCAGGGTGGAGAGGAGAGCCGCTCTAACCGTGGTTGCCGCGGCCGCGTGGCTCGCTTCGCTACTAGTCCTATACTTGCATACAAGCATCTATTATAATATAGTAGCGCTGGTCTCGGGTCTACTCGCGGGCGTCCTTCTCGGAGCCATCCTGCCACACTGGCTGTCTGCACCTCTCCTCGCTGTCACGACTCCAACCGCGGTTGCGCTCCTAGGCCCGCTGCAGGCGCTTGTCGCGATAACACCACCCCTCTCGTCTAGCGTTGCGTACCTGGCCACCCGCCTAGAGAGGCCTAAGCCTCGGCACGCCGTGCTCTCGCTGCTAGCCTCGATCGCCCTGACGCTCGTCGCCGGTGTTAACCCCGTCTCGCCGCTCCCCTTGCTCACGCTACCTTTGCTCCTGGCTTCGAGCTACTACGCTACGCTGCTTCTGCCCCAGGAGTGGCGTGCAGCTGCGACAGCCTATGCAATCCTGGCTGTAGCTTCAACCGCGCCGGGCAACATGTGGCTTGCAGTCGCTCTGACGCCCGCTGCTATAGGCGCGGGTCTAGCCTTCGCCAGAGACCTGAGGTTAAAGCCACGCCAGGTTATACTCAGGCCGCCAAGAGGGCAGCTTCCATTCATACGGGCTGAGCTTGTCGAGGCTACGCTATTCACGCTGGATGTGCTTGCTGGCGCAGCCCTCGTTTCAACCGCGGTTAACCCGCTTAGCCTCGCCGCCGGCTACACGGTGCTGATATACAGTTTGACAGGGCTAAGCGCCTCCCTATACCGTCTCGTAGCCGTTGCACCCGTGTTGAGGATAAGGCCGCACTACAGCCGCTGGTATGTCGCGCTCTTCGCGAAGCACCCGAGGCTCTGGAGCCTCCTCGAGGAGTACACTGAGAGAGTGAAGCCACTCCTCCTCAGGGCGGCGGTCCTCGAAGACCCCACGGTCTACTCGGCCAAGAGGCTTGCAGCCACACTCTTAACACTACTAGCGCTTCCAGCCGTGACGCCTCTGGCTCTCTTCTCGACAAGCATAGCCGCGGCGGCAGCACTCGCTATGCTGGCGGTCAGTGGCCTAGCAGCAGCCTCACCCTGGCTGGAGCTGTCGAGCAAAGCTAGCGAGAGAAAGAGGCGTGTGGAGGACGAGCTCCCGTGGTTCACGCTGCTCGCAGCCTCCCTGCAGGCTGCTGGCGTCTCCCTCTTCGAGGCGTTCCGTAGGCTTCGTGGCCATATCCTCCCCGCTATGGAGCGGGAGGCGCGTCTCGTCGACAGGACCGTCATGGTTGAGGGCGTCGACTGGCTTACGGCCCTCGAGAAGGTGGCCGATAATCATCCCTCGAGGTCGTTTAGCGACCTCCTCCGCGGGTATGCGAGCCTGGTCGTCACGGGCGGAGACCTGCTAGGCTATCTGGAGGACCGTGTAAGGGAGCAGCTAGAGTGGCTGAGGTTTAGGCTACGTCAGTTCGCCGAGCGTATCGTGACGATAGGCGAGATTCTCGTGATAACGTTCGTCCTGCTCGTCAGCATCTTTGCGATCGTCGGGGGTGCGGTCGAGCAGGCTACGCTGCTCCAAGCCCTCGTGTTCATGGGCATACCCGTCATGGGCGCGGTGTTCCTGGGGGTTGTGGAGTCCATGCAGTTGAGCTTCACGACACCCGATGTTAGGGTGGCGCATGGTGTACCCGCCGTGGCTATAGCAGCCGCAGCGGCCTACGGGGTACTCGCCTACGGCTACGGCTGGGCAGCATTCACCATGGTCATAGCAGCACTCGGCCTGGGCTACGGCCTACAGTGGTACATGGAGGCTAGGGTGGCTAGAGCCCACGAGGCGGCACTCCCGAACTTCATACGCGATCTAGCCGAGTACCGGAAGATCGGGCTACCGCCCTCCAGGGCCATACCCGAGCTAGCCTCGAGACGACCGTACAACGAGCATTTCAACAGGCTCTTGGAGCGCTTGGCTGCGATGTTGAGGCTCGACGTGCCCCTGGACGAGGCGGTGTTGAGAACCTGGAGCCCATCTAGAGTCACGAGGATAGTGTTGTACGTGGTAGGCGAGGTAGAGGCGACCGGCGGGGGTTCCCCGAGGATCTTTGAGATGCTGCATCGCTTCCTCCAGGACTACTACCTGGCCTACAGAGAGATGCGCGTCTCGACACGACTCTACGAGGCACTAATGTACATGGGGCCTATCATGCTAGCCTCGTTTGCCTCACTATCGGCTGGCATGGCCGAGGTGTTCACCACGCAGCTAAAGGCGATAACAGGCAGGGTTAGCGGAGCTGGCATAGCCGTACCAACGCTCTTCACGCTAAACCCCGCATCCGTGGAGTCAACTAGACTCCTTGTCGCCGAGTCCTCGGCGATAATGGGCGCGGTCGGCTCAAAGGCTATAGACGGTAGCCTGAAAGCCTCGCTACGCCTCACGATAATCGCCCTGATACTAGCCATCATGAACGTTTACGT
>WAOO01000022.1 GCA_015521195.1 Pyrolobus sp. | reverse complement strand
GTTGTGATAGCGGCTACCAACAGGCCGGACATACTAGACCCGGCGCTCCTCAGGCCAGGCAGGTTCGACAGGCTCATCTACGTGCCGCCGCCGGACAAGCAGGCAAGGCTAGAGATATTCAGGATACACACTAGGAAGATGCCGCTGGCCGACGACGTCGACCTCGAGAAGCTGGCTGAGATGACCGAGGGCTACACCGGCGCCGATATAGAGGCTGTGTGCCGCGAGGCGGCTATGATAGCGCTGCGTGAGGCGATAAAGCGCGGTGAGGGTCTGAAGCCCCAGCCTGTGAAAATGGAGCACTTCCTCAAGGCGTTGAAGGCTGTGCCGCCGAGCCTGACACGCGAGGATATACTCCGCTACGAGAGGCTGGCCCGCGAGCTCAAGAGGATGGTGATGTAGAGCTCTCCGCCTCCTCTTTTCACCTCGGCATCCACTTCTCCCGGTTCTCTTCAACCAGCCTCCTCCAAACCCTCCCCATATCCACTATCAACCTGTTACCCTCTAGGCGTTGCACCGGCTCATCCAGGTCCTCCACCTCGCCAGCCACTACCATGTAGTGGTTTGTAGGCTCCTGTAGCCCGCTCCTCCTAGCCTTCTCGACTAGCGCGTCCAGGACTCGTATTGCTTCCTGCCGGTCGAGCCTCGCCTTCACCTCGATGAAGGTTGTCGAGGAGCCCGGGTCGCGCACCACAATGTCTATCTCTACGTCCCTCTTCCACCAGGGGCCGTGTTCGACGGGCCTCGTGGGCAGGACGCCTGCCGCGTGGAGCTCGGGTAGATGCTCTTCTACAACCTGCTGCAGCGTGGGGCCCAGGAGGCGCTCCCCGACGAGCCTCTCTGCTATCTCGACCGCCCTCCTGGTGTACCCGGCCTCGACGAGGCTCTGGGTCCGCGGCGCAACTGTAAACCAGAAGCGGAAGTAGGGGTCTGTGATGTAGAGCCTATGCCCCCTCCTCTGGCCGAGGGGCGCCCTCCTCTCGACGATATCCATCTCTTCGAGCACACGGATATAGTGGTGGACTGTACGCGGGTCTATGCCCGCCGCCTGCGCTGCTTCGCTAGGAGAGACCCTCCCCTCTGCAATTGCACGTAGTATCGCTAGGTAGGTGCGGGGCTCTCGCACCTCCTGGCGTAGGAGGTCGAGGGGCTCGGTGAGGAGAGGGTGCCCAGGCTGGAGCACCTCCTCGAGGAGCTCCCGGAGGCTCCTCTTTCCGAGGGCGTACCGGGCGTAGGCGGGTGTGCCCCCGAGCACAGAGTAGCCTCCAACCTCCTCTAGGAAGCCCCCAAACCCCGAGTAGAAGTGGTGGGCCTCGAGCAGCCTCATCGGGCGCAGCTTGATGCTGCGGGTCCTCCTGCCGAAGAGGGGCGCCCGGTAGCCGAGCAGCCTCTTCTCGAAGAAGGAGACGGCCGAGCCACACAACACTAGCATCAGGCTGCTCGACGAGAGCCTGGTATCGATGCTCCTCTGGAGCCTGGAGGGGAGACTAGGGTCCGCCTCGACCAGATACTGGAACTCGTCGAGGACGACTACGAGCCTCTCGCCTAGCGACGCGAGCCTCTCGAGAGCCTCGACCAGGTCCCTCGGCACGTATACGCCCAGCTGCTCACCCACAGCATCCGCGAACTCCGCGTAGAGCTCCTGGGCTGGGAGCTCCGCCGCCACATAGTAGACTCCGCTCCTGCCCTCGAGGAACCTCCTCAGCAGCGCCGACTTCCCAACCCTACGCCTGCCGTACACTACGACCAGGGAGAAGGAGCCCCTCCTCCACTCGGCCTCCAGCGCCGAGAGCTCAACAAGACGGTCGACGAAGATACGCGTATCCATCCACGCGTACCCAGATACGCGTATCTAGATACGCGCACCTAGATGCGTCACTCCTTGTCCAGCATCTTCTTCAACTCCCTTATCCTCTCCTCGACGCTCCTAAGCTCCTCCTCAAGCTCCCGCTTATACTCCTCGAGCATCCTGAGCTCCTCCTCGGGGCTCTGTGGAGGGGGTGGCGGCGGGGGAACCCACCATAGCCACCAGGGTGGCGACATCCAGGGTGGCAGCGGGTAGGGGTAGTAGGGGTACTGGTAGGGCGGCCTCTGGGCCTCCTCTCCGCCCTGCTGGTACTCCTGCTGCTGGTACTGGGGCTGTGGAGGCTGCTGGCCTTGCCACTGCCAGCCCCACCTCCAGCCCCTCCTCTTACCCCAAGGCCACCAGGCCATACCGGGACGCCTCCAGGTGTGGAGGGTTTAGGCGGCCCTAATAGATGAAGTGCCTCCTCAGACCCTCCTGTATACCACGACGGGCCACGTTGTGATATACGAGCCTGAAACCGGGTCCCATATGGCGCTCGGCGCCCCTACACCCCTAGACGTGTGTATCTTGACGTACGCTACGCCGCTCGAGCCGGGGAGCCTATAGCCGTTCGAATCGTAGAGGCGGAGTAGACCCTCGAGCAAGTCCATGCCCGGGGCCTTCGCGAACACCATGTGGAGCCATGTGCCCGAGTATCTCAGCGCCTTGACCCGCACAGTCCCATCCTCGTAGAGCGTCACGCGGAACACGTGGTCGGCCCAGTTGTCGAGAAGCTGCCCGGTGCCCGGGTACCACTCGTCCTCCCAGGCGACGACCAGGTCGAGGACTATGCGGCCCGGCTCCGGGAGGGGCTCGAGGGTGAAGCTGTAGGCTCCGCCGTACACGGTGACTATCGTCACGGTATACCTCCCGGCGCCCCTATACGGGTCTATGAAGACGACGACCGGGCCCAGCGAGTACCTCTCCTCCCAAGTCATTGCAGAGAGGTTAAGCACTGGCTTCTCCAGGAGTGTGAGCCCGCCCTCCACCCTCTCCAGGCTCCCACCGCTCCAGTAGTACATCACCCAGTAGCCGAGCACAGGGTTGAAGACTATGTAGCGGTAGGAGGGCGGGTTTAGCACGACCTCGCGTGGGTCGCTATACGAGAGGCTCGGGTCCACGAGGATACCAATCTCCACCTGCGACGCCCTCTTAAGCGAGACTAGGAAGCTGTGGGCCGGGAGCCTGGCGCGGAGCACCAGGCTAGAACCCGCAACGCCTAGTCCTACGAACCTCGCGGACGCAAGCCTCTCTACGATACTCTCGCCGACAGGCCCCTCGAGGAGATGCGCATTGAGATAGATGAGCGAGACGTTTATGACAGCGAGGCGGCCTGGGTGGAGCTCTACAGGCTCGGGCAGCCTATAAGCGGCGATAAGGTCTCCAAGCCCATCGTAGAAGTAGACGACGTCTATACGCGCATCTACACCTACACTCCTCACGTAGAGCTTTATGTAGCCTAGACCCGCCCCAACAGCCTCGACGATGACACCGCCGGGCTTCAACGGCGCGCCGCGCGGCGGGATGCTACCCACGACTGCAAGGTAGACGATGAGCACTGCGCCGACAGCCAGCAGCAGTAGGAGCACAGCGGTGACCACGGATACAGCCGTTTTCACCGCAGTCATTCCAGTGGCGCCCGTGAAAGAGGTGTAGCTGAAAGACGCGAATATCTCATCCCGCCCGAAAGCCTTGCCGCCCCATACCGTTGCTGGCGCTCTGCGGGAGGCTCCCGGTGCCCGCTTCTCCTATAACGGGGGCCGGGGCGGCTTGTCTGCCTGGTGGTCCGGGTGGCGAAGAAGGCCGTATGCCCCGTCTGCGGCGGGGAGGTAGAGCTGCCGGATAACGTGATGGACGGCGAGATAATCGAGCACGACTGTGGCGCGATGCTAGTGGTGAGGATACGCGACGGGAACATAGTGCTAGAGGAGGTTAAGGGCGTGGAGGAGGACTGGGGAGAGTAGATGAGGATAGGCATCGTCTACGACCACCCTCGTGTCGAGGAGAAGAGGCTGGCGGAGGAGGCCCGGAGGCTCGGCCACGAGCCCATCTTCTTCAACGTTGAGCGCATCCTCTTCCGCCTGGATAGCCTCGAGAGGAGCCTTGGAGACGTCGACGTGGTCATACAGAGGAGTGTGAGCTACTTCAAAGCCCTCGAGTCCACAAGGATACTCGAGGCCGAAGGCTACCTCGTGGTCAACAGTAGCATAGTGCAGCTCAACTGCGGCGACAAGCTGCTCACCACGATACTCCTCGCCAAACACGGTGTCCCGGTTCCCAGAGCCTACGCCGCCTTCTCGAGGGAGGCTGCACTGGAGGCTGGCGACCACCTCGGCTACCCGGTGGTGGTGAAGCCCGTTATAGGCAGCTGGGGGAGGCTAGTCGCGAAGGCCGACACCCGAGACTCCCTCGAGGCTATAGTGGAGCATCGGGAGCAGCTGGGCCCCGCGTACTACAGGGTGCACTACATCCAGGAGTATGTCGAGAAGCCGCTTAGGGATATCAGGGTCTTCGTCGTAGGAGACGAGGTGCCGGTCGCGATATACAGGGTGAACCGGGGCCACTGGAAGACCAACACCGCCCTAGGCGCCGAGGCGAAGCCAGCACCCGTGACACCCGAGTTGAGAGAGCTCGCCCTGAGAGCCGCCGATGCAGTGGGTGGAGGCTTCCTCGGGATAGACGTCTTCGAGGACCCGGAGAGAGGGCTGCTCGTGAACGAGGTCAACGCAAACTCCGACTTCAAGAACACAGAGAGGGTCACGGGGTTCAACGTGGCCCGGGCTCTCGTCGAGTACGCTGTGCGCCTAGCGAAGAGGTGAGCCTCGACCTTATCTCGCCCACCACGCTCTCGGCGTACGACAGCAGCTCCCTACACTCGTTGTCATCGGGGGCCTCGCGCAGCTGCCCGAGCCTATAGAGTATGGCGCGTAGCCTAATCTCGTCCTCGGGTCTCAGTATGTTCGCGTACACCGGGTCCTCTATGCTGGCGAGCAGCTCCTCGACCCTCCTGAGGGCCTCGGCGCAGCCGGTCAAACCCCTCCACCAGCCTCGCTCGTCTCTCCACGCTTAAGGTAGAGTATCTGGATTAGCTCCGGGGTGAACTCTATGATGTCGGATTTGGCGATTATACCGACGAGCCTCCCAGCCTTGTCGACGACGGGCAGGTGGCCTATCTTCTGCTCATCCATTATCCTGGCTGCAGCCTCGAGCGGAGTATCGTCGTAGACGGTGATGGGGTTCGGCGTCATCACCTCGCGGACGGTAGTCCTGAGCGGGTCCCTGTTCTCGGCCACAACCCTGACGACGATATCCTTCTCGGTGATAATCCCTATCACCTCGCCGCGGGAGGAGACGACGACAACGCTGCCGATGTCCCGGTCTCTCATCAGCCTAGCGGCTTCAATCACCGGGGCGTCCGGGGATATCGTCACAACCTCCCGGGTCATCACGTCAGCCACGGTTAGGGGGCGGTCGCTGGACAAGAGGCTCCACACCATTAGCAGCGAGGTGGACGGCCTGTTTTAAAACCGGGGCTACCCGTAGACGCTCGCTATACACTCTCTAAGGGCGTCTACAGCGCCGTGCAGCTCGTCCACGCTCGTCACGTAGGGCGGGAGGAACCTAACGACGGTAGCCCCCGCGCGCAACGCCAGGATACCCCTCTTCAGCAGGCACTCCAACACCTTCCCCGGTGGGAAGCGGAGCTCAACCCCTATCATCAGGCCCTTGCCCCTCACCTCCCTCACCGCGCGGAGCCCCCCGAGCCTCTCACGCGCATACTCCAGCGCCTCTCCGCCCTTCCTCGCAGCCTGCTCCGCCACCCTCTCGGCCTCGAACGCCTCCACAGCCCCGACTATAGCGGCGCAGGCCAACGGGTTGCCAGCGTACGTCGAGCCGTGCTCGCCCGCCTCGAAGGCCTCGGCGACCTCGCGGCGGAAGGCTACGAAGCTCACCGGGAACCCGCCGCCCACAGCCTTGCCAGCCGTCATCACGTCGGGCTCGACGCCGGCCTCCATGTGGGCCCAGGGGAGCCCAGTCCTCCCGAAACCCGTCTGAACCTCATCGACTATCAGGAGCGCCCCGTGCTCCCTCGTAGCCTCCCTAGCAGCCCTGATAAACTCCCGGTCGAGGGGTATCACGCCGCCCTCTCCGAGCACCGGCTCGAGTATCACAGCCGCGACGCTATCGTCAACGGCCTTCATCAGCCCGTCTATATCGTTCGGCTTCACCCACCGGGGCTTCAGGAGGACTTGCTCGAAGGGCTTGCGGTACTTCGGGCCGTGGGTCACCGAGAGGGCGCCGAGTGTCCTACCGTGGAAGCTGTGGATGAGCGCCACGAACACACTCCTACCCGTATACCTCACAGCAGCCTTCAATGCGAGCTCGACGGCCTCAGCGCCGCTATTCTGGAAGAAGACGTGGGTGAAATAGCCGGGGAGCACCCTAGAGAGGGCCTTCAAGGCCTCCTCCCTGACATCGTTCTCGAAGCTGAGGGAGACCGTCCAGATGCGCTCGAGCTGCTCCCTCACCCTCCGGACCACGAAGGGGTTACGGTGCCCGAGGAAGGCGACGCCATAGCCGGTATGATAGTCTAGGTAGCGGCGGCCGGTATCATCCCACACGTACTGCGCATAACCCCTCACAATCTTAACCGGGAGCGTCTTGTAGAAGCGGACGAGCTCCACCAAACCAGGGCCCCTCCAGGCCGCACCACGGCCCATCCATTAACAGCTTGGGTCTAGACGCCCCCAGCGTAATACCCGGGCCGTGGCTCTGGGCGGCGGGGTGCGGTTGGAGTGCCAGAGTGCCCTAGGGCTGTGTGGCGCGGAGAGAACCTAGACTGGGTTGAGCCCAAGGGCTGCAGGGAGTACATCCGGGGCGTGGGCCTCGACTACCTCATGCACCCCGCGTTCGTCGAGGGGTTCTCGAGG
>WAOO01000021.1 GCA_015521195.1 Pyrolobus sp. | reverse complement strand
GTCGGGGAGCGGCTCGCGGGCAAGATAGACGATAGGGGGCTGCGCGAGATAGAGGAGAGGGCTCTCCCCTGCCCGGGCAGCTGCGCGGGCCTCTACACCGCGAACACCATGGCGCTGCTCGGCGAGGCCCTCGGGCTCATCCTCCCCGGCACCGCCGCGATACCGGCTGTGTCATCCAGGAGGCTGCATGCCGCGAGGAGGGCGGGTAGGACGATAGTGAGGCTTGTGGAGAAGTGGGTGACTCCGAGGAGGATTGCAACGAGGGAGGCGTTTCTCAACGCGGTCGCGTTAGACGCGGCGATGGGCGGCTCGACCAACGCAGTTCTACACCTGCTGGCCGTGGCTGAGGAGGCTGGAGTGGAACTCAGCCTGGGGGACTTCGACGAGGTTTCGAGGAAGACGCCATGGGTGGCCGACCTTGAGCCGGGCGGCCGCCACTACCTCGAAGACCTGGACGAGGTCGGCGGGGTACCCGTAGTCGCCAAGGCGCTGGCGAAGGCCGGCGTCTTCAACCTGAGCGTCAGGACCGCCGACCTCCGCACGTGGAGAGATGTTGTCGAGGAGGCGCCCGACCCCGACGGTGTCGTCGTACGGAGCCCTGAGAACCCCGTGTCCAAGACCGGGTCGCTTCGCGTCCTCTACGGCAGCCTAGCCCCCGAGGGGGCCGTAGTGAAGCTCGCGAGGGTGGAGAAGACCAGGTTCCAGGGGAGGGCCGTCGTCTTCGACCGTGAGGAGGACGCGATTAGGGCGATAGAGGAGGGGCGCGTCGAGAAGGGTGACGTGATAGTGATTCGCTATGAGGGCCCCGCCGGGGGCCCCGGCATGAGGGAGATGCTCCAGGTCACAGCGGCTGTGGTTGGAGCCGGGTTAGGCCCCCACGTGGCGATGGTCACCGACGGGAGGTTCAGCGGTGCAACGAGAGGCCTAATGGTCGGCCACGTTAGCCCCGAGGCTATAGTAGGGGGCCCGATAGCCCTCGTACGCGACGGCGACGAGATACTCATAGACGTCGAGAAGGGCATCATAGAGCTTCTCGTAGACCGCGAGGAGCTCGAGGAGAGGAAGAGGAGCTGGAGGCCACCCGAGTGGAAGACAGAACAGCTGCGGAGACTCGCAGAGAAGAACAGCGTGCTATACCGCTACCACCTCCTAGCATGCAGCGCCTCCCGCGGAGCAACACTAAGATGCCCAAAGACGAGCATAAGCTAGCCCACCCTGCCCTATCCCCAAACCACTCATCGCTCCAGAGGGTACGGTGCACCGCTAACCATAGTCGAGGACGTGGCCATCTTGCTCCTCTTACAAGGAAAGACGAGCGGAAAAGCTCACCACACATAAAAACACCCGCACATACAAAGCTGCTATTCCACTTGACTTACACGAGCCCACCTTCACGGAAGGTTAAGTGGGATTCAAGGTGCGTGTGGTGCGGCGGCCGGGATTTGAACCCGGGATCACCAGCTTTGAAGGTCGGCGTATCGGAGGATTTCAAAAAGAGGCTGTGCGGCTAGTCTCTTAGGATCCTCTCGGCTATCTCGCTCTTCTCGGCGTACCTGGGGTACCGGTTGTACACATAGCGTAAGAGTTCAAGCGGCTTATCCGCCCAGAGCTCCACGAGCCTCCTCATCTCCCTGAGGAACCCGGGCCTCCCGCTCCAGACGCCCCACCGACTCACGGTAGAGCCTCTGCCCCTCGGGGGTAAGCTCGAAGACGTAGACCGTGTAGGCTCCGCCCCGCGAGGACACGGTGTAGACCCTCAGCAGGCCCCCCTCCTTCGCCTCCCTCACGCCCTCCGCCAGCTGCACCGAGAAGGGGGTGTAGCGCGACGGGATGTACTCTAGGCGGCAGCCGCCCGCCTCCATTACGCCGAGGAACCCCAGCTTCTGGAGGACCATGCCGCCCCTAAGCCTGCCGTTGGCGAGCCACACGAGCAGCACGACCCACTCGACCGGCGTCAGTCTAACCTCGACCATACAACACTCAGCCGGAGATGACAGGCCATGCCCCGTCCAACCGCGGTTGGCCCTTGCCCGGCCTCCACCTGGGCCGGTAGGCGACGAGCCTCGCGTTGAAGACGAAGACGAAGGGCGCGACTATCGCGCCCCCGAGGGCTAGGCCGGCAGAGCCTCCTTCGCCCCTCGAGGGCCGCGGCGACCGCAGAGAAAACATGTTGCCGAATGCGACGGCCGCCGCGTCCCTCACCAGAGGCCCGACGCTCCCACCCTCCCGCCGAGCCTCCAGGCCGCCACCAGCAGATCTGCGGCCGCGAGGATCGCCAGCCTGTCGACGAGCGCGGCGGCCAGCCCGAGCCACCGGTAGAGGTGGGACAGAACCTCTCCGGGAGCACCAGAGGCTGGACAAGCTGCACGAGCAGCGGGAAACCCACGAGCATAGACCCCACAGCCAGGCCAGCCCGTGTCAGGGCACCAGCCAACCCCGCCACCCAAACACGCGAGTGAAACGAGTGCGGGTGGCGCCAGGGGCGGGCCCGCGGGGATTTGAACCCCGGACTGCTGGCTCAACAAGACAGCGAGGAGAGGCTTGTTCATTGTAGGCGAGATAAATGCTACGGGCGGCGCTCTCTGCAGGTATTGTAATATTTTAGCGTCGCTATGCCCGCTACGGTTATGCCTATCGCCCCTGTAATCGATGCTAGAGTAAAGCATAAACTAGGATCGATAGCGTAGAATACAGCTACCGAAGCGCTGCCCAAACCCATTAGCAGCGTGTACATCATCTGCTCGACACTGTAGTATGCTACTAGAACCCTTTCGTCGAAGAGCTTTGCCTGCACGTCTCTCATGAAGGGGAAGAAGGTATAGTCGAAGAGATTGTAAAACGATAACACTATCAGGGCAGCTGCGAGAGTATATGCGAATGCCATGAGGTACATTGAGGCTCTACTGAGGACGCCGAGAATCATAAATAGCAAAATTTTTTCCAGAATGGTTAGCTTATCGAGTAGCGTAACTGTAGCCAGGGATAGAGGCAGCGTGGCCAGGGCGGGTATTGTTGATATAAGCCCATAGTCGACGGGTTTAGCGGAGATCCGGTTAAGAATATAAAGAACTACAGCTGTACCAAAGACCCCTCTAGCAAAACCGTTTGTGGCCGCCGAGAATAGATGGAATAGCGGTAGCCCCTTAAGCATTTTAACATCCGACGCTGTCCTCCTCCTCTTAATATTCGGTAGAACGTCTTGCCTAATTAACGCTAAACTAGAGGCCCATAGAAGGGCTACTAGAGGTATGTAGAGGAATATATATGCATCAACTATAAGCGTTCTTAGATCGTCGTTGCCGGTTAGATAGTAAGCCAGATAGAGGGTTGAGGCTGCAATAAGCGGTGCGATGCGGGGGCTTAGCTCGCTAAACACCCTCAGTATAGCGAAGATCCTTGCACCGCCGCCCGCACGTGAAAGCCTTGCATAAATTGTTCTAATTAGCGGCCACATCATGTGAGAGAAAGCTACGAAGATTATGTAGGTGATCAGAGTTGTTAATAGCTCTGGCTGGATAACAACGGCTAAAGCGGCTATGCTGTAGAAGGTTAGGATTATGCTAAGTGTGCGACTGGGGCCCAGAAGTTCATGAGAAATAACTGTAGCTAGAGGGGCGACTATAGCAAGTGTTCTAGCAATCCCGACAGTGAGGCTATACTCAATCCTTATAGTGTTAACGTTAATAGTTCTCAATCCAGCTATGCTGAGGTGCCTCTTATGAGTAAGCATAATATACGGGAGCAGAAATACCAAAAGGCTATTAATCATTGCATACGATACAACTAGTGTCGTAGCTGTAAATAACCGGCGCCTTAGCATAAGTTATCACCATTATCCGATATCATTAAGCCTTGAGATTCCAAAGTTTGACTAGCAACTCTCTTAATTCTCTGTCGTTTAAAGAGCCTTGCTCATCGCACAAGATATCGGGTCAATCGCGTTAAACTTTCCACTGAATAGGTAG
>WAOO01000020.1 GCA_015521195.1 Pyrolobus sp. | reverse complement strand
GGCCTCGATGTCAACGATACGGCGAGGCTCGAGGAGGTTAGCAAGCAGATAAGGGAGCTCATTCGCGACACCCCGATGCCGGGCTACATAGAGGAGGAGATAAGGAAGAGTTACAGAATGCTCGCAGAGCGGATAGGGGTCAAGGATCCTCTCGTCGCTGTCCGGAGCAGCGCATCCGCCGAGGACCTCCCGGAGGCGAGCTTCGCCGGCCAGCAGGAGACCTACCTAAACGTGCGGGGCGAGGACAACGTAGTCAAGAGGGTCAAGGACTGCTGGGCGAGCCTCTTCACCGCACGAGCCATATTCTACCGGGCGCAGTACAAGATAGACCACCTAAAGGTAGCGATGGCCGTCGTCGTGCAGAAAATGGTCAACTCCCGCTCAGCGGGCGTTATGTTCACCGTCCACCCTGTAACCGGCGATGATAGCGTTGTAGTGATAGAGTCCAGCTGGGGCCTCGGAGAGGCAGTCGTAGCCGGCAAGGTCACGCCCGACGAGTTCATAGTAGACAAGAAGACCCTCGAGATAAAGGAGAAGAAGATAGCGAACAAGACCATAATGATAGTGTATGATCCTGAGAAGGGCGAGAACGTCGAGGTGCCGGTCCCGCCCGATATGGCCGGGAAGCCTAGCCTGAGCGACGAGGAGGCCAAGGAGCTCGCCCGCTACGCGATAAACATTGAGAAGCACTATGGCATGTACATGGACATCGAGTGGGCTATAGACAGAGACATAGAGCCGCCCAAGAACATATTCATAGTACAGGCTAGGCCCGAGACAGTCTGGAATAGGAGGAAGCGCGAGGAGGCGAGGGCCGGGGAGGCCGGCGCCCCAGCCACCGGGGAGGAAGCCAAGGCGCCCGGCGAGGCCCGTATCCTGGTCCGCGGGCTGCCCGCGAGCCCCGGCGTAGCGACCGGCGTGGCCAGGGTCATACTAGACCCCCACAGCGAGGAGGCGAAGAAGTTCCAGAAGGGGGACGTCCTCGTAACCAAGATGACTGATCCCGACTGGGTCCCGCTCATGAAGAAGGCTGCAGCGATAGTGACTGATGAGGGTGGCATGACCAGTCATGCGGCCATTGTATCAAGGGAGCTCGGCATCCCCGCCGTGGTGGGCACAAAGGAGGCAACAAAGGTGATAAGAACCGGCATGCTTGTGACGGTGGATGGCTACCGGGGCGTCGTCTACGAGGGCCGCGTCGAGATAGGCGCGAGGAGGAAGGAGGAGGAGGCGAGGGCAGCGGCCGGCGCGGGGATAAGCCCCGAGGAGCTCCGCGACCTCTACCCAGTCACGGGCACAAAGATATACATGAACCTTGGAGAGCCCGACGTGATTGACAAGTACCTACACCTCCCCTTCGACGGGATAGGCTTGATGAGGATAGAGTTCATACTGACCGACTGGATAGGCTACCACCCGCTCTACTTGATAGAGCAGGGCAAGCAGGACTTCTTCATAGACAAGCTGGCCGAGGGCATAGCCAAGGTCGCTGGCGCCATCTACCCGAGGCCCGTGGTCGTGAGGTTCAGCGACTTCAAGACTAACGAGTACAGGGGACTCAAGGGCGGCGAGAAGTATGAGCCGCAGGAGCGCAACCCAATGCTAGGCTGGCGCGGCGTCTCCCGCTACATCCACCCCAACTATGAGAAGGCGTTCCGCCTAGAGGTAAGGGCGATAAGGAAGGTACGCGAGGAGATGGGCCTCAAGAACGTGTGGACCATGCTCCCCTTCGTCAGGACTACCTGGGAGGTCGAGAGGGTTCTCCAGATAATGGCCGAGGAGGGCTTGGAGCGCAACAAGGACTTCAAGGTATGGATAATGGCCGAGGTCCCGAGCGTAGTATTCCTGGCAGACGAGTTCGCGAAGCTAGTCGACGGGTTCAGCATAGGCAGCAACGATTTAACCCAGCTAGTGCTCGGCGTGGATAGGGACTCACAGCTCCTAGCCAACATGGGATACTTCGACGAGCGCGATCCCGCCGTGCTCCGAGCGATAAAGATGCTCATCGACGCGGCCCACCGCCACGGGAGGACGGTGTCCATCTGTGGCCAGGCGCCGAGCGTCTACCCGGAGATAGTAGAG
>WAOO01000019.1 GCA_015521195.1 Pyrolobus sp. | reverse complement strand
CTCCAGAGCCTCACCTCGAACGGCTTGCCCCGCAGCCCCAGCTCCTCGAGGAGGATGAGGAGGGCGGACGCCACCGCGTTCTCGAAGCTGTAGCCTAGGGCCTCCAGCCTCTTAATCCTCTCCAACGCCCTCCTGACCGCCGGGTCCCTCTTGTCGAGCTCCAGGCCCAGCTCCTGCCTAGCCCACGCTACGAGATTCGCGGCGCCACTCAGCTCCGACACCGCGAACCTCCTCTCGTTGCCGACGAGCTCCGGGTCGATGTGCTCATAGGCCCTCGGGTTCTTCAACACCGCGTCTATGTGGACGCCCGCCTTGTGGGCGAAGGCGTAGTCGCCTACGTATGGCTGGTAGGGGTTGGGCTCGAGCCCCGCAAGCTCATAGACAAGCCTAGAGAGCCTCTTGAGGAGCCTGAGCCCCTCGGGGTTCCGGAGAGCCCTCACCCCCATCTTGAGCTCCAGGTTAGGCACGACTATGCATAGGTCCGCGTTGCCAGTCCTCTCGCCGATGCCGTTGACCGTCACCTGGACGTGAGAGGCGCCGGCCAGGACGCCCATCAGGGTGTTCGCGACTGCGTTGCCACTGTCATTGTGCATGTGGAGCCCTATGGCGACCCTCGAGCCCAGCTCGTCCACCACCCTCCAGACAACCTCATACACCTGGTGTGGCAGCATACCGCCGTTGGTATCCGCCAGGACTATCCTCTCGGCGCCAGCCTCGACCGCTGCCTTCAACACCTCCATGGCGTACTCGGGGTTCTCGCGGTACCCGTCGAAGAAGTGCTCCGCATCGAAGATCACCCGGACGCCATGCGCCCTGAAGAACTCTACAGTATCCCTTACCATCTCGAGGTTCTCCTCGAGGCTGGTGCGGAGAACCTCCCGGACGTGAAGGTCCCAAGCCTTGCCGAAGACAGTCACCCACCTGGTGCCAGCCTCGAGAGCCTTCCCGAGCATAGGGTCCCGGTCCGCCCGCACACCCTTCCTCCTCGTAGACGTGAACGCGACAAGCTCCGCGTGCTCCAGGCTATAGTCCCGCATCACCCTGAAGAACTCCTCATCCTTCGGGTTGCTGCCCGGCCACCCACCCTCGATGAAAGCGACGCCCACACGGTCGAGCTCAAGCGCAATCCTAACCTTACCCTGCACGTCGAAGCTCACGCCACGAGCCTGGCTACCCTCACGCAGAGTAGAATCCAGAACCTCGACCTCACCCGGAGCCCTACTGGCGAATTTGACGGCCACCCGGCAACCCTAGGCACCACGCCCCACCACCAGCCCACAACTATAAGGACAGCGGCGCATAGCGGCATATGCTAAGCGTCTACACAGCGTCTCCCGGCTTTGCATCAACGCGGCAAAGCGGTTTGAGTTTCGGCTAGGATTGCGCGTCCCGGGAGGGTCTAAGTTCAGGCAGGGTCTCTCCGTCTAACGGCGTCATGGTATGCCTAGCGGCGGTTACGCCAGCCTCCTGCGAAGGAGGGCCCTAGGCTTCCTCAGGGAGGCGCGGGAGGCCACAGACCCGGATCTCGCAGCATTCTTCGCAGAACAAGCCATACAGCTGTACATAAAGGCTACCATCTACGAGCTCTTCGGCGAGCAGGTTAGGGGTCACGGGCTTAGAGAGATGCTTGGCCATCTCGCAAGACTGCTCGAGAAAGCGGGTTACAGGGAAGAAGCCGAGGCGATCAGAGAATTCATCGCCAGAAAGCGGAGCCTCCTCATCGAGGCTGAAGAGGCATACACGCTTGCGAGGTATGGGGAGGAGGGGTATAGCGGGGAGGACGCCGAGGCTCTCGTAGGGCTGGCGGAGGAGCTGGTGAGGCTCCTGGAGGGTGTATCGAGGCGTGTCAAGCTGGGTTAGGTTCCACTTCCAGCACCTCCGCCGCTGGAGAGAGTACGCCGAGAAGGTTGCAAGAGCAGCGCGAGAACTGGTCCCCGAGGCCAGGGTGTACGTCATAGGCAGCGTGGCGGAGGGCACCTACACAGTGCTAAGCGACATAGACATACTCATAGTCGTGCCCCGGGGGAAAGCCCGGAGGAAACTCGCACGCGACATACTCCTCCACGCCATCGACAACCACGGACTCCCATGGGACGCACCAGTCGAACTACACGTAGTCGAAGAGGGCAAAGAACAACCCTACCTGAAAGGCAGACACATACGCATAGCATAACCCAAAACAAGCCCCATACCACACTGCTCAAGCCAAAGCCAACGAGATACCCACAACGCATCTCGTAACCCGCCACCGAACCATACTCCTGCACCATCAACAGAGGAGTACGATACCTGCCTCTACAGCAGGTGATTTCAACTCGTTGATTGTTGTTTCCCTTCTCGGGCGGGTACTCGATACCAACGTCTAACACGATATGCGTGTTTCAATTCATTGATGGTTGTTTCTGGCGTACAGGCTTGCATCAGAGCGGTACCAGAT
>WAOO01000018.1 GCA_015521195.1 Pyrolobus sp. | reverse complement strand
GTTGTGGCCTCGCAGAACACCGCCTGGTGGAGGAGCGTCGAGTGGCTCCACCGTCTCCTACCCCTCCTAGAGAGGAACGCTCATCGAGAGGCTCTCGCGGTATCGGAGGAGATTGGGAGCTACCAGGCCCGTAGGGCCGTTGAAGCCCACCGCGACTATCTCGGGGTCAGGCTGGAGGCCAGGAGCCTCGGCTTGTGGGGTGAGCGCAGGCTCCTCCTCGAGAGAGTGAAGCACGTAGGCGTGAAGACCGTCCACGCATACCTGCTCTTCACGACGCACTCCGGCTACCCGGTCCCGGTCGACCGCCACGCGGCGAGGGCGCTGAGGGCCGACTGGATGCCTAGGAGGGAGGTGTGCGCGAGAAACCCCTGCCCCAGGTGCCCCTACCGCGACCGGTGCCCCGTCTGGAGGCTCTTCGAGGCTTACGGGTGGAGGGCGGGCCTCTACCAGACTAGGCTCTGGCTTGAGTCTCAGCCTCGCGGGTTCCTCCGGAGGCTTCTCGAGGCATCCTCAGCCTAGAGACTACTATACACTCGCCGTCCTTGCAGGCCATCAAGCCGCCAGGGCTCTCCTCGACGCTGTAGCCGAGGGCCTCGAGGACGCCGGCCATAAGCTTCTCCGGGGCAGCCTCGTAGTCCTCGCGTGCGAGGAGGAGGACGCCGCCAGCCTCCACCAAGACGAGTATATCGTTGGGCTTGAACCCCGCCTTCCTGATAGCCTCGACGGGTATGGTTATACGGGGATACTCGTAGCTCTGCTTCGACCTCCTGACCTTGACCGGGATGTACCATCTCGCGGGCAACCACTCCACCGCCGAATGTACCAGACATGAATTATAGAAAACTATGGCGGTATGTCCAGTTAGCCGGGCGTCACCGCCAGGTTAGAATACCTCGTGTTCATCCTTCGCCCGGCTAACCCACCCGGGCAACCGTTTATACTAGGTTTACTCGCCTAGAGTCGGATGTGAGAGGCAGGGTGTCGATATGTCCTCCGGCGGCGCGAGGCTCGACGAGAGAGACCGGAGGATAATCGAGGAGCTGATGAGGAACGCGAGGGTCTCGTACACCGAGCTCGCCAAGAGGCTCGGCATCAGCGACGTCGCGGTGATAAAGAGGGTCAGGAGGCTCGAACAGCAGGGGGTCATCAAGAGGTACACGATAGAGGTGAACCCCCGGAGCCTGGGGTACCGCGTAGTATCCTACACCGGGATAGACGTTGAGCCCGAGCACCTCCTCGAGGTGGCGGAGGAGTTGAAGAAGAAGCCGTACGTCCGAAGGCTCTCGATAACAAGCGGCGACCACGACCTGATGGCCGTGATATGGGCTCGCGACAGCGAGGAGCTTCGCAGGATACACGAGGAGATATCGAGGCTGCCGGGCGTCAAGAGGGTATGCCCGGCGATAGTCCTCGAGGAGCTCAAAGACGGCGACGGGGTATAGAAGGGTTGCCCGTGAGGCGCCCCTTGGGCGCACAGTCTTGACCCTCGGCCAGAGGCTCGTAAAGGATTACGACGCGGAACGCGTCTCGATAGCGGTGCCGGGCAGCCACTCCGCCCTCCAGATACTACTCGGCGCTAAGACCGAGGGGCTGCGTGCAATCCTCCTGGTGAGGAGGGACCTCGCCCCGCTCTACCAGCGCTACCCTCACCTCTACGACGAGGCGATAGTCCTAGACTCGTGGGCGGAGCTGGCCTCCGAGAGGATAGCCTCGAGGCTCCGACGGGAGAACGCGGTGCTAGTGCCACACGCGGGGCTAGTAGAGTATGTTGGCGTCGAGAGGGCGGAGAGGCTCCAGCTGCCGATACACGGTAACAGGCTGTTGTTCCGGATAGAGGCGGACCAGCATGCCAAGATGAGGCTCCTCGAGGAGGCTGGGATACCGACGCCCAGGCGCTACCCGAGCCCCCGCGACGTAGACGGGCTTGTGATAGTGAAGCTGCCGGGCGCCAAGGGCGGCCGCGGCTACTTCCTCGCCTCCACCCCCGAGGGGGTCGAGGAGGGGCTCCGGAGGCTCGTCGAGCAGGGGGTGATCGACGACCCCTCCAAGGCGATAATCCAGGAGTACGTTGTCGGCGTCCCGGCCTACTACCATTATTACGCCTCGAGGCTCTACAGCCGAGTGGAGCTCCTAGGCGCCGATATACGCTACGAGAGCAACGTAGATGGCCTGAGGAGGCTGCCCCCGCGGTATGCGGAGAGCCTAGAGCCCAGCTTCGTGGTGGTCGGCAACCTGCCGCTGGTTATGAGGGAGAGGCTGCTCCTCAAGATAATCGAGTATGGCGAGAGGTTCGCGAGGACCGTGGAGGAGGTGACGGGGATGCCCATGATAGGCCCCTATAGCCTAGAATCCATAGTCCGCGACGACCTCGAGATAAGGGTCTTCGAGTTCTCGGGGCGCATCGTCGCGGGTACCAATGTCTACATGGGGGTGGGGAGCCCCTACGCCAGCCTCTACTGGGGCACGGAGCCCATGTGGATGGGGAGGAGGATAGCACGCGAGATACGCGAGGCGGCCGAGAAGGGCAGGCTGGCGGACATAGTAACCTAGACGTTGAACCCCTCTACCTTCACAGCGGGCTTTATCTCGACACCCAGCCTCGCGGCGGCCTCGTAAGCCTTAGGGTGCACGAGCCCCGCGACTATCAACACCCTGGGCTTCACGCCATACACCTTCTCATAGAGCCTCGCCTTCAACGCTGCTATACGCACGTCACCCGGGTCAACCCTCGACTTCACCTCTATGATGACATGCTGCTTGTCCCGCACAACCACGTCGATATCCACTTCGGACGGGTAACCGTACACAATCCCTTCCTCGTCCCGCAGCGTAAGCTTCGAGACGCTTCCAACGCCGAATATCTCCTCGATAACATCTTTCAACGCCTCTCGGAAGGCCGCCTCACTGATAACGCCGAACCTATGGGCGACCGCATACGTCAGACGCTGAAGCTCCGAAAACCTCTCCTCAAACCTCCTGATAACCCTACTATGCTCCTCCACCTTCTCCCATAGCTTCACAACCTGTTCTTGCAGCTTCACCATATGCTCCTCTAGCTTAGCAATCCTCTCTTCAAGCGCCTTTACCGCTTCCCAGAGCTTTACCATCTGCTCTTCGAGCTTTGCAACCCTCTCCTCTAGCTTTACCATCCTCTCCTCGAGCCCCACCACTCGCTCCTGCAGCGTTTTGACAGCCTCCCAGAGCTTCACAGCCTGCTCCTGCAGCGCTCTTATAGCCGCCGTATGCTCCCCCATCCTCTCCTCGAGCCTACCCATCCTCTCCAACAGCTCCAACAGCCCAAGCTCAGCCGCAGCAGCACGACGAAACACCGGGTCACTCCTCAACAACTCCAACAACAAACGCTTCAACGCCTCCGAGTCCATACCTGTAGACACTAAGCGGTCACCGTCCCGGAGTATATCGTGACGACGCCCTTATCTATTGCGAGATGCGTATCCGGAAGATGCTGCCGCTAATAGCCTGGTGTTGTGACGGTATCTGCGGCCGAAGAGTGAGGAGATGGGGGGCCACTGACGGCCGGAGGGATGACGAGAATCCACTCATGCCATGTTGCTGTGTTTTGATGTGGCGGGCCCGCCGGGATTTGAACCCGGGACCACCGGCTTAGAAGGCCGGCGCCCTATCCTGGCTAGGCTACGGGCCCAGTCCTCAGCTAGGCGGGCCCATGGTTTCCACCGCCGGATGGTGTTTTATAAAGGGTTGTTGGCGGGGGTGCTTCCTCGCGGGGCTCTTGTTGGGTGCCGTGTTTTGCAGGGCAGGGTGTTGAGGGTTGTTCTCCTCGAGTCTCCGTTGGAGCTTGTGCCTCGCAGTCTTTGGGGTCACCCGCAGGTCCGTAGGTATGCCGAGCGTTTCGGGATAGAGCCTGGTGAGGCTCTATTAGACAAGACTTACCACTATCACGCTATGGCGTCTCTGCCGCAGAAGTGGAAGAGGGGGCGTCCTGATATCGTGCATTTCTCGTTGCTCCTCATTCAGGACTCGATACTCAACCTGACGGGGCACCTCGAGGTCTACATTCACGTCTATGACGGTAGGGTGTTCCGCGTCGAGCCCGAGACGAGGATTCCGAAGCACTTTGACCGTTTCAAGGGGCTTATGGCCCAGCTTCTAATCCATAACCGTGTGCCTCCCTCGGGCAAGCCCCTCATCCACCTCTATGCTCCGAGTCTCCGCGAGTTTGTCGAGAAGTTCGGGGGCCTCATAATCCTCTGGGAGCGTGGCGAGGAGGCTAGCCCCGTTGACGTCGTCCGCGAAGCGTTGGAGACCGGGTGGCCCGTGGGGGTCGGCATGTTCCCAAGGGGCGATTTCAAGAGGAGCACGTTGAGGAAGGCTACGAGGCTGTACCGCCTCTACGGCGGCGTCCCGTTAAAAGCGTGGACCGTTCTCCACGAGATTCTCTGCGCGGCTGAGGAGCTCACCGGCGCTAGGAGAGAGTGCTGCCCGCTACCTCCACGCGAGGAGGGCGCCGACGAGGAGCGATAGAATGAGCCACGCTGCGAGAGTCTCGACGGGCCTATCGACGCGTATCAGCAGCGTGTAGGAATCGCCCTCCCTCCTAACCTCGACCCTGCCCCACCCCGCGTACTGTGCGACAGCGAGTGCAGCCGCGCCGCCGACTATCAGGGGGACGAGGATTACATACGCGAGCCTCACGAGGAGCACGCCTACGAGCAACGCGACTATTGCAACAGCCGCTAACACCAATAGACCCTCGAGGTCAACCTGCTCGGCCTCCAACCGGCACACACCGGGCTGCATGTTACACCCTGGT
>WAOO01000017.1 GCA_015521195.1 Pyrolobus sp. | reverse complement strand
CGCGAGCGCCACCGCTGCGCCGCCTAGGGCTATGAGCGCCTTTCTCCTGGATGGGTCCACGCGCCGCCCCCGAGGCACGCCGCGGGGCTGACGGCTTATCAGCAAAGCCGTTGAGGAGTGTAAACGGCCCGTATCATGCCGCGTTTAATCACACACATCAAAGAGTATGACCACTTGTACTACCTGGGTGGTGTCGTCTACACGCCTCCCAGATAATACTCGGGTGGCACCGCCCCCGTGGGGGTATGGCTTGGCGGTAAGGAGGCTGGGCGTAGTGCTGCACGCCACTAGGAACGGGTATATCGTCGTGAAGCCGGACGACCCCAAGAGGCTGCCCCAGCTGGGCCTACCCGTCTACGACTGGGAGCTCCGCAGGAAGTACGGGACGCTTCTCGACGTGATAGGCCCGGTTGACTCGCCCCTGCTGGTCGTGAAACCCGAGTCTAAGGAGGTGTTGAAGGAGGTTAGGCCGGGCGACGAGCTCTACTATGTGCCTCCTCGGCCTAGGAGGAGGGGTAGGAGGAGGAAGGGAGGGAGGCGCGGCCCCCGCGGGGGCGGTGGAAGGTCTGGAAGAACTGGAAGAAGGGGAGGTGGAGGCTCCCGTGGAAGAGCTTAGATGCCCTATCTGTGGGGCGCCCGTGGTGAAGACAGAGGAGGGGATATACGTCTGCCTCAACGGCCACGTGGTCGAAGAGGAGGCTGTGGACACGGGCCCCGAGTGGAGGAGCTTCACGAGCGAAGAGTACGTTGCCCGTAGGAGGGTCGGGTCGCCGTTAACACAGAGGCTCCACGACCTAGGAGTATCGACGGCTATCTCGAGGTCTAGGGACCCGCGCTACCAGAGGCTGGCCGCGCTACACCGGAGGCTCAGGGTGGAGGGCCACCAGAAGCTCGTTGAGGCGCTGCAGGCGTTGAACAGGGCGGTGGCGCTGCTCGGCCTCCCGAACCACATAGCCGAGACGGCCGCGGCCCTCCTGAAGAAGCTCGAGGATAGCGACTATAGGCTCGGGGCCGGGCAGAGGCTGATGGAGAACATAGCCGCGTTGATAGTCGCCGCGTCTAGGATAGATGGGAGGAGCCCGCTCCCCCTCCGCGAGGCCGCGAAGAGGCTGGCGTTGAACGAGAAGAGGGTGGCGAAGGCTTACAGGGAGATAGTCTCGAGGCTTGGTGTTAGACCTAGGCCCCTGGACCCGACCACCTACCTGCCGAGGCTATCGCAGCAGCTCCGGCTGTCGCCTAGGATAGAGACCCTGGCGGCGAGGCTCCTCCACGCGCTCCGCTCGACGGGCGCGGCGCAGGGCAAGCCCCCGCTAGGCCTCGCAGCAGCCGCGGTATACCTGGCCTCGATACTCCTCGACGAGAAGAAGAGCCAGACGGAGATAGCGAAGGCGGCGGGCGTAACCGACATGACGATAAGGAACCGCTACCGCGACATAGTCGACAACCTCTACATAGAGGTTAGGCTTTAGGGGCTCGGGAGGGGCGAAACTCATCACCCTTCAGGTCGGCTGTAACGCCTCATCGCCTGGCTAGACCCTCCTACACCCGTTTTTCACCACCACGGCATCACCACACCCCGACGGGTGCAAAGCCCTGGGTAGGAGGAGGGGCAGGCTCTACGAGATACTCGCCAGGCTAGTCGCGCTTAGAGACCGTTACCCCGACGCATCGGTGCTCATAGTCGACCGGTTGAGCGTCACCGGGCTCCAGAGGATTAGCTTGGAGCGCGTCACCCGGGTTAAAAGAGACGAGCTCGTGCTGGACGATGGGAGCGTGATACCCCTCCACCGCGTGGTCGCCGTCGAGGCTGGCGGCGAGAGGCTATGGTGCCGGGGGTGTAGCCCAGATGAACGCGTTGGAGACGAGGGGGTAGGCGAAGCCGAGCGCGAAGGCGGCAAGCGAGGCGGCTAGGGCGGCTACGGTTCTCCAGTCGGAGCCCACCCTCGGAGCCCTGACGTCCTCGCTGTAGAGGCGCCACGCTAGCCTCATGTAGTAGAAGGCTGCGACCGCAAGGTTGACCGCGAAGAGTATCGCCAGCGCCAGGTCTATCTTTGCGACGCCCTCGAGTATCAGGAGCTTGCCCCAGAAGCCTAGGGACGGTGGCATCCCGACGAGGACTAGGAGCGCGAGCAGCAGTGCCGCAGCGTTGGCCGGGCTTACCCTACCCAGCCCCCTTATCACATCGAGGCTCT
>WAOO01000016.1 GCA_015521195.1 Pyrolobus sp. | reverse complement strand
GTATCTGTGGAATCTCTGCCTCGATAGCTGCGGGGAGGGCAGCTGATGCCGAATTCGTTCATCTTATCATCGCGATGCTGCTTATAGCGGTCATAGGCGCTCCTTTCGCAGCAGCTATGGCTCTAGTAGCTCGCAGTCTTGGTCCTGTCGGAGGCGCTCTAGTCGGCGGTGTCGTCGACAGCACGCCGGTTGTCCAGTCGATAGCGTCCGGCCTACCCCGGGACATTGCGCGTGTCGCGCTGGCGGTAAAGTATGCTCAAAACGCCCTCATCTCAATAGCGGCTATTGTACTCGCCTATGTGGCTTCAAAGATAGGGGGATTCGAATCGAGAATACCTCTGGCAATAATCCTCATGCTCATAGGGTCTATCGCCGCTGTATTCATACGTATACCTCCTGGCTGGGAGGCTAGCCTACACGCGGCTAGAAACTGGCTCCTCGCTTTTGCAATGGTGCTGGCCGGTATGGCTACGCCACTGGAGGCTTTGAGGAAGCCCGGCGTGAGGAACGCGATACTCGTCTTCACGACCATAGAGCTGGTCAACATCATCGTCGTCTATCTGCTTGCATCCCTCCTGCTGGGGTGAGAGGGTGTGGTAGAAGCAGTTGTAGCTGCAAGAATACCGGGGTGTAAGAAGGCCGTTGAGAAGCTGAGGGTAGAGGATATTGTAGACGCTCTACGCAACCTAATGGGCGTTGAGAAGATCGCGGTGAAAGACGATAAAATCGAGCTTACCTACCTCTACGTTCCTGACGAGTTTACGAGGAAAAGGCTACGGGTGAAACTCGAAGTCGAGCGTAGTGAGGGTAGACTGGTTGTGAGGGGTAAGGGAGGCCTAGGCTTAGAGCTTGTAATAGAGTGCAGCGACGGTGACGAGGCGGCCGCGGCGCTTACGGTCTACAAGGGAGAGAGGTATGTTGAAGGGAGGGCGCTGAAGGAGGTAGTGGGTAGCATCGTAGAGAAGCTGAAGGGTCTCGCTTCTCAGCCGTTCCCCGCACTGCATGCAGCCCCCGAGGTTGCTGTGTTAACGGCTGAGAGGAGCGGTGAGAAGCCTTGCATCGCGAGGCTGATAACTGCAGGGCTTCGGATCGACGAGGAGCTATCCAGGAGGATACCGAGAGAGATACACGACCACGCAAATGTCGCTGGCAGGGTTGTGGAGGAGGGTGAGGCGCCCAGCGACCTCCTAGACCTGTCCATGTACCGGGATGGTTACGATATTCGGCTGGCCTGGGGAGAGAACATGCTAGAGTCTTATAGAGCCGGTGGCAGCGTCGGTGTCTACCTGCGGAGCCCTACAGGGGAGCTATACGGTGAGGCGGCAGTGGCGCGGGTGTCGGGCGAGCTCTGCGGCAGCCGTATACGCTTATTCTACATGGTGATAAAGGTCTAGAGTAGCATCGTCGCGGTGAGCAGGATTATCGCGATGGTGAAGAGTATCGCCCAGCGCGTCGGGTTTATCCTCGAGAGCCTCCAGCCGTCGAGCGGCGGGAAGGGTATCAGGTTGAAGAGGGCTACCCACGCGTTTATCGAGGCGAAGCCCGAGGCGAAGCTCGCCACAGCCCAGCTCCCTGACAGGAGCTTCGCTAGCAGCCCTAGGGCGGCTAGGCCGAGGTTTACCTGCACGCCCGCCGCTGCAACCTCCTCCTCTATCCGGGCGTTCCACCCGTAGCCCCACTGGGGGCATGCGACGCTGACTGCCCCCGGCGCTATTATCGCGAAGGGGAGGAAGCCGGAGATGAGGGTTAGTGCGAGGCCGAGGGGGTGGAGGATGAAGCGGGCCCAGCAGCCGTGACGGTATGCAGCCCTCTCATGCGCATACTCGTGCAGCACGAAACCGGCTAGCGCCCCTGCGAGCACCCCTAGAGGGCCGGGCGCCAAACCGGCCAGGAGGGCGCGGAGGCCACCCGGGCCCATCAGCGCCCATGCCGCTGCAACAGACGCAACGAGTATGTTGACCCACGTGCCTCCCAAGTCCAGGGGGCGCTGAGCCGTCCTCGGGCTCCAGGCCAGCTCCGCCACCCCGTGCCCCGCGCTACCCGGAGCCGGTTATAGGCGGAGGCCCTGCCGCCGCCCAATCTCGATTTAAGCCGTGCAGAGGCTACGGGTAACACGTTGGGTGCCGGGTATGTCAGAGGAGCTTGGCACGGCGCCCCTCACAGTACCGGGCGTGGACCCGGAGAAGCTCCTAGAGTACATAGGCAAGCTCGACGGGGTAAGCTACACGGTGATAAGCAGGGAGGGCCTCCCAGTCTACATCAAGGGCGAGATATCAAAGGAGGAGGCTGAGGCGGTCGCAGCTCTCGGAGAGGAGGCTCTCAGGAGGCTGGAGGACAGCTTCGGGAAGCTGGGCGGCGGCAGGGTGACCAAGCTGAGTGTAGACGTGGCGCAGGGCAGGCTGTACGTCTCGAGGCTCGACGGCGGCGTGATAATCTACCGCGCCATCCCCCGCCTGGCAGACCTGCTCTCCGAGGTCATCGAGAGGCTGCGCGAACAGAGGCCCGTCAAATGCCAGAACTGCGGCCACGACCTGACCCTCGAGACCTACAAGTGCCCAAGGTGCGGCAAGACAGTGCCCTTCATAGCGCGCGAATGCCCACACTGCGGTGCAAACATAGACATCAAGAGGTGTCCGAGCTGCGGCGTCCCGATACACAGCGACGGCACTCTAGCCAAGCCGCCCAAGGCGCCCATAATACTCGGCTACATCGCGAGCATAGCGATGTTCGCGGTGGGTGGCGCGGCCATGGCCATCAACCCGACGGCGCTGCCCGCAGGCATAGCCTCGATAGTAGGCGGGGCAATCATAGCGGGAGGCACCTACCTAATATCCAAGAGGATCTAGCCGAGTGTTACCGGGCCACACCCCAGAGGCCCACGGGCGCCCGACTAGGCCCCTCGGGGCGCCGCCGTGGAGATAGAAGCTAGGAGCACTGCAGCACCACACCAGCCTGCAGCCGCCCCAGGCCTAACCCCCGAGCTTCTCACCCTCATCGTCGAAACCGCCTCCAGCCTCAGGGGGGCTGCGAGGAGCGCCGTCCTCGCGATACTAGACGAGTATATAGACGAGTGGCTCTACCGCCTACGGCCCCTCCCCTACATCCCAAACCTCGCGGTCGAGGCGGCCTCGAGGAGAGCCTGGATACCCGAGATAGTCGAGAAGCTCGGTCCGGGGATAGTAGTCGAGGCTATGAGCCTCGCGCTGGCAGCAGCAAGCAGCCACGATTGCTCCCCGCTCCTCCCGAGGCTCCTGAGCATAGAAGAGGAGCTGATAGAAGCCTCTGGCATAGAGCCAGGCGAGGCTATGAAAAGAGTCATGGAGAGCGGCGACTGCAGGGAGCATGCGGCCCTACTCGCGCACCTCATAGCGGTTAAACCGGTCGAGGGGTGAAGGAGCCGTGATAAGCGTAACCGTGGTAGTCGAGAAGCTGGCCGAGGCGGCTGCGAGGAAGGCATCCGGCCTACGCTACAACCTCGAAGGCCTCGGACTCGAGGGTAGTCTGAAGAGGATAGCAGAGGAGGTTGTCGAGGAGACGGCGCAGCTCCTGGTCTTCGAGAGGAGGGGGCTCCTGAGGTGCGCTGTGTGCAGCAAGGGGCCGTTTACGCGTAAGGGACTCTACCTGCACCTGATGCGCGTCCACCGCGACTATATACGCGAGCTCGTCCGCAGGGCTCTCGAAGAGAAGCTCCTGGAGTCCTAGCGGGTCAGGAGGGGCGGAGCACGCTCATCGGGAGCCCTCGCAATTGGAGTCTATCTTCACCCCCAAGTGGTAGAGGAGGTACGCCGCAATCCTCTTTTAAAAACTGGGGAGGGTGCCTCGGGAGCCCCTAGCCTTGGTTCGCCTTCGCGGCTCGATACGCGTGGTAGATGCTGTAGAAGGTTGTTATCAGGTAGAGGAGCCAGGTTAGCGCGTAGAGGAAGGCGGCGTAGTAGAGGAGCCAAGCCTCCCTGACGTGCATGTAGAGGTGTATCGTCGAGATGCTGTAGGCGGCGACGGGGAAGACGAACGCCCACCAGCTCTCGGCGAACTCCATGCGGCCTCTCGTCGCGTATGCGAGCGTCACGACTATTATCAGTGCGAAGAGGAGGCCTGCGAGCCCCCAGAAGGTATAGTAGACGCTATAGTATAGGGCGTTGAGCAGGTGCATGCACGCAGCCAGATGGGCCCTGGTTATCGCGGCGACGAGCTTATGGTAGGCTAGCGGCCCCAGCCCCATCATCGCCTCGTAGGAGAGCGCGGCGACGCTGGGGGGCGCCAGGTTGATCCAGATGAGTGGTACCATGCTGCCGGGCGGCGGATGGTGGAAGATGCTGCGGTATAGCCATATCGCGAAGAGGGCTATCCACGAGATGAGACCCGTGCCGAGGTAGATGCCCATCAGGCTCATGGAGACCGGTATGCCCTTGGAGGCTAGCAGCGCCCCGATGTACGGGACGAGTATGTTGCCGACGGGTGGCATGTACCACCCTGGGTTCATCCGGTGGACCTCTATGCTAGGGTGCATCAGGAGATAGTATGTCGTCGCGATGAAGAGTATAGTGTGGAGAGCCATGCCGGTGTAGAAGAAGCCCGCTGCAACCCACGGGTTGTGGAGCACGATGCTCCAGTCTAGGGCGAGCAGCATAATCGCTATGCTAATGACGGTGACGAATGGCCCCCTCACCGGGTCCTTGACCATCTGGGCCGCCTGCCTCCCGACGAGCGCCAGTTTCACGAAGAAGGCTGCCGCTATCGCGGCGAAGGCTGCGGTGTTGATATATGCCAGTATCCTCGCGAGCGCTATCAGCGCAGGGGTCCTCGTTACAGCCCCCAGCGCGAAGCTCGAGAGTATAATGGCGCTCGTCGCCAAGTTGAACGAGAACCAGGCTATCCCCATCCCCTTTATACGCTCCCTCAGCTTCAACCTAACCGACCGGTTAGTTAGCCCCGCCTAACATTGCCGGGTGTAGAGGCTTTACCCCAGCCGTTCAGGAGCCCGTCATAAACGGGGTCAAAGCCCCCTACGCCTCCTAGACTCGTACACGGCGTAGGCGGCGCCCGCAGCCCCAAGCGCCAATGCGGCTGCGAGCCACACGGGGAGCCATGCGCCTCTGGCCCCCTTCTCCGCGGCGGCGGCGCCGCCCCCTCTCCTGGTGCTCGAGGTCCTCCTCCCGCAGGGGTTGCAGACGCCTATCGACTGGAGGCTCCACGGTGCAAGGTAGAGGGGGTGGCCTCCGTCATACTCCTCGACTATCCCGCATATCCTCGAGACCAGCCTGGCGTCCGAGGGGTCGCCGTACGCCAACAGTATTATCTCGAAGCCGTAGCGGTGGGAGAGGGTCTCAGCCCTCTTCAGTGTCGAGACTAGCCAGGCTAGGTCCCTCCCCGTGTAGACGCGGTACTCGCGGCGGGAGGCGTCATAGTAGCTGGGGAAGTCCTCGAAGAGGAGGTAGTCGATTAGCGGCGCGGTCTCGTCGAGGAGCGAGAAGCCACGGTTCACCATTATCTTTGCGCGGGGGTATAGCCTCCTGGCTAGGGCGACCAGCCCGGCTATACACCTCTTCATACGCGGATACTCGTCCGCGACATCCAGGTTGTCGAGCATGAACCCGGTGTAGCCGCGGGATGAGACCCAGCGGAGGGCCCAGGTGAACACCCTCCTCCACTCCGGGCTACACGCGTCCACTATGAGCTCACCCCATTCGCGGTTCTCGCCGACCACTATCGAGCGGGGGACGAGCCCGGCCCAAGGCTCCCAGCCTCCTATCGTCGCGATGCTGATGTAGCCGAGGGTCGTCCTCCCCCTGGAGAGCCTCGAGACTATACTGGGGTCCAGTGTGGGCGCGAGGACGAGGAGGTCGAAACCCTCAAGCCTCTTGAGGGTCTCGCGGTCCACGGGGCCGTAGTAGATGCAGGGGCATAGCATGGCTATCCGAGCCTCCTCCACGCGGCCTGCACGACCAGCGTGAGGGGCTGTTCGCCCCCGTACACCGGGTAGTAGTTGGCGATGCTGCAGTCGGGGTAGGTGAAGGGCACCCGCTGCTCGGTGAACACGTAGTAGGGGCCTATCCACATGGGCGGCTCTAGGCTGGCGTTGAAGAGTATGAACCTCACCTTTGTCACCTCGTAGCCGGGGTTGGCGCATAGCACGACGGTGACGTTGTAGGTGTCGTACTGCGGCTGGTAGACGGTGACTGTCACGCTGATGTTATACGCTGGCGTCGCGACGAGGGTACCGTTGAGCTCCTCGAGCGTCTCGTTCCGGAAGATGCGGGTCTCTGGCATCACTGTCGGGATGTGGATGTGGGCCACGGGGTCGGGGCCGATGGGTATCTTCAATATGTAGTCGCCGGGTTTGACCAGGCTGAGCGAGTAGAGGTAGACCTCCTCTATCCTGCCGAAGCCTAGTTTCACACGCGGCTTTAGAGCCACTAGCCTCGCGGCTAGACTGCCGTCAGGGTATACGAGGTACCCGCCGTCCATAGTTGCGTTACAGTTTAGCGCCTGGAGCCACACCCGAAGCCCAAACCCATCATACTTCACCGCGTGGATGACACCCCTGCACATGACCGGTGTGCGTGTAGACACGCGGCCGGTGAGCCACAGGTAGAGGAGGACAGCCGCGGCTATAGAGACGAGTATCAGGAGGAGAACAGCCGTGATGTGAACCGAGCCCCTGAGCCTCAACCAGCAGCCCCCGAGGGCGGCTACACTTAACCCCGAGCCTTGTTCATTTTCTCGCAGCCCTCCACACGACCCCCCTCTCGGTGGCCACCGGCTCGGCCAGCCCCTCCTCTTCGAGCCACGCGAGCAGCGACGTGACGGTAGTCTCGTTGAGGAGCAGCTGCCTGACGCTAGGCTCGCTCCTAGAGAGCCTCACTGTCAGCCGGTAGGCGGCCTCGGCTGCGGTCATGGGCTCCGTGGAGATGAGCTCCGAGAGGAGTCTCTTGGCCCTCTCCATCGCCGAGCGGTTGGCCTCTATCATCTGGAGGGCTCTCTCGCCGGAGGCTATGGGGCCGTGGCCGGGTACGACTGTGTAGCCCCTCTCCACCAGCCTCTCTAGCCTCGAGAGGCTCTCGACCCAGCCTCGGGCGTCGAGCGCGAAGGGTATGCCGTAGCGCTGCAGCACCCTCTCGCCTACTACCGCGTCGCCCGCCGCCACGACACCGTCATCCTCCACGAGCACCCCGGTGTGGCCGGGCGTGTGGCCGGGCAGGGCCACCGCGTACACCCCGTCCTCTACCCTCTCGCCCCACTCGAGCACACGGTGCACCCGAAGCTCCACCATGGGCATAGCGGCGGTCTTCGCCGATACAAGCCCCCCGTAGACCAGCGCCCTCCTCGTGGCGCTCGACTCGACGAGGGCTATGCACAGGCGGTGCGCCGCCACAACCCTAGCATCGAGCTCCACAGTGGCTGCAAGGTGGTCGGTGTGTCCGTGGGTCAACACTACCTCGACACGCCCGCCGCCCGCCGCCTCACGGATGAGCCTGCCTCTACCCTCCCCGATACCCGGGTCGACGACCAAGACGCCCTCGCCCGTCTCGACTATGAGCGTGTTGGGGCTGCCGGGCACGAGGACGGTACGGTCGCCCAGCCTCCGCGCCCCCATGCTCTACACGCGGCCAGCCGCCCACAGCCACCCGCCTCTTAACCTAGCGCGTCCAGCCTGCGGCCAGAAGCATAGCGTTAAACGGCATGACGAGACACTCACACTGGGAGCCCGACGGTGGCGACTGTAGTCACCATACCCGAGAAGCTAGTGGAGGCCATCAGGCGCCGGGGGAGGCTCGACATCGAGTCTTTCGTGTTGGAGGCTGTTGAGAGGGCGTTGGGGCTCGACCCTCGCGAGGAGCTTGAGGCCCGCCTCGCTATAGCCGAGCATATGCTGAGGCGTGCCCGCGAGGAGCTTGGGAGGGGCGACGCGGTGCAGGCCAGCGAGAAGCTCTATAAGGCCGTAGAAGAGTGCATCAAGATACTCGCCTGCCTAGAGGGCCTCGAAGAGTGCAGGAAGGCCAGAGAGGAAGGCCAATGGTGGAGCAGGCTACTGGCCCGCGCGGCCTCCAGGCTCTCGAGGAGGCTGGGAGAGCCGGTTATACTGGAGGCCTGGGAGGCGGGGTTCGACCTCCACGTCCACGGGTTCCACGAGCACGCATTTGACGCGGAGGATGTCATGCTAAGGCTTCCTCCGGTCGAGAATCTCGTGGAGTACACTAAGAGAAGGCTCCGGGAGAGGCTCGGAGGCGGCCATGGCAGTGGATAGTGTTGTAACCCTGGACGTGTTGTATATCGAGCCTATCGTCAGCGCGGTATACCTCGGGGCCTGGGTTGGCCGGGCGGCGTTTCAACGTAGGGTGGCTGAGGGACGTTGTGGCCGCGGCCTATGTCGCGGTGGTGTTGGACGCCGCTAGGGGTAGGCTGCAGTCTCCGAAAGCCGAGGCTGTGTTCTCTGCCATCTCCACGCTCTACAGCGCAATGTACGCGGGAGGCGGAGACCCGGAGGCTGGCTTCGAGAGGCTCGTGTTCGACACTGGGTGGCTGGTCGACGGCGCCGCAGCATCACGCGCGCTGATATACTCGACGCTCGGCATGGAGGCTGGCGCAGCCTGGGAGGCGTTGAGGAGCCTCCTCGACGGGAGGCTCCCCACCCACTGGGCGATGCGGGGGCTCCTGGAGGCGCTGCAGGCTAGGGGGGTGAAGCCACACCAGCTCGCCAAGTGGGCCTCCGACCCGACCTCGATAGGAGTCAGGTTCTACAATGTAGACTTGGACGGCCTCCCCGAGAGGCTCCTAGAGGAGCTCCCAGGGAGGCTGCCGGTGAGGAGGGTCGAGGCGGGGAGGATGCTCTACGATGCGGCGAGGAGGGCCGTCGAGAAGGCCAAGGTGTACCAGGAGAGGGTGGCTGCGAGCGTGAAGAAGTTGAGGCTACGCGGCCTCTAGGGGCTCCTCGCGAGAGGCTCGTTCAACACCTCCATCAAGGCCTTCTCCAGCTTCCTTGCAGCCCTCCTCGCGCTCGGCTCCCTCTTCGGATAGACTATCGTGAACCTCACCTTCTTCGCGTTAGCCTCCACCCTCACCTCGAGATCCTTCTGCAGCTCAGCCTCCAGGACGACGGCGCGACCCTCGTTCTCGATTATATACTCGCGTGTAAACGCCTCAGCGTTCACCCTCACGCTCACCGGCTGGAGCCTGGCAGCGACAATAGCCCTCATGAAGGCTAGCACAGCGGAGTTGAAGGCCCTCCTGGCCGCCTCCTCGACATCCTCCTCTAGCACGATCTCCTCCTCGTCGACGCCCCTCGTCACCTTCTCGACAGTCACCGGCCCCGGCGCCGAGATGACAATCTGCTCGTACTCGCTCCTCCTCGGGTAGAGCTCCACCGGCGCCACCCCGGGGTGGTATACAGGGTAACCCTGCTAATAACCCAGTTTACGCCCCCGCGCGGCCACGGGACGGTATGGGTAGGTGTAGGCTCTGCGGCCGGGAGGATGCGACGATAAGCGACGTTATGGGCGTGTGCGTCGACTGCCTACGACGCAGGCCCCGCGAGGCACTCGAGATAGCGATGGCTGCGCATCGTGCGTCTAGAGAGAGGCTGGGGCTCCCGCCGGAGCCTCCCCGTGGGGGAGGGCTACGCTGCGCCTTCTGCGTGAACAGGTGCGAGATACCGGAGGGCTCCACGGGCTACTGTGGGGTGATGGCTAACAAGGGAGGCAGGCTGGTGCTACGCCCCGGCCTCTACCAGGAGAGGCTCTCCCTACACGCGGTCGTCCACTGGTACCTCGACCCACACCCGACAAACTGCGTCGCTGGCCCGGTCTGCCCCGCGAACACCTCGGCCGGCTACCCGAGGTACACGAGGGTGAAGGGCGTCGAGAGAGGCTACTACAACCTCGCCGTCTTCTTCGCGGGCTGCAGCCTAGACTGCCTCTTCTGCCAGAACTGGGAGCACAAGACTATGCTGCGCAACCCCGACCCCCGCCACCTCCACACAGTCGACGAGCTGGTAGAGGCGGCGATGGACCCGCGCGTAACCTGCATCTGCTTCTTCGGCGGCGACCCGACGCCCCACACCCCCTGGGTCCTAGCGGCAGCCAGGAGGATAGCGGAGAGGGCTAGGAGGGAGGGGCTCGTCAAGAGGATATGCTGGGAGACGAACGGCGTTGCAGAGCCGCCGGTGATGAGGCAGATGGCGAGGTTGAGCCTAGAGACCGGGGGCATCGTCAAGATAGACCTGAAGGCCTGGACCCCCAGCGTCTACAAGGCCCTGACCGGCGTCGACGCGGCTCACAGGGTGAGGGGGAATGTTAGGCTCGTGGCGGAGATGTGGAGGGAGGCTGGTAAACCCGAGCCGCCCCTACTCGTCACAAGCCTCCTCCTCGTACCGGGGTACGTAGACGCGGAGGAGGTGAGGGGCTGGGCCGAGTACCTCGCCTCCATAGACCCGGATATACCGCTCATGCTCCTAGCCTTCCACCCCGACTACCTCCTCAGGGACCTGCCGCCCACGAGCAAGAGACACGCCTACGAGGCGGCAGCCGCGGCCAAGAAGGCCGGGTTGAGGAGGGTCTACATCGGGAACGCGTGGCTCCTAGGCGACCACTACTAGCCACCCGTTTAAACCTCGAGGAGCGCGAGCAACACGGTGCACGGTGGTGGCGCGGCTCGCCGCTGCACTAGCCCTCCTCGCGCTCCTAGCCGCGGGCCTCGCGGCCGCCGCGCTGGCCTCCAACGGCGACGCCGAGAGGTTCTACCACTCACCCTTCTACCGGATACTCTCCAGGATAAACGGCCGCGTGTACCGGGTAGGCGACCTGGTGGTCTGTCCTGGGGGCTGCAACGCGACAATCGCTGTCCGGGACCTCGCCGAGGGCGTCACGACCGTCTATAGGGGTTTACGCGGCTTCACCATGAAGCTCCACAATGTTACTATGCGCATAGTAGTGGAGCCCGTGATGCAGGGGCTCCGGGTCAACGAGACTGTAGTCAACTGCTATTTCAACGCGAGCAGGGTTGAGCTCACAGCACCCAACATAACGAGGATCCTGAAGCCCGGGAGCCACATGTTGTACATGGTTAAGCCTTCGAGACCCGTAGTCGTCGAGCTCGACGGCTACAGGCTGGTGGTCAGGGGCTTCGCGTTCATAGTCACGCCCGAAGCCCTGAGGAGGCACGAGGTGAGGACGATAGACAATCGTACCGTGGTGTTCGGCTTCTCGACGGGCATAGTGCCGGATGCCACCCTGCACGCCGACGGGGTAGACATCCCGATTGGCTACGCTCACCCATACCCAGCCGTGATATACGCGCTGTTCTACAACGCGACCAGGACCGCCACGTCAGCGACCGGCGCACATTCTACGCCCACAGCCGCGGCGTCCACGTCAACTACGTTGACCCGTGGTAGTGGGGCCTACAGCGGAGCCCATGGGGGCGGCGTGAGCCTCCTCTACCCAGTGGCGGGCGCAGCCGGGGTCGCTGCCGCGGCTGCAGCGGCGCTCGTAGCCGCGAAGAGGAGGCGCTAGAGGCTCATCATACACGCCCGTATAGTATCTCCCTGTGGTTGTAGGGCCGGTGCCCCGATACCCGTTTACAACGGATACTAGCGCAGGGCCCCGAAACGGTGCGGGAGGGTGCACATCCCGGACGGCTATCTCTCGCTACCCTGGATCATCGGCACCTACGCGGTGACGATAGCGTACGGGGTCTACGCGGTTAGGAAGGCTAAGAGGATGTGGGGGCCTGCGACGGCGGCAGCCGTCACGGTCCTCGCCGCAGCGATATTCGCGGCGCAGATGCTGAACTGGCCTATACCGGGCGGCACCTCGCTCCACTTCGTCGGCGGAGCCCTCGCGGCGATACTGCTGGGTCCGTGGCTAGAGTTCGTGGTCATGACGCTCGTGTTGACGACGCAGTGCTTCGTCTTCCACGACGGCGGTATAACAACCCTCGGCGCAAACATACTCAACATGGGTATAATCGATGGGCTGGTCGGCTACGGGGTCTACAAGCTGGTCACCAGGCTCCTCGGCAACACTAGGAAGGCGAAGATAATCGGGGCCTTCCTCGGAGGCTGGCTCGGCATAACGATAGCCGGCATCGCCGCCGGCATCGAGATAGGCCTGTCGCCAAACTTCCCCTACGGCGTTGAGATAACGGTGCCGGTGATGGGCTTCTGGCACGCCCTGCTAGGGCTGATAGAGGGTGCAATCACGGCGATAGTGGTCGACTACGTGTCTAGGAGGGCACCGTCCTGGTTCTACGAGGAGCGCCTAGCCCGCGCCCGCATGGTCGCCGCCCCGGCGGAGGTGAGAGCATGACCCTCCGCGAGATATACGAGAGGCACCGTAAGGCTATACAGGCGATAATAGTGATGGTGATAATCAGCCCGTTGTTCGGCGTGATAGGCGCCAACCTGGTCGGCTACCATGAGCCTTTGGACGTGGCGGCAGAGATGCTGCACCTTCACGAGGCGAAGCTGCCGAACTGGACGCCCTTCGCCGACTATACGGTGCCGGGGCTCCCCGACACGATAGGCTACATCATAGCAGGGTTCATAGGCGTAGGCGTGATACTCCTGGTGGGCACGCTGCTGGCCAAGCTGGGCTCCGGCGGCGAGGGGGGAGCGTAGAGTGGCGGAAACCCCCCTAGAGAGGTTGCTCGAGGAGATACGCTCGGCGGCAGCGGAGCTCCACCGGGGAGGCGGCTGCCCATCGCCCTACCTCGCCCCGATTGTTTTGCTCGACGCGGGGCTACTCGCCCTCATCTACAACCCTCTGCTCGACGTCGTGGCTGCAGCCTCCTCCCTAGCCCTCCTGGCCGCCAGGGGTGGCCTCGCGAGACTCCGCCTCATAGCGTACCCGGTCGCCCTCTCGGCCGTAGCGGCCATACCCCTGATACCCCTCGGGCGCGTCGCCGACGCAGTCTCCCTCGTCGCAAGGACGGTCACCCCGGCTCTGCTGCTCCTCGCGGCCGTAGCATGGATGGGGTGGAGGGGGCTCCTCGCCAGCCTCTCGGCGCTAGGAGCCCCAAGGCTGATAGTAGAGGGTCTCGAGATGCTCCTCTACCAGGGGGTGAAGACGGCCACCATGATGCTGGAGGTCATCGCGGCCAGGAGGGCCAGGCACCTCGGGAGGGTCTCGTGGAGGGACTGGTGGAGGCTGCAAGCCACGGCCCTCGGCGACATGATGCTCCGCGCTGTTAGAGAGGCGGAGCAGGTCTACATGGCCGTGAAGGCCAGGACCCTCGGAGACCCCGCGCCCCGCAGGGGCTCCGCGCAGTGCAACACCCGCAGCCTAGCCCCGCTCGCAGCCGCGGCACTCGCGGTGGCGGCGTTGGGGGTGGTGGCGGCTGCCGCTCGAGGCTAGGAGGGTCACCTTCTCCTACCGGCCGGGCGCCCCGGTTCTCAGGGACGCTAGTATAACCGTGGAGCGTGGGGAGGTTGCAGCGCTGCTCGGCCCAACCGGCTCCGGGAAGACGACACTCCTCCTCATACTAGCCGGGCTGTTGAAACCCGAGGCCGGCGAGGTGCTGCTAGATGGGGTGCCGCTGGATGGCGAGAACCCGGAGCACCGGAGGATGCTCGGAGTGGTATTCCAGGACCCGGACTCACAGCTCTTCAACCCCACCGTGTACGACGAGATTGCCTACGCGCTTAGGACCCTCGGGCTACCCGAGGACGAGGTTAGAGCCAGGGTTAGGGGTGTCGCCGAGAGGCTCGGGATAGGGGGGCTGCTGGAGAGGCCCCCCTACGAGCTGAGCATGGGGCAGAAGAGGCTGGTTGCGATAGCCTCGGTGCTCGTCTACGAGCCTCGCTACCTCCTCCTCGACGAGCCGCTGACCTTCCTAGACCCCAGTACAGCCCTCCGGGTAGCCTGTATCGTTAGGAGCGTCTCGGAGGTGGGCGTCGGGGTTTTGATGGCTACGCATAACGTTGAAGCCGCCCTCCTCCTCGCCGACCGCCTCTACCGTGTTGTCGAGGGGAGGATAGTGGGGGTTGAGGCGGAGGAGCTGCTCGGAGAGCCCCGCAGCCTCCTAGCGGTTAACCCTGCTCTGGCCGCCCTAGCGTCGAGGGGCGAGGCGCTCGAGGCTATAAGGGAGGCCAGGGGGATGCTGCAGGGGGCCTGCAGCCGGTGATGTCTAAGCTGTTAGCTGAGCGGTGACGAGAGGATGGCTGGCTGAGGCGCCTTGAGACGCATCCGCGTCCTCCTCGTCGGCGCCGGCCGCTGGGGCAGGGTCCACGCCAGGACGGTGAGAGAGGCTGGCGGCGTGCTCGCCGGGGTGGTGGACATCGACAGGGCTGCGGCCGAGAGAGTTGCGAGAGAGCATGGAGCGAGGGTCTATGGGGGCCTCGGGGAGGCGCTCCGCCGGAGAGACTTCGACGCGGCCATCGTAGCAGTGCCTCCGCACGCCCTCGCAGGGGTAGCCGAGAGGCTCATCGAGGAGGGGGTGCACGTCCTCGTCGAGAAGCCCGTGGCGACATCCTCGAGGGAGGCCTGGAGGCTCGCAATGCTCGCAGAGAGGAGGGGCGTTGTGGCGCTCGCAGGCTACCTCCTCCGCTTCCACCCGGCCACACGCCTAGCAGCGAGGCTCGCGCCGCTGGTACGCCTCCGGGGCTTCCGCGCCGAGAGGATACTCCCCAGGCCCCCGAACGCCCAGAGGTGGCCACTAGCCCTAGACCTCACCGTCCACGACGCAGACCTCCTCCTATACCTCACGGGCGGAGGCTGGGAGCCCGCCGCGGCTGTAGACGAGCGGGACACACTGATACTAGTCTACCGGAGGGGAGGGCAGCTCGCAGAGCTCTACACATCACAGGCCACGACAGCCAAGAGGAGGACCCTCACACTCCACGGGGAAAACGGACTCGTACACCTAGACTACGACGCCAACACGGCAGCGGTGTGCATCGAGGAAGATTGCAGCACAGTGGTGCTCGCCTCGGAGAAACCCCTCACACTCGAACACATGGCCTTCTACAGCCTAGTCGCCCGCGCTGAACACGGGGAGGAGCCACACCCCCTCGCGGCTGCAGCAGCCACCCTGAGAGACGCGGCGAGAACCCTAGAGCTCATAGAGGCTGCGTTGT
>WAOO01000015.1 GCA_015521195.1 Pyrolobus sp. | reverse complement strand
CGACCACCCCGTGCTCGCGTATGCCGCCCACACCCTCCGTCGGTCCACGGGCCAGCCGGAAACCCGGCTATTAGCCGGGGGGCTCGTAGAGGAGCCTGGCTGCGGCCACAGCAGCCTGCCCCAGGGCTATCCCCCCGTCGCCCGGCGGCACCCTCCTCGGTAGGGCGAGCGCGTAGCCCTCCCTCCGCAGCACGTTCTCAACCGCCCTAGCTATGATGTCGTTGACCGCGGCGCCCCCGGACATGTAGACGGTCTCCGCGTCCGCCTCCTCCAGGGCCCGGAGCGCCAGGGTCGCTAGGGCTTCGCCGAGCCTCCACATCACGGTATAGGCGAGGTCCCTCCTATCCACCCCCTCCTCGAGAGCCTCGAGCACCTCCCGGAACAGCCTCGTCGTGTTAACCACGCTCCCCTCCACGGGGGCGACGATATCCTCTAGGAGCCTCCCCCTTCTGCCGAACGCCTCCAGGCGTATAGCGGGCTCCCCCTCGTAGCCGCGGTGGCCGCAGACGCCCAGCAGCGCTGAGAACGCGTCGAGTATCCTCCCGAGGCTGGAGGCGAGGGGCGCCCTGCCGCTAGAAGCCTGGAGGGCCGCTATCCTGGCCTCCGTCTCGCCGCCCGGCAGCATCGAGACCAGCCCAAGCCTCTTCGCCGTCTCGACAGCCTCCTCCACGCTCATGAACTTGGTCATTATCCCAACCGCTATCCTCGCAGGGTACTCTGTTGCACGGTCGCCGCCCGGCAGCGGCTGAGGCTCAAGATGGCCCATCCTCTTGAAGCCCGCGATATCAGTGAGTAGGACCTCGCCGCCCCAGATTGTGCCGTCCAGCCCGTAGCCGACGCCATCCACGGCTATACCCGCGACCCGGACGCTCGGCTTCACCCCCCAATCGGCTGCGGCGGCCGCCACGTGGGCATGGTGGTGTTGTACTGTGATGAGCTCTGCGCCGGTCTCGGCAGCCCACTCCTCCGCGAGCCTCCTCGAGTTGTACCTCGGGTGCATGTCCGCCACGAGGACTGCACGGTCGAGGCGGATGCGGTAGGTCTCGACGAACCATCTTAGATACCGGTCTAGCTCCATGAGGGTATCGTAGTCGTCGGTGTCCCCGATGTACTGGGTTAACACGACCTTATCCTTGAAGGCGACGGCCCCCGCGTTCTGAAGCTCCGCGCCGAACGCTACTATCTCGCGGGGCGTCCTATACCGGAGCCTCACCCAGGCTGGCGCATAGCCCCTCGAGCGGCGTATCAACACGAGCCTGCCAGCGGTGAACCTCGCTACACTGTCGTCTACACGGTTCACGATAACCCTGTTATGGTCGAGGATGTAGTCGACGACGCCCCTCAGATGTTTCAACACGCACTCGAGGCTGGTGCACATGGGCTTCCCGTGTATATTCCCGCTCGTCATTATCGCGAACCTATCCCTCGTCTCCATGAGGAGGAGGTAGTGGAGGGGCGAGTAGGCTATCATCACCCCGAGCGTGTCGAGCCCGGGGGCTACGAGGGGGGAGACGGGGGCATCCTCGCGCCTAGGCAGGAGGAGGATAGGGGCCCGTGGAGACTCGAGCACCCTCCTAGCCCTCTCGTCGAGATAGACGAGCTTCGAGGCCACCTCGGAGTCCAGCGCCATCAGTGCGAAGGGCTTGGTGGGCCTCCTCTTCCTCCTCCTAAGCTCGGCGACCACGTCGTCGTCGGAGGCCAGCGCGGCGATATGGTAGCCTCCAACCCCCTTAACCGCGACTATGTACCCCTCGTCTATGAGCCTCGCAGCCTCTCTAATCGGGTCCCTGGCCTCCACCGGCCTCCCGTCGCGGTCGAGGAGCCTGACCCTGGGCCCGCACTTCGGGCAGCTTATGCCCTGCGCGTGGAACCTCCTCTCGTTCCACGGGTCGGTGTACTCGCGGAGGCAGTCCTCGCACATCGGGAAGTCTCTCATCGCCGTATTCTCCCTGTCATAGGGCACCCTGTACATCATCGAGAAGCGGGGGCCGCAGTAGGCGCACGAGTTGAACGGGTACCGGTATCTACGGTCACGCGGGTCGAGAATCTCCCGGAGGCAGTCCTTGCACATGGCGAAGTCGGGGGGTATCATGCTCCTCTTTACGCTCGAAGACCCCGACTTCAGTATCCTGAACCCGTCGAGCCCCTGCGGTTTCACCTCTACGAGCTCAAGCTCCTCTATAACGGCTGGGGGAGGCAGCTTCTCCGCGAAGAGCCTCATGAAGCCCCGGAGCTGGGGCCAGGCGCCCTCGACGAGAATCTCGACCTCGGAGCCGCCGAGGTTCCTCACATACCCGGCCACTCCGGAGAGGAGCGCGACGCGGTAGACGAAGGGGCGGAAGCCGACACCCTGCACTATACCAGTCACTATCAGCTTCAGCGCAGCCCTAGCCACAGCAACACCATCCAGTCTGATGCTCCTCTGAGGCCTCTAGTAGGGAACGCCGCCGGGTACAACGGTGATGCCCGCCCACGATACACCCACCAGTCTGGACGCCAAGGCGCCACACGGGCATCGGTACTGACGCGAGAGTCGCGCACTAACCGGCAGACCTACTGTCGTGCAGCGGTCCTGGTTCCACGTTTTAATCTGCTGGCTGCCACAGTTGAACGACATGGTGTTTAGGGTATGAGCGTAGAGGTTTACAAGCTCACCGACAGCGTCTACGAGATACGAGTGGTCGACAGGTCTACCAGGTTCTTCGAGGGCTACTGGGAGATACCCGAGGGCGTCACGTACAACTCCTACGTCATAACCACTCCCGAGGGTGCAGTCGTCCTAGACACGGTGAAGGCGCAATACGCACTCGAGTACCTCGAGGCGCTCCGCAGGGTCGTCGACCCGAGGGACGTGAGGCTCATCGTCGTCCACCACTCTGAGCCGGACCACAGCGGCGCCTTCCCAATCCTCTACCGGGAGGCTGGCTCCCCCGAGGTCCTAGCACACCCGATAGCGAGGAGGATTCTCGAGTCGCGGTACGGGGTTAGGATAGAGCGGTTCCGGGCCGCAGGCGACGGCGCGGTAGTCGAGCTGGGTGGTGGCGCCAGGCTCCGCGTATTCCAGGTCCCGTGGCTCCACTGGCCCGACACCATAGTAACCCTCTACGAGCCCGACCGCATCGCGTTCACGGGCGACGTGTTCGGCTCCTACGGCTCGCCAGCCTCCAACACGGACCGCGGGCTCGACTGGGGGTGGTACGAGAGGCTGATGGTCAAATACTTCGTCACCGTGATAGGCACCTACCGCGACTGGGTTAAGAGGAACCTGGGCAAGCTCGAGAAGCTGGTCACCGAGGCTAGGATGGTGGCGCCGCTTCACGGCGTCGTCCTCGTGGAGAGGAGGGGAGAGGCTCTGGAGCTCTACAGGAGGCTCGCCTCGGGGTCTCAGAGCAAGAGGGCCCTAGTGGTATACGCGACGATGTACGGGGCGGCCGAGGCTGCCGCGATTACAGCGGCGGGGCTTCTAGCCGAGAAGGGTTGGAGCGTGGCAGTCCACGGTTCGAGCGACTCGAGGAGGATGGTCTACTCGGAGATGTTGACAGACGCGATACTCTCGAGGCTCATCGTGCTGGTCGCTCCGGTCTACGAGGCTGCGGTGCACCCCGAGGTCGAGCACATAGTTGGGCTTCTCTGCAAGAAGGCGGCGGCCGGCCAGGCCGTGGTGCTGCTCTCCAGCTACGGCTGGGGCCCGACGGCCTCGAAGCTCCTAAAGCCGAAGCTCGAGGCCTGCGGCCTGAGGGTGGTTGCGGTCGCAGAGGCCCAGGGTAGGCTGCCGGAGGAGAAGGTCAGGGAGGCGGTCGAGAAGGCGCTAGAGGCCCTCTAGGCCATGCCGTGCCTCCGCGCGCCCCGCGGCTACAGCCTCGTCTACACCCTCCTACCCTCCTACACCCTCCCCCTCTTCCGCATAAGCGGAGAGGAGGCGGTCAAGCTGTACGGGTGGAGGGCTGGGGCCAGGCTATGGGTGGAGGGTGGCAGGGTGTGCTGCAGGGGGTGTAGCGTCGAGGAGCTGGCCTCGTGGAGCGGCCTCTGGGCGACCATAGAGACGAGATACGGCGTCATAGG
>WAOO01000014.1 GCA_015521195.1 Pyrolobus sp. | reverse complement strand
TACTCAGGCTGCTCCGCGAGCCGATCGTCGCACGTATCGAGGATGTCCCGTTACGCCGCTATCGTCTCGGTGACTACCGCTTCTACTATGTCGTTGATGCCGAGAACTGTAGGGTCGTCTTCCTGGATCTCGAGGTGAGCTACCACCGTGGGAGAACATACCGGGATCTTAGGCGGAGAAGGCGCCTCAGATGAAGGTGCCTTTCCTTGGAAGCCGCCGTATAATCCTCCGGAGGTTATCCCGGTGCATGGGCTCGAAGACCTCAATTCTCTTACCCCTAACGATGTAGACGCCCGGTTCCAACACCTCTGGGAGATCATCCCAAGAGTCGACTTGGATAACCCGCAGCTTCTGAACCCTAGCCAAGGAGACGCGCCCCAATTACACTCCAAGCCTCACCCCTTATAACAAGGGTGGACCTATGGGTAACACATCCAGCAGCCTGTCGAGAGCCTCGACTACCTCTGGGTTCTTGCGAGGCAGGCTGACCGGGTTGCAGAGCTGTGCACGAGGGTGTTTGAGCCCGAGGGTATCCCGCAGCGCCTCCGGGTGCGCGCCTGCCCCGGCGCAGTATACGCGCTTTGTCGTCTCACGGCGCCGCTCGTCGACACCAGCCGAGCCAGGAGGAGGCTCCTAGAGGCGTTTGGGGTGAGGGGCGTGCACGATGCACTCGGTGGAGGCACGGGGGCTCCTGGGGTCTTTCTTTAAGCGGGTGTAGTCTTGGCGGCCGTACAACGGTCTAGCAGCATCTGGTTGCAGGGTCTCGGGGACATGTTCTAGCACTCGCGGTGTATTTTGCTGCATCCCACGCCTTTATCCAGAGGTTTCGGCTGTGGGCTGCCGGGGCTTGTCTAGGGGTGCCTGGGTGGCCTCTTGCGTTCGGCCCGGTTTACTCCAGGAGGCTCGGCTGGAGTCTCGGCGTTAACCCGGTGCCTCCGAAGGCGTGCACCTGGAGATGCGTCTACTGCTACCTTGGCTGTGTCGAGCCTGTTGCTGTGAGGAGGGTGTGGGTGGAGACGGGGAGGGTCGTGGAGGCGGTCGTGGAGGCCGCTTCTAGAGCTAGGCGCGTGGATTACGCGACGCTCATCGGGGTCGGCGAGCCCACCCTGGCGGCCAACATCGGCGAGATAGTGGAGGCTTTGAAGGGGCTTGGTTTCCGCGTCGCTGTGTTCAGCAACGGCAGCCTCTACTCCAGGGGTGTCGCCTTTGAGGTGGCCGAGGCGGATTACGTCAAGGCTACAGTGACCACCTGGGACGAGGAGACGTGGAGGATGCTGCATAGGCCAGCTGCACCCGGCAGCCTCGAGGAGCACCTGGAGGGCGTTTACGCCGCCGGCAGGGAGGCTAGGAGCGGCGTCCACGTCGAGGTCATGCTCGTGAAGGGGGTTAACGATTCGCCCTTCGACGCTGAGATGCTCGGAGACATGCTCAGGGGTGTTAGGCTCGCAGCAGTCTACGTGAACGCCCCCACTAGCCCTCCGTGCGAGCCTTGGGTGGAACCTCCTCCACCCGAGACCCTGGCCAGGTTCGCCTCGATACTCTCCTCGAAGCTGCCCGGCGTCCCCGTCGAGCCTATCGCCTACCGGCCTCGGAGGCCTCCCCAGCTCGACCCGAGGAACCCCCTCCAGAGCCTCGCTGAGATAGTCTCGACGCACATACTTACGCGAGAGGAGGCGCTTGAAGCCCTCCGAGGCGTGGGCGTCGAAGACCCGGAGGGCGTGCTCCGCGAGGCGCTGGGAGAGGGCCTGCTGAGAGAGGAGGTTATACACGGGAAAGCCTACATAGTCGCCGGGGGCAAAAGCCTAGAAGCCTCTGGGTAGCTTAGGCTAGCCTCCTCTCGCAAGCTGTACGACTCGATAAAACTATACAAATTCGCGTTTTACGTTTTGCGGGTCGATATATGTCTCGTCGTGCTACCACACAGCATAATAATGCTTGCACATATATAGAGGCTCGCGGTGCACATATATGCTATGCTCTAGGACCTGCTGCATCGACTTTGACGAGGAGAGGGGCGAGTTCAATTCTCAGAGGCTGGTCGGCGGGAAGGTGTATAGCGTTCGGGGAGTTCGAAGAGGCCGCTATTATATCGCTTAGGATGCTCGTGGGGACTGGCGCCGGGATGGTCTCGGAGAGGAAAGTATTGAGGTATCGTTTCGGTGTGCCCGTGAGAGGCGTGTTGAAGATGTATGATATAGTTGTGAGAGGCACTGGCTTCATCGAGGATAATCGCAACGAGCTTATACTGTTGTATATAGCATCTATTCTAGACGTTTTGCTAGGAGGTTTTATCGAAGAGCTAAAGGAGGACAACTCTATATCGAGTGCGCATTGACCGCATGAGATATAAACCTGTAAATACGGTATTGTCCTCCCGGGTGGGGGTCTGGGGGAGCCCCTCCTCCCCTGCAGGGTTGTAGGAGTCGAGTGCGACGAGAGGACGGCGATACCGCCGCACAGCGTTGTCGAGGGTGGGGCGAGGCTGGGGGGCTGCAGCGTCGTCTATGCTAGGCCGTCGCCGTGCATAGTCGTCCCGTTCTATACGCTGTTGCGGCGGGTGGAGAGGGCTAGGCTGGAGGTTAGGCGGCTCGAGAGGAACGTGGTTGTCAGGGTGTCGGGTGGCGGTGAGGGCGGCGTCTACGTCTACCCGAGGAGCGTCTGGGAGAGGGTCTCGGCGTACATGGAGGCTTTGTCGAGGGGGAGGGCTCCTCCGGAGCCCGGCCTCCTCCTCTACGGGCCGCCTGGGACGGGCAAGACTAGCCTGGCGAGGCTCCTGGCGGAGGCGCTGGGCGTCCACGTCGTCGAGATAGACCAGTCGATACTCTCCCCCTGGGTTGGGGAGACCGAGGAGAACCTAAGGGCGAAGCTCGACGAGGCGGAGGAGAACGAGCCGGCGATAGTAGTGGCGGATGAGGGCGAGTGGCTCCTCGCCAGGAGGAACCTGAGTGCGAACAACGTCGCCGACCTGATGAACAACCTGGTGGACGAGCTGCTGCGGCGTCTCCAGAGGTGGAAGAACGAGGGGAGGGCCGTAGCGATGATAGTCGCTACTAACTATCCGATAAAGGCTGTCGACCCGGCCTTCCTTCGCCCAGGCCGCTTCGAGGCGCTGCTGGTGCCGCCGCCCGACCTCGAGGCTATCAGGGCGTTGCTCCTCGAGATGGGCGTGGACAGGGCGGTTGGCAGGGATGGGGCCGAGAGGCTGGCGGCGAGGCTCCTGGCCGTGGGGGCCAACATGGCGGAGGTCGTGGAGGCTGCGAGGAGGGTGTTGAGGGGGGAGGCGGTTAGGCTGAGCTGGGGCAGAGGCTACGGATACAGGCGTCTCGCGCCCCTCGAGGCGCCGGGGGAGGGTGAGCTGGCGAGGCTAGCGGGGCTGGTGAAGTGCAGGTTCTGTAGGAGAGGCGCACCCGCCGGCAGAGGCAGGTACCTGCTAACCACCGGGCTCTATACCGGCGTAGCGCTGGCCTCCTTCTGGCTGCTGGGCTACGGGTATACACCGATACTCGCCTACAGCCGAGAGAGGCTCGAGGAGGCCATCTATATCGCCGAGGCGTCTAGGGGCGGCCTGGTGGCGACGCCCGAGGCTCTAGACGCAAGGCTGCTCATGGATGCGGATGCGCCGGTGGTCGTGGTGGACCCCGGAGGCCTCTCGACGATGAGCAGTAGCGTGAGGCTAGCCAGGCTCGAGGTAGACTGGGGCAGGTCGAGGCTGGTGGCGCGCGCCATCAAGCTATTCTACGGCGTCGAGCTGGATACGGTGCCGAGGGACGAGAGGAGCCTAGAGGAGGCGATAGCGGCAAGGCTACAGGGGCTCGACTAGAAGCTCCTCATGGACCCTCCCCTGCATGCCGTAGACAAGCCCCCGTTCGAGCTCCCTATCGGCGCATCTAACCCTCAACACGAGGTCGTGGCCCACCGCGGAGGACTCGAAGCGGGGCGACACCCTAGACTCTATGGCGAATCGCAGCCCCTCGCCGAGGGGCTCGACTGTGACGCCACACCTCTTGACGACAACCCTCCGGGCCCAATACCCCCGCCTTGCACTGGCCCCGTACGTCTCGGCTACGCTGCTGCCCATGGGTCTACCTGCATCCAGGAACAGGGATGCCATTATCGCGGCCGCGTGCAGCGAGTGAAGCAGCTCGTAGATATAGGGGCCTATGCGGCCAGGCGGACCCCTGCACGAGGCGGACTTCTCCACGCTAACAGAGCCCCTAGCGGAAGACTCGTCGGCCTCCACCTCGAGCCGGTAATCCCAGCACTCGTCGTTAACCACGACACTGCTCTCCTCCTCTACGAGCTTCACCCGCCCGTCGCCGACGATGGATAGGTGTACGTCTATCGAGGACCCCATGTCTATACTCGCATCCAGGACGATGGGAGGCTTCACCATCAGCGTTAACCGCGGCGACTCAAGCGCCTCGAGGAGGTACCCCGCCTCCAGCACCCCGAGCGCAACGAGGGGCGGCGAGGGAGCCTTCAACACGCCACCCGCCCTGCAGATACACCCATCCGTGCACGTACACCACGCGCTACTACCATCCTTGGAGACCACAGCCCTGACGTAACTCCCCGCAGAGACCACCCTGAATGGCACGCTGCCTCTTACATTATCGTCTCTCAGTATTGTGCCTCCAAGCTTTGTAAAGAACTCTCCACAGACCTTCAACAATAGCGCACCGTGCATTGTATAATGTCGCATCAATATAATGCGTCCGAGCGTATGCGGGGATATAGTCATATAACGCAAAGTATATGTGTAGCCTCGGTGACCGTCTATTGTGGCATGCAACTCCCGATCGGAGAGGAAAAGGTGTACACGGTAGGAGAGCTCCTAAGGAAGCTCGCCGGCAGGAACACGACAACGGCAAAGTTACTGGTCGCCTTTAGGTCTGTCACCACCTCGGACGACCTGAAGGCGAAAGCGAAGTGGCTCGTGACCATCGTCCGCCGCGTGTTATCAAGGATGCCGGCATCCGAGGACGTTGTAGACGCGCTGCTAGAGGCGGCATGGAGCTACTCTAGGATGAGGATGCATCGCGCGGCTTCCGCGCTGCTAGTGTTAGCGTTAAACCCGCACATTGTAAGCAGCTACGCCTACACGCTCTACCCTTGGCCGCTACGCTGCACGCCAAGCGCCTATGGCTACATGCGCGTCCGGACCGATGAGAGTAGACTACTGTTATTGACTATAGAGGCGTGTGGCCGCAGCTATGGGCTCCTAGTAGAAACTCCTCTGGAGCGCTCCGAGGACGTGTACAGCGACATCATGATAATCGATCACCACAGGCCTATCGCCGAGCCAAAGATACGGGTGAAGCCAGACCTGACCCGCGATACCGGAAACCCCTTGGGGGTCGCCACTCCGGGCTACGAGAGCCTCGAAGATGTGTTGGAGAGCGGCAACCCATACCTCCTCGTAGAGATGCTCGCCACGCACTACCACGAGAACGACCGTTACCCGTTGTACAACCCGGGGCTCACGAAGAGACAGGTGGTCGTCTTCGACTATAGCGAGCGGAGGGGCGTCAAGCTCATCGAGCTGCGGTTCCCCGGCGAGGGCGAGGTGAGGCTGAAGATGTGGAGGAATATGGAGGGCGGGGAGAGGGTGGTTAACCTGGAGGTCGAGGAGGCTACGGTGGATAGGATGGACCTGCGGGTGGCCGACTGGTACGCAAGGCGGGCGAGGAGGAGGCTCTATGCGGAGGCTGCCGCGCGACTCTAATAGGCGTATACGATGACACCCTTCTGCCTCGCATACTCCTCCACCTCCACGCCTATCATGGCGCCCGCGAGGACCGGAACCACCCTCCTACCCGGGTATCTTCTCCCCACAACCTCTATTTTCGCGAGGAGCGCCCCGACATCGCTTATCTTCGGCTTGACCTTCACCTCGACCACGTAGACGCTCCTATCGGTCACCACTAGGAGGTCTACATCCTCACCGTTTATCCTCGCGTTCCTCCTCCTAGCCTCCACCCTCTCGCCCCTAGCCCGTATCTCCGCGCTGAGCTCCTCCCAGACGAACCTCGAGTACATGCTCTCCGCGAGGGCACCCACAATCATCTCGACGTGGGCGACCCTACGGTTTAGCTCGTTGAGCCTACCATCATGCTCCACAAGCTTCTCTTCTATGAATGTCAGTTTCTCGCTATGCTTTTTCACCTCACGCTCTATAGCCTCGAGCCTCTCATCGTGCTCCCTCAGCTTCTCCTCTATCCTCTCAAGCCTCTTCTCATGCTCCTCTAGCTTCTCCCAGATTGCCCTCAACTGCCTAGAGTGCTCGGCGAGCACGCGGGAGTGTTCCACCAGCTGCTTCTCGACGGCCTCCAGCCTCCTTCCATACTCCACCATCTGTTCTTCTAGCTTCTCCAGTCTCCTCCCGTACTCTACCATCTGCTCCTCAAGCCTCTCCAACCTCTTCCCATACTCCAGCATCTGCCTCTCGAGCGCCTCCAGCCTCCTAGCATACTCTATCATCTGTTTCTCGAGGGCTTCTAGCCTCCTCCCCTGCTCCACCATCTGCCTCTCCAGGGCTTCCAGTCTCTTCTCCTGCTCGAGCATCCTCACCTCGAGCGCTTCAAACCTCTTCGAGAACTCTTCGCGCAGCCTCCTAAGCTCCTCTAGAACCTCGCCCAGGCCCAGGGCGCCCGCCACGGCGTAGCGGAACTCCTCGTCCTCCTTCAACAGCTTCAACAGCATCCTCTTCAACTCGTCGCGGTTGACGCTCGCCACGCGCGCCACCTCTCCGCCTCTACAGTGCCCGTGGGTAGCCTTTCTCCCCCGTCACCGTGCTGTTATAGGGTGTTGTGGGGTACGCCTAGTCTCTGGTGATGAGTGGGCTACCAGGGTGACCCTCGTGGGATGAGCGGTTGATCTCGGGGGCTGAGAGCCTCCTAGCCGCCTCTACCGCCTCGAGGAGCACGCGGTACGCTCTGGGTGCGTCGCCCTGAGACACTAGTATAATCGTGTCGGTGTAGCACGAGACTATCTGTGTAATGTTGATGTTGTTGACCGCTAGGAGGGTTGAGATGTAGGCTATGAAGCCTGGCGTGTCGAGTATCTCGCGGGGGCTTACGAGTATGAGCGCCGCCTGCCCCCGCAGCTCCTCCAGCGTGTCGCCGACCGCGTCCCTAATCGCGGCCGCGTGCTCCTCATCCACGATTATGGTTACACCGCTCACGCCCTGCAGTATGTTGAAGAGCCTAGCCTCCACCATTAGCCTGGGTACGAGGCCCTCCACCCTCTGGAAGAGGGCCTTCGGCACCGTTAGCACCGAGACACCCTCCCTAAGCTCTATCCGCGTCCCGGCTAGCAGCCTAGCGAGCCTCTCGCAGGTGAGGCCGTAGCAGTGGTCTGGGGCTCGGCTCCTCCAGCGTATGAGCCTCATCTTTATCGCGGCGGTGGAAGCCCCGTCCCCAAGCCTCTCGAGGCTCTCCTGGAGGAGCCTCGCCGCTGCGGTGTAGTTCGCGACGCCGAGCTTCACGCACCTCGCTATACACGGGTCGAGTGTCTCGACGCCAACCTCTCCCACGAAACTCCCCCGTTGCGTTTGGAACATATAGCTTCCTATTAAAACTCCCCTGGTGCGTCTACAGCGGGGGCGCGCTGTGAGGATAGTCGTCGCCTACTCCGGCGGCCTCGACACCTCCGCGATAGTGGCGATGCTCTCTCGGGAGGGTCACGAAGTGATAACGGTGACGGTGGATGTGGGTCAGGAGGAGGAGCTGGAGGGTGTAGAGGAGAGGGCGTACAAGCTCGGCGCTGTGAAGCACTACACGGTGGACGCGAAGCACGAGTTCGTAGTCAACTATGCGTGGCCCGCTGTGAAGGCGAACGCGCTCTACGAGGGCCGCTACCCGTTGGGTACGGCGCTCGCACGCCCACTGATAGCGAGGATTGTCGCGGAGGTCGCGAAGAAGGAGGGGGCGGACGCGGTCGCCCACGGCTGCACCTCTAAGGGGAATGACCAGGTGCGCTTCGACCTCAGCCTCCAGGCCTACGCCCCCGGCCTGAAGATAATCGCGCCGGTGAGGGAGAGGAGCCTGACCCGCGAGAAGGCGATACAGCTTCTCAGGGAGGCGGGGGTGGAGCCGCCGAAGGCCCACAAGAAGTACAGCATCGACGAGAACCTATGGAGCAGGAGCATCGAGGGCGGCGAGCTCGACGACCCGCGGGTCGAGCCGCCGGAGGAGGTGTTCGCGTGGACCGTCGACCCCAGGAGGGCGCCCGACGAGCCCCTCTACCTCGAGGTTGAGTTCGAGCAAGGTGTCCCCGTCGCGGTCAACGGGGAGCGCATGGACCCGGTGAAGCTAGTCTCCACCCTCAACACTCTGCTCGGGGGCCACGGCTACGGCAGGATAGACCACATCGAGAACAGGGTTGTCGGGTTCAAGTCGAGGGAGGTTTACGAGGCACCCGCCGCCCTCGCCCTGATAGAAGCCCACCGGGACCTCGAGAAGCTCGTTCTGACGCCCCGGGAGCTTCGCTTCAAGAGGCTGGCCGACGAGACGTGGACAGACCTCGTCTACCAGGGGTTGTGGGTTGAGCCTCTCCGCGCAGAGCTCCAGAGGTTCATAGACGAGGTTAACCGCTGGGTGACCGGCAGCGTGAAGCTCAAGGTGTACAAGGGGTCCCTCTGGATAGTGGGCAGGTGGAGCCCCTACGCAGCCTACGACGAGAAGCTCGTCGACTACAACCGCGGCTGGTACCCGAGCGACGAGGAGGCCAGGGGCTTCATCAGGCTGTGGGGCCTACACTCGCTCACCGCGTGGCACGCGAGGAGGATGGAGGGTTGAGGGTAAAGACGGTCTACCGCGCTGGCATGAGGATATCCGAGTGGGTCCAGGGGTACACCAGTAGCGTCGAACACGACACGGTGATAGCCAGGGAGGTTGTAGAGGCTGCCATGCTCCACGTCACGATGCTCCGCGAGAGCCGCCTTCTCGACGAGGAGACCGCCTGCAGGCTCCTCGGGGCCCTCGAGGCCCTGAGGAGGGAGCCCGGCAGGCTCATAGAGGCTATGAGGGGCTACGAGGATATACACGAGGCGCTGGAGGCTGTCCTGGAGGAGCTGGCGGGGAGGGAGGCTGCCAGGAGCTTCCCCCTAGCCCGCTCCAGGAACGACCATGTCGCGATGGCCCTCCGCCTCTGGGGCCTCCGGATGCTCGAGAGGATATGCAGGGAGGCCGTTGGCCTCGCAGAGACCCTCCTAAGGCGCTCGGAGGAGCTTGCAGACGCCCCCTTCCCGCTCCACACCCACTTCCAGCCAGCGCAGGTCGGCACGGCTGGCCACTGGCTGGCCTCCTACGCTGAGGCAGTCATAGACGCGCTTGGCGTGCTGGCGGAGGTCGGCGAGGTGACGGCGAGGTGCACGCTGGGCTCGGGGCCGGCCGCCGGCACCACGGTCCCGGTCGACCGGTCGGCGTGCCCGCTTCCACCCGCCGCCGACACCCTCTACGCGACGGGCTCCAGGCTCTTCGCCAACCTCGCCATAGCGTCTCTAGCAGCTCTTGCCACAGAGCTCTCCAGGTTCGCGGCCGACGTGGTGCTCCTATCCCACCCGTCTATAGGCGCCGTGAGGCTCCCCGACGAGCTGGTCTCGACGAGCAGCGCCATGCCCCACAAGAGGAACCCGGTTGTAGCCGAGGTGTTGAGGGCGAGGGCGGCTAGACTAGCGGGCCTCGCGGCGGCCGCGCTAGCGGTGAACCACGGGCTGCCCTCCGGCTACAGCCTCGACCTGCAAGAGGAGAACCCCGTCTACTACCAGGCGCTGCGCGACGCTCTGGAGGCGCTGGAGGCCGCCAGGCTCCTCGCCGAGAAGCTCGAGGTAGACCCGGAGGCTATCAAGAGGATGGTTGAGGGTGGCGCGGTGCTCACGAGCCTGGAGGCGGCGGAGAAGCTCACGCTAGAGAAGCGGGTGCCCTTCAGGGACGCCTATATGGAGGTCGCCGAGGCTGTCAGGGGCTCGGGTAGCATTAATCAACCCTCGATACGCGAGGTTATCATGTCGAGGGCTTCGTTGGGCGCCGCGGGTCCAGGGCTCAGGCCCGCCATACGCCTCCTACGCGAGAGGCTATCATCGGCCAGGGAGAGGTGCTCGAAGCTCACCCGGCTCCTCGCGAGCGTCGAGGAGAGGATAGAGGAGGGGGTTGGGAAGTGCCGCTCGTGAAGCCCCCGAGATGCAGGAGGGGGTTGAGGGCGAGGCTGCTCCTCGAGGATGGCTTCAGGCTGGAGGGGTGCGGGTTTGGAGCCGAGGGCGTCGCGGTAGGAGAGGTGGTGTTCACCACCAACATGGTGGGCTACCCGGAGGCGTTGACGGACCCGAGCTTCAGGGGCCAGATGCTCGTCTACACGCACCCGATGGTCGGGAACTATGGTGTCCCGGACCCCTCGATAACGGTGCATGGGATACCAGCCCACTACGAGTCGGACAGGATACAGGTTGAGGGTTTCATAGTCGCGGAGGAGACTGTGCCCCACCACTGGGCCTCGGTGAAGACCCTCCACGAGTGGCTCAGGGAGAGCAGGGTGCCCGGCATGAGCAGAGTTGACACCAGGGCGCTGGTGAAGCATCTGCGCGAGAAGGGCGTGATGATGGGCGTGCTGGCGGTCTACCGGGAGGACGAGGAGCCCCCCGACTGGGGCGAGTTGAGGGAGGTCCTCGAGAAGAGCCCGAGATACGACGAGGTAAACTACGCTGCTCTCGTCTCCCCCGAGAAGCCTATAGTCCATGAGCCGCGTGGCATCCCGGTACGGGCCCGTCTATCGATGCTAGACTGTGGCGTCAAGTACGGGATTCTCCGCAACCTCCTGTCGCGCGGCTTCTCGGTTACAAGGTTCCCCTGCGACACTCCCCCAGAGAGGCTCGTAGACGGTTTCGACGGGGTCGTCCTGAGCAACGGGCCGGGTAACCCGGAGAGGCTCGAGAGGCAGGTTGAGATTGTGAGGGGTCTCCTCGAGTATAGGGTGCCGATACTCGCCATATGCCTCGGCAACCAGCTGCTGGCCCTCGCCCACGGCGCGAGGATATTCAAGTTGAAGTATGGCCACCGGGGGCCGAATAAGCCAGTCGTAGACCTCGAGACCGGCCGCTGCTACATCTCCACGCAGAACCATGGCTACGCGGTGGACGCCTCCAGCCTGGAGGGGACCGGGCTCCGAGTCTGGTTCATAAACGCGGACGACAAGACCGTCGAGGGTTTGAAGAGCGAGAGGCTCCCGATAGTATCGACCCAGTTCCACCCAGAGGCTAGCCCCGGCCCCTGGGACACCACCTGGGTCTTCGACCTCTACGCCAGGCTCGTCGAGAAGCATAGGGGGTGACGAGTGGTGCCCAGGAGGGTCGACGTCAGGAAGGTGCTGGTGATAGGCTCGGGTAGCATAAAGATAGCTGAGGCGGCGGAGTTCGACTATAGCGGCAGCCAGGCGCTGAAGGCGCTCCGCGAGGAGGGGATTGAGACAGTCCTGGTGAACCCGAATGTTGCCACGATACAGACGAGCTACGAGATGGCCGACAAGGTGTACCTCGTGCCCCTTAAGCCCGAGTTCGTCGCGAAGGTGATTGAGCGCGAGAGGCCCGACGGGATACTCCTCGGGTTCGGCGGCCAGACTGCCCTAAGCCTCGGGGTCGCCCTCTACCACATGGGCATCCTCGACAAGTACGGGGTGAAGGTGCTGGGGACCCCGATAGAGGGCATCGAGAGGGCGTTGTCGAGGAGCAGGTTCCGCGAGACTATGATAAAGGCTGGCCTCCCGGTGCCCCCGAGCAACGCGGCCAGGAGCGTAGAGGAGGCGCTCGAGATAGCGGATGTGATAGGCTACCCGGTTATCGTCAGGGTGAGCTTCAACCTGGGCGGCGGCGGGAGCTTCGTGGCGTGGAGGAGGGAGGAGCTGGAGCTCTGGCTCCGCAGGGCCTTCGCCCAGAGCGAGATTGGAGAGGTGCTGGTGGAGCGATACCTCCACCACTGGAAGGAGGTCGAGTTCGAGGTTGTGAGAGACGCGTATGGAAACGCTGCCGCCATAGCCTGCATGGAGAACGTCGACCCGATGGGGGTGCATACCGGCGAGTCTGTGGTCGTCGCGCCGTGCCAGACGCTCACCGACCGCGAGTACCAGATTCTACGCCGCGCCTCGATCGGCGTCGCGGAGGCGATAAGCCTCATAGGCGAGGGTAACGTGCAGCTCGCACTAGACCCTAGGAGCGAGGAGTACTACGTAATCGAGACGAACCCGAGGATGTCTAGGAGCAGCGCGCTGGCCAGCAAGGCGACCGGCTACCCGCTCGCCTACATCGCGGCCAAGCTCGCCCTCGGCTACAGGCTCCACGAGATACTCAACAAGGTGACGGGTAGGACCTGCGCCTGCTTCGAGCCGAGCCTCGACTATGTGGTTGTGAAGGTGCCGCGCTGGGACCTTGACAAGTTCGAGGGGGTCGAGAGGAGCATCGGCAGCGAGATGAAGAGCATAGGCGAGGTTATGGCGATAGGGAGGAGCTTCATCGAGGCCCTCCAGAAGGCCATCAGGATGCTGGATATTGGTGAGCCGGGGCTCACCGGGGGGCCAACATGGACCGAGGAGCATAGCCTCGAGGAGGTGCTCGAGAAGCTCCGGAGGAGGGAGCCCTACTGGCCCCTCTGGGCCGCCAAGGCGTTCAAGCTGGGTGCGAGCGTCGAGCAGGTCTACGAGCTGACCGGGATAGACCCGTACTTCCTCCACCCGATACGCGAGGCGGTAGAGCTCTCCCTGAAGATAGAGAGGCTCGGGAGGAAGGTGCTCGAGGACCCCGAGACCCTCGCGGAGGCGAAGCTGCTCGGCTTCGGAGACGAGCAGATTGCGAGGCTCGCGGGCGTCTCGGAGAGGGAGGTGCGGGAGGCCCGGAGAAGGGCCGGAGCGGAGCCCGTCGTCAAGCAGATTGACACGCTTGCGGCCGAGTGGCCGGCGGAGACCAACTACCTGTATGTCACCCACGCGGGCATCGAGGACGATATCGGCTTCGAGTCTAGGAGGCCCAAGATAGTCGTGATTGGCGCCGGTGTGTTCAGGATAGGGGTTAGCGTCGAGTTCGACTGGGCTGTCGTCAACTTCG
>WAOO01000013.1 GCA_015521195.1 Pyrolobus sp. | reverse complement strand
CTTTTCCCCTCCCTCGGCTCACGCTCCTCCCCGTAGCATCTCCTCGACGAGCCTGCGGGCTACCCTTGGGTCGGCGCGGCCCCTCGTCTCCCTCATAACGAGCCCGACGAGGTAGTTTATGGCCTTCGGGTTCCTCTTGGCGTCCTCCACTGCCTTCGGGTTCTCGCGTACAACCTTCTCGACTATCGGCCTGAGCTTCTCCGGGTCGGCTATCCTAGCGTACCCCAGCTTCTCTGCGAGCCTCTCAGGGTCCTCGCCGGTCTCCAGCAGCGGCTTTATCAGCTCCTTAGCCTGCCTTAGCGAAATCCTACCCTCGTCGACCATTCGGAGTAGCTTGGCGACGTGCTCCGGTTTCACCCTGGTGTAGAGGTCTTGGAGGTCCCTCTCCTTCAGCCACCCCAGCATATCGTTGACGAGGAAGGCTGCGAGCCTCTGGTAGCCCTGGTAGAGCCTGGCGGCGTCCTCGTAGAAGTCGGCCAGCCTCTTATACACGAGCATCTGTTTCACGAGGTGCTCCGGCAGCCCGTACTGAGAGACCATCCTCCTGAGCCTCTGGTCGGGCAGCTCCGGCATAGACGCCTTGACCTGCTCCACGAGCCTCTCTGGGATGGGTATCGGCGGCAGGTTCGGGTCCGGCATATACCTGTAATCCTCCTCGTACTCCTTGGCGCGCGCCGTATAGGTGACCCTCCTCACCGGGTCCCAGTGCCTCGTCTCCCTACGGACCCTGCCCCCAGCCTCCACCAGCTTCCTCTGCCTCGCGATCTCGTAGGCGAGCGCCCTCTCAACATCGCGGATGGAGCCGATGTTCTTTATCTCGACCCTAGCCCCTCCAGCCACGCTCACGTTAGCGTCTACCCTCATCGCGCCCTCCAAGCCACAGTCGCACACCTCAAGGTGCTCGAGGATGCTCCTAAGCTTCTCGAGGAAAGCCCTCGCCTCCCCCGGCTCCCGGAGGTCAGGCTCGGTTACAATCTCGAGTAGTGCAACGCCACTCCGGTTATAGTCTACGAGCACGTAGGGCGCTAGGCGCGGAGAGACGACGCCCGGCAGCACAATCCTGCCCGGGTCCTCCTCTAGGTTGATGCGGCGAATCCTCACCCTCCTCTTCTCGCCCCGGTACTCGAACTCGACGAAGCCACCCTTGCATATCGGCTCGCCGCCCGGCCCGTCATACTGCGATATCTGGTACTGCTTGGGGAGGTCGGGGTAGAAGTAGTGCTTGCGGACGAACCGTAGCTCCCTCGCAACCCTCCCGTTGAGGGCCAGGCACGTCATAATAGCGTGTTTGACGGCCTCCTCGTTGACGACCGGCAGGCTGCCGGGGAGGCCGAGGCAGACTGGGCACACGTGGGTGTTTGGAGGAGCGTGCCTATAGTCGGCGCTACAGCTGCAGAATAGCTTCGTCTTAAGCCTCGTAAGCTGCACGTGAATCTCGAGACCGATCTTGACGCTATCTGCTTCCAAGCGGATGCTACCCCTACTGCCTTGCAGACAGTCTAGAGCTATCAATTATATCTCCGTTAAAGGAGCAGTGTGATAGTGTAACATGCTGTAAAAAGTGCGATAAATTGTTAAGATTCAAGAAATTTATACATTTTTATCGGTGAGTAGCCATGCGGGTTGCTATCGATAAAGAGGATGTAATTGCGGTTATACTCGCTATAGCATTCTCTGTAATCGCTGTGCTCGTCCATCTCGTATGGTAGGAGGTGTGTACCGTGAGGAGTATTAGTGTCGCGATCGTCACCGCAATCATACTCACGGTAATCACGTGGCTTATCGAGAAGGTTACGGGGATAGGGAGGTTCGGGCTAGAGTTTCCATTGATAGGCTTCCTGCTCGGGCTTGCAGCGGGTGCGGCGCTGAAGCCCGAGAGAAGCGTATTCCAGAAGCTTAACCCATGGATACCGGTAGACGCTAGCCTGATAATCCTTGGCATCCTTGCCGGCTTTGATAGACTCGGTGCGCTGGGAGGCCGAGCTGGGATAATAGCGCTGGTCAACGTCTCTGCTGCTCTCGCGGTCGGGATGTACCTTGCCTATAGGCTTGGTCTGGACGAGAGGTTCTCGGCTACATTCGCTGCCGGTGGAAGTATCTGTGGAATCT
>WAOO01000012.1 GCA_015521195.1 Pyrolobus sp. | reverse complement strand
GAGACCCCCCGTCCCGAATATCGTGTAGGTGACGCGGTGCTCCCTCGGCCACGTGGAGGCCAACCTCTTCGCCTCTTCCCAGATGCGGAGGTGCCTCCTCGGCAGGAAGAGCACCACGTCCATGACCCGCCTGGCCAGCCTCTCCACCGCCTGCGCCAGAAGCGCCGCGACCCTATGGAAGAGCCTCTCGTCCGAGAGGACCTCGTCCGGGTGGAGCTCGTAGCAGCAGGCCGGGTAGTCCCACGCGCGCCAGTAGGGCACGAGGACGAGGAGGTCCGAGAGGTAGAGCCACTCTACGCGCCTCGGGCCTATGCCGTCCCAGAGCCCAAGGCGCCTCAACAGCCCTGCGACCTTCCTGCTCGTGGGTGACAGGGGGTAGGGCTTGACATTAGAGCATGGCGTTACAAGGGCAATGCTAGAGCGGGGCTCGTACTCTTCAAGGAGCCAACGGTGCCACCGCCGCACAGCCGGGTGGCTGAAGGCACCTGGACCCACAAGGGCGGGGTCGACGCCAGCCCGGTGCCTGGCGGGGAAGCGGCCGGCAGCATCCTTCACTATCCTCAGCCTTCCCTTCAAAGAAGCCCCAGTATCACCCATCTAACCCGTCTGCCCTGAAAGCCTCTACGGGACCCCCTCTAGAAGCACGCCAGGTCCTCGTTGAGAGGCCTGTGCTCTTCCACGCGGCCAGCGTCTATAATATGGAGGACTCGGAACCCCCTCCGGTATAGGCTCTCCGCGATATACCTCCGGTGGCACCTCATCCAGTATGCCTCCGCGCAGAGTATGGCGGTTAGCCTGGTGGAGGCGAGACCCGCCAGGATACCGATACCCCTCTGGTAGTCGTCGCTGCACATGTACCTCCTATAGTCGCCCACCGTCTTCCCGCCTAGGAGCTCCCCGAGCCACACGTACCCGATGCCCCTCTCCTTCAGCCTCTCCTCGAGAACCTCTCGGTTGAACCACGGGTGTCTCCTGCTACGGGGGAACCTCCTAACATCCACGACCAGCTCGACCCTGAAGCTCCTGAGGAGCGATACCAGTTCGCCGAGGGTGCGGTTAGAATGGCCTATGGTGTAGACGAGTTTGTCTCCGCCGCTCCTCTTCGAGCGCATGGAGTACGGCCTCCTCCAGCTCGCCGGGTGGGGTTACGAGCCTCGCGCAGTGGGGGCCTCTCCACGCGAGCCTCATCGGGTAGGGCGGCTTATACGCGACGAGCACGGGTATCACCCTCTCGACGCTGGCCGCGGCGCAGGTGTTGCCGGGCTTATCGTCGAGATAGACTAGCCTATCGAGCGCCTCGCGCTCCACAAGACTCTCTAGGGCGTCGCGTAGACCCCCCGGCTCATAGACGAGTATATCGTCGAAGATGAGCCTCGCGCCGAAGAGCTCCACCCTCCTCAGCTTCTCCCAGCGGGTAGCGTCGGCGCCACACACCAGATAGACCCGGAACCCCATGCCGCGGAGCCTCATCGGCGTAGCGAGGCTCCCGGAGCCGCCCGACACCCTCGAGAGCCAAAGGTGCTCGTGGAGCCACGCGCCGACACCCAACGCCTCGTAGAGGCGCCGCCTATCCCAGACGCCGAGAACCTCGGCGACATCCTCGACCGCCAATAGGCTGCCCCTCGGGATGCCGGCGCTAGCTTCAATAGAGGAGAGTAGCTCGGCAACCGGCCTATACGTCTCGAACAGGACACCGTCAAAGTCGAAGGCGACGCCTACCCTCACAACCCTCAGCCGTTAATACCGCGTGGATGGGGCGAGGATGAAAAAACGGGGATGGGGAGGTCCTCCCGGACAGGCTGACGCGGTGCTGAACCCTGGCTTTACCGACCCCTATTTACGCGGTCTGCGGGGGTGCCTGCCCCGGTTGCGCTGCGAGCTTCTCCGCGGTCCTGCCTGCCGCGGAGTAGACGAGGTAGTAGCCGACGAGCAGGAGTATCGCGCCTATCACGGCGGTGTACTCTATCAAGCTGAGGATTATGCCTATGAGTAGGAGGATGCCCGCAGTCTTGAAAGACGAGTCCACCTCGCCCAGCCTGATAAGCATGACCGCAAAGAGTATCATGCCTATGAAGCTCACAATGCCGCCAATCGCTACGATTGCCAAGCCGCCCATGACGCCGCCTATGCTGCCGCCTGCAGCACCCCCTATTATCACGAGGAGGCCTACAAGCTCGACGATAAGGCCTATGATGAAGAGCCTGGTGCCAGTATAACCTATCGAGTATGACTCCCGAGAATACTCGGCGAGCATGGAGGCGGCGCTGTTGAACTTCAGCCACCCGAGTATATAGACGATGACTGCTACGAGCAGGACTACGCCCGCCGATATCAACGCCGAGGCTACCGCCGCCAGGTTGATGTTGAGGTTGGCTGCGCTGGCAGAGAGGCTCGCATAGACCGAGACAAGGCTGGCAGCGAGTATCACGGCGCCGATTATCGCTATCACCGCGGATATCAGGTTGTAGAGGGCGCCCTTCCTCAGCAGCGTGAAGGCCTCAGCTGGAGGCCGTCTAGCCTCGCCCTCCAGGCTCATGCATCTAGACACCCTTCAATTACGCATAATTGATGGTTCAGGATATACAAGCGTTGCCTAGCCTCTCCGCCTCCACGCCTATACCCCGCCAGTATCCCCGTGGACGCCGATTATGCACGTGAAGCCAGCCTCCTCGCTACACTCCCTCCTAGGCTCCTCGGGGATAGGCGGCCCCGGCGGGGGAGTGTATAGCGTAGAGGTGCAGCCCTCGACTCGTAGCCCGGCGGCCCGGTACATCTCCCCGACCTCGCCTACAGCGTAGAACCTGGCCACCCTGTAGAACGGGCTGTCCCTCCTAGACGAGTATAGGCGGCCCCAGGAGCTGCCCCGCGGCACTATACACGAGACGACCCTCCGCGCCACCCTCGCAGCCTCGGCTATGAGGGAGTAGGGGTCGTCGGCAAAGCAAAGCGTGACTATGACTAGAGCAGCGTCGAATGCCCCGCTCCTAACCGGGAGCTTCTCGCCTACGGCGGCTGCAACGTCCACCCCGCGCTCCTTCGCGAGCCTCAGCATGTTGACGGCGGGGTCGACCCCGGCCACCATCCGCCTCCCGGTGGCCAACGGCGCGGCGAAGCGCCCCGTCCCCACACCAACCTCTATTATCGACTCCGCGTCGCCTACAGCCTCCTCCACTGCGCGCAGCTCCGACTGGTACAACGCGGGGTGCCTATCGTACCACTCGTCGTACCTCCGCCATAGCTGCTCGAAAACACTCCACGTCAAAAACGAGGCCCGGGGTGGAGGCTGCACCGTGGAGGGTGGAAAGCCTGGCGTCCTACCTGAACACTAGCAGCCTCCTCGGCTTCTCTCCCGGCTCGACGGCCAGCACTCCGAGGCCCAGCGTGTAGAGTAGTAGCCACAGGCCGAAGCCCCCGATGAACGCCGCCAGCTCGACCGGGTTGGTCATCAGTTCTCCCAGCGCCTTGGCTTCTCCGCCGGGGCCCAGCGCGTGGGAGGCGAGGAGGTCGTAGCTCTGGAGCGCAGCCAGTCTCCCCGTCTGCCCGGCTGCGACGATGCTATGGAGCAGCAGGAAGCCACCCACTATCGTCAGTATAGAGCCCGCCAGGATGGCTGTCCTGGAGGCGCGGTAGTGGGCGTAGAGGCCCAGGATTATCGCCAGGGGCACTGCGAGCGCGAAGCCGACCCAGAAGGGTGCTGCGAGGCCGCCGGATACCAGCGTCTCGAGCGCCGGGTGGGCGGAGCCCCAGGAGTACATCTGGACCAGCGCCCACGCAACCATGAAGCCGGTCGCCACGGCCATCCCGGCCAGCTCCTTGGAGACACCCTTCACGCAACACCTCCTATACTCCTCCCTCGTCAACCCCGTGACAGTCGATGCGACCTCGCCTAGCCCGATGTGGCTCCATGCCGCTCCAAGCAGGAAGGCCAGCGCGATGTTCAACACTCCCATCGGCGCGGCGAACCACGCGGGGACAGCGACGTTAACCCCGAAGACGCTGCCGAGGTTATACTCTAGCGCCAGGCTCGCCAGCAGCCCGCCGATGAGCAACGCCCTGCCGGCGGTGCTCGTCAGCCTCTCCTCCCCGGCCCGGATGGCATACACTAACGCCGCTACCAGGAATGCCGCGTAGACTATGTAGAGTATACCGTTCCACGCTATCCTCGATGTAACATTGAACCCGGCGTATATCCAGCCACTGTGCTCGACGTGAGTCAGGTCGGCGAAGACGAGGACGATGCCTGGTATCAGTAGGGCCAGCGCCAAGACCAGAGTCTTCCTCGCGACTCTCTTAGCCTCCTCCTCGCAGTACAGTCCGAGCCGGATGGCCAGCGCGTCGAAGACGCCTCCGCTGCTTATAGCGAAGAACACATAGCCGGTGACCATGGCGCCCCATGGTACCAGCGCGTAGAGCGGCGATGGCTCGGCGATAGTCTGGTAGGCGTAGATGCCGTAGCCCATCAGCACCGACCACACTATGCCTATCACGAGCAGGGCCCACCACGAGCGCTTCACAGCCCATCACCCCCTCCTGGTGCGGGGCATGCTCCTAGCAGGAGGCACGAAGAACAGCTTGGGGCGGGTGCCCAGCTCCGGCGCCAGCGTCACAACCCTACCCTCCCTCACGAGCCTAGAGACGAGGCTAGACGGGTCGTCAAGGTCTCCGAATATCCTGGCTCCAAAGGCGCAAGCCTCTACACACGCTGGCGTCCACTCGGCGGGCCCGCTCGTCGAGCCGCGGTGGACGCAGAAGGTGCACTTGTCGGGATAACCGGGCTCCAACGCGTACCGGTGCAGAGGCCTGCCCTCCAGCACGCCGCGGTATAGGCTGCGTGCGCCGTATGGGCAGGCGATGATGCACGCCCTGCACCCGATGCACTTGCTATGGTCGAGCATCACGATGCCGTTCTTAGTCTTGTAGGTGGCGCCGGTCGGACATACGAGGGCGCACGGCGGGTTATCACAGTGCATGCACTGCACGAAGTACATGCGGGAGTCGACGTAGACGTTCCTCCCAGTCGCTATCACCGGCTTAGTCCTCGCGTAGAACACGCTGTTGCCCTCTGGCAGCACGTAGCGACCGTCACCCGTATACCTCGCCACATTCTCCCTTAGGCACGCCTCGACGCAGGCGAGGCAACCAGTGCACTTATTCAAGTCTATTATCATCGCGGCGCGAGCCACCACCCACCACCCCCTAGAGCCTCTCGATGCGCACGATCAGGTCGTTCTGGGCTGCGCGTAAACCCTCCTCGGGCACAACGTGCCTCAACGGGTCGGCCAGCATGTTGGCGTTGACGCCATAGCCCCCGCCCTCCGCGAACAACCTGACCCTCTTCACGCCGCCCTTGCCTTCGATGACAGCCTCCAGGGGCACGACCTTCGTGTCGACTGCGGTAGCGTGGGGTGCCGCCGCGACGTACGGGTCTACATCCTCGGTTACAATCACCTTCGCCCGTATCTCCCCGTTGGGTCCGACTAGGCGCACCATGTCGCCGGTCTTCAGGCCGAGCTTCTTGGCCCTCTCCGGGTGTATCCTGACGCCATACACCTGCTTCCATTCGAGGATGTCGTGGACGCTCTTGGCGAACCTTATGAACATGTTTGTGGCGGTTACAGACTCCTGGTACTCGACGAGCACGAACTCGTTGTCGGCGAGGCTACACGGCCCGTTTCCACCGTTACACTTCTCGCGTATCCAGAGGGGCGGTATCCAAGCCGGGAACGGGTTGAGCGGAGACTCTCTACCGATGTAGCTCCGGTATTCTTCGAGAAGCTTCACGTTGATTATCTCAAGTTCTCCCGTGACCGTCGAGAGCGGCTTACCGCCCCACGGGTGGTACTTCGGGCTCTTCTTCCAGAGGACGTAGCCCCTTCTACGCAACTCCTCATAGTTTATCCCGAGCTTCTCAGCCTGCCTCCTCTTCACCTCTACCGGGTCAACGCGGAGCCCCGACGGCGCTATGCCGAGGCGTTTGGCAAGCTCAACGATAATCCACCAGGCGTCTCTCGCGTCGACCCAGCTCGGCGGGTCTACCGCCTTCTGAGCGTCTACGATGAAGTCGACGTAGCTCTTCTTCGCGTATTGCAGAGTCGGCGCCTCCTCCTCGAAGAACATGGTTACCGGCAGCACCAGGTCGGCGTACATCACAGTCTCGTTGAAGGTGGAGTCGAGCACCACTATGTGCTTCACGCGGTTCTCGTCTTTCAACGCCTCCGCAAGCCTCCTACCGCCTATGGCGTGCGATACGAGGTTCTGGCGGTGTATGAAGAGGAGGCCTATCGGGTAGGGCTTCCCCTCGATTATAGTGCGGACGACGAGCATCGACCAGCAGTGGGGCCTCACGTTAGCGACTCCGTTCTGCTCCCAATACTCCGGTATCGAGACGCCCTTCTTACCCCCCGCTATGCTCCTAAAGCCTAGTATCGACCAGGTGGATGGTATCTTCGGCTTGCCCGCCGCGTAAGCCAAGCCGCCCCTGGCGCCGACCGAGCCGAGCAGCACGTTGATGAGGAGGTTGACGCGTTTCAACATGCCCTCGTTGTAGTACCTCGTACCCTTATACCCGTGGTCGATGAAGGCGCGTGGAGCGGCCTCCGCAAGCTCACGGGCAACCCTCCTTATATCAGAGGCTTTGACATAGACGCGGCCGAAGAGCCTCCTCTGGAGCCCCTCGGCCCACTCGGGAGTGTAGCCCTTCACAGCGTCACGCAGTATCACAAGCGCTGTCGCGACGGGTCTTCCGTTATACTCGCCGGTGTACTCGAGGGAGGGCCTCCTAGCCTCGACCTTGAGCTTGAACCTGCCGTCGGCCTCGTCGTACACAAGGTATGTCTTCTTGCCCGGCATCTTCGGATTATCTGCGAGCCTGACGGGCTCCACTGTGGAAAGGTCGCCGCTATAGTAGAAGAGCATCGGAGCATTAGTCCATTTTACGAGATACTCCGTGTTGTACAGCCGCTCGGTGAGGATAACATTGAGGATTGCGAGGGATATTGCGAGGTCGAAGCCAGGCGGTATGATATAGTACTCGTCGGCCAGGTCAGTCAACCTGCTCCTACGCACATCGAACACTATGAACTTCGTCTTGGCCTCGCGCCCCTCCACGAACATCTTGGTCCACGCGGACGCCACTATACCGCCGACGGGGTTCCTACCCATCAGGACGACAAGCTTCGCGTTGCGATAGTCGGGCTGGAACTTCGCCGGGCCGGCGAACTTGCCGAGGATGAAGCGGTGCCCCTCATCCATCCCCGTATGGCACGTGTCGCAATGCTCTGTGACGTTCTCGGTGCCGATATACTCCTCGAAGAACTTGCGCACCAAGCCACCCTCAGCACCCTGATGGCTCAACACCACTATCTTCCAAGGCTCGTCTAGATACTCGCGCACCCAGCGGGCTAGCAGGTCCAGAGCCTCGCTCCATGATATCTGCTTGAACCTGCCCTCGCCGCGCCTTCCGACGCGTAGGAGAGGCCCCGGGATGCGCTCCTCGAGAACCCTCAACTCCTGTACAACCTGAGGCCTGCCGCAGGCGGCGAAGTACTCCGGGTACTCCGGGTCGATTATCGGCACAACCCTAGTGATGACCTCGGCGCCGCCAAGCCTAGCAACGTGTATCTCGAAGGGACACCTTTGGCCACAGATGAGACACGCCTGCTTCGCAACCCTAAACTCAACGGGCTTCTCCTCGCCCTCCGCTGCAGCGACACTCAACGCACGCTCGACGCTAGGCGGGCGTAGCGTAGAGGCGAGCGACGCCGCTATACCCGCAGCCGCAGCCATCTTTAGAAACTCGCGCCGAGATACTCCCAAATTCCGCACCTTCCATGATGATGAAATATATGCTCGAATAATAGGCAAGCTCCGAAATAAACAAGAGAAACGAAATTAACACAGCACTCATAGTAATAGAGGCGGGTGAGATACGAGACAATAACATGTGTTATAGAGACGTGTTAACCTAGCCCGTAGGCTAACGACTGCGCCTTCGCAGGCTCAGCGTTCAGCAAGATACTGAAGGTATTACACTTGACCCCCACCACGTGGTGTAAGCTGTGGTACTCGAGTTCGCCGATTTCCTCGTTGTCGTCTCGTTGCTCGTACTCGGTTTCAGTGTATCGCTGGGCGAGAATCTCGAAGAGTGCATGGTTAGGCTCGCCGTCGCACTATTATCTCCGCCTATTGGAGCTGCGGTAGCAACAGGCACGCGGATGCTGTTAGGGCTCCTATCACACAGTCTAAGCTTATCGCAGCTCTCGGCTCTCTTCCAGGAG
>WAOO01000011.1 GCA_015521195.1 Pyrolobus sp. | reverse complement strand
GTTGAGGAGGCGTCTGGCGGAGGTGGTGGAGAAGGCTAGGGGTCTGGAGGCGAGGTTCGAGGAGCGGAGGAGATGCCTCTGCGGCGAGTGCAACCGGCCTGACTGCACCTCCGTGCTCGTGGTCTCGTCTGCGACGGGAAGGCCCCGGGGGACCCGCATTAGGCTCTTCGAGGTTCTCCTCGGGTTCCAGGCGGGGTCCCGCCCCGAGCTCTACCGTAACATCGTCGACGCCTATGTCTATCCTCGCGACGGCATAGAGGAGGAGGTTGTGAGGCTTGTAGAGAGGCTTGGCGACGGCGGCCTCGTATACGTCCCGGTGGACAGGGGGGCCTCCTACGCCGAGGAGCTTGCAGAGAGACTCCGAGAGGCTGGGGTGGCGGCTGAGCCCTTCACCTCGAGGAACCCGGAGGCCCTCGAGAGGTTCCGTAGGGGTGAGACGCAGGTCCTCGTCGGCGTCGCCATCTACTATGGCGTTGCGGTGAGGGGTCTCGACCTCCCCGAGAGGATAAGGTACGCCGTGTTCGCAGGCGTCCCCCGCCACAGGTTCTCGGCGCGCTTTGAGGACCCGAGCCCCGCGAACATCATGAGGGCCCTATCGCTTCTGGCCGAGCACGCGCCGAGGGATGTGGCGGAGGAGGCTGAGAGGCTACTGGCGAGGCTGAGGAGGGTTTACAGGGCGCGCTCGCCCGCCGCGATGAGGAGGGTTGCGGAGGAGCTTAGGAGCGGGGAGGTGAAGAGCAGCGATGCGAGGCTCTTCGCCGAGGCGTTGGAGTTTGTGAGGAGGGCCCTCCAGAGGAGGGACGTCTGGGAGGCTCTCGAGAAGGCGCCTGACGTGGCGATAGTGAGGGAGGGCGACAAGACCTACATCATGGTACCGGATGTCGCGACCTACATCCAGGCGTCTGGGAGGACCTCGAGGCTCTACGCGGGCGGCATAACCAAGGGCCTCTCCGTGATAGTGGTTGACGATGAGAGGCTCCTGGAGGGGCTGAGGAGGAGGCTACGCTGGTATATCGGCGAGGCTGAGCTCAAACCCCTCGACGAGATAGACCTCGACAGGGTGCTCCGAGAGATAGACGAGGATAGGAGGAGGGTGAGGGAGGTACTCGAGGGTAGAGTGCGCCCCGAGATACTAGACCGTGTGAAGACCGCGCTTCTCATAGTAGAGTCTCCGAACAAGGCGAGGACAATCGCCAGGTTCTTCGGGAGGCCTAGCGTCAGGGAGGTCGCCGGGCTCCGCGCCTATGAGGTCTCTACAGGCGACTACGTGCTCACAATCATCGCTTCCGGCGGCCACATCTACGACCTCGCCAAGCCCTACTACCCGCTCGACTCGACGCCCCCGACATGGCTCCGCGTCTTCGAGCATCGGGGTAGGGAGGGGAGGATAGAGGAGTATGTCACGGGCTTCGACTGGAGCAGCTCCATCAACAAACACGGGGTCTTCGTGGTTGACCATGGGCGCTACAGGTCTTGCGTCGAACGGGGCGGCACGTGCTACCTGCCGGTCTACACGCCGATGGTGAAGTGCCCGGAGTGCGGCTTCCAGTCGGCCGCCAACCCCTCGCCGCTCCCTGAGGAGCTCCGGAGCATGGGGGAGGTTGTCGAGAAGGCGCTGGGGAGGAGGCCGGGGAGGCTGCTCGACGAGAACGGCCTCCCCCTCTACTGCCCGAGGTGCGGCTCACCATCGATAAGGAATAGTCTCTCGGTTGTCAAGGCGCTCCGCGAGCTCGCCGCCGAGGTCGACATTGTGATGATAGGCACCGACCCGGACACGGAGGGCGAGAAGATAGGATGGGACGTGGCCATGCTCGTTTCGCCCTTCGCCAGGAGCCTTAAGAGGATAGAGTTCCACGAGGTGACGAGGAAGGCTATACTCGAAGCGATTAGGAACCCGAGGGACTTCAACCCGAGGCTCGTCGAAGCACAGACGGTCCGCAGGGTTGAGGACCGGTGGGTCGGCTTCACCCTCTCCCCGATACTCTGGAGGCACTTCTGGCTAGACTACTACTGTCCGCGCATACTCCCGAGGCTCGAGAAGAGGGTGAAACTGCTCCGCAAGAAGCTCGCCGCGATTATAGCCGGGGAGGTTAAGCACGGCGAGAGGACGAGGAGGGTCGTGGCCGAGATTAGGGAGAGGATAAACGCGTACAAGGCTATCATCGAGAGCTGTAGGGAGCGCATACCCAACCGGAACCTGTCGGCCGGCCGCGTCCAGACGCCGGTCCTCGGCTGGATAGTGACTAGGGCCGAGGAGTTCGCGAGGGAGGCGAAGCTCTGCGGGTATAGGAGGAGGGGTAGGGCTGGGAGGCCTCGGGAGGGCTGCCCGAGGCTCCGCGTCTGCCTCGGGCGCTCTCCAGGCGAGTGCGTGGTCCAAGTTGAGGTTGGCGGCGAGCTTCTCGGGAGGCTTGATGTAGGCTCTAAGGTTTCGCTGGTCGAGGTCGAGAGGAAGGTTGCCGACATCAACCCGCTGCCACCCTACACGACAGACGCGATGCTCGAAGACGCGTGGAATGCTCTCAGGATGCCGGCGCCGGTCGCGATGCAGGTTGCGCAGGAGCTCTTCGAGATGGGCTTCATAACCTATCACCGCACCGACTCGACTCGCGTCAGCGACGCGGGTATCGCGGTGGCTAGGGAGTATATCAGGCAGAGATGGGGCGAGGAGGGTGTCGAGAAGCTCTTCCGGCCGAGGCGTTGGGAGCCCAGGGAGAAGCTGAAGGGTGTTGAGGCGGCGCACGAGGCGATTAGGCCCACTAGGCCCATCGACGCCGCCACGTTGAGAAAGCTTGTCGAGGAGGGTGTCGTCGAGACCCCGAGGCCGCTCACGCAGAGGCACTACCGGCTATACGAGCTGATATTCAGGAGGTTCATCGCGAGCCAGATGGCCCCTGCGAAGGTCGAGGTGCAGGTGCTGGAGGCTAGGGTGGATGGCGAGGCCGTTGCGCGTATCGAGGGCTGGGCTAGGGTTGTTGAGCCGGGCTACCTCCTCGCCTACGAGGATGCAGAGGAGAGGCTGAGGGAGAGGCTCCTGCCGCGCGTGAGGCTCGTCGAGCCTGGAGAGTACACGGTGACTAGGGTGGAGGGCGTGCCGGTAACCTGGCCGTTGACGCAGGCTGAGGTTGTGAAGCTGATGAAGGAGAAGAGGATTGGGAGGCCATCGACCTACGCGAGGATTGTCGACACGCTCTTCCAGAGGCGCTACGTGCTCCTCGTGCCGAGGCTCGGGTGGCTCATGCCCACCGCCAGGGGCCGCGGCGTCTACCACTACCTGGTGGACTATCTGGGCGGGAAGGTGCCGGTTGTGAAGAGGATGGTGTCGGAGGAGAGGACCGAGGAGCTCCTAGACCTCATGGATAGGGTGGAGGCGGGCGAGGTTGACTATCAGAGGCTCCTCAGCGACATATACGAGGAGATACTCGAGGTCGAGAGGGCAGTAGAGGAGATACTGGGGCGACTACAAGGCGCTCCTAAATGATTTATACTTATCCGCACAATTTTCCGAGGGGACCCCTGCACCCCGGGAAGCCCGAGGTGCAAACGATGAGCCAGGCTAGGACACTCAGGATAGCGCTCCTCCATATGAAGTTGAAGCTCCTCGTCAAGAGGAGCAACCTTGATAGGGTCAGGAAGCTCCTGAGACAAGTTATCGACAAGAACGGCGGTGTCCACGTGGCCGTCCTACCGGCGTTCGTGAACATCGGTGCCTTCTACCTCTTCTATCCCGAGCAGAGGGCGGCTAACATTGTGAAGCATCAGGCTGAGAGGATACCGGGGCCGACGACAGAGTATCTGGGGAAGGTGGCGCTCGAGAACAGCATCTTCATAGTCGGCGGGCCTATAATCGAGAGGGCGGGGCCCCGCATCTTCCTCACGACCTTCGTGATATCTCCGACGGGTGATGTGATAGCGAAGTATAGGAAGCTGATTGTCAACGAGAGGGAGAAGAGCCTAGGGATTACCAGCGGCAAGGATGTCGTTGTCGTCGACCACCTTGAGAGGAAGATTGGGGTGATGACAGAGGATGACCTGCTGGCGCCGGAGATTGCGAGGAGCCTTGTCCTCAAGGGGGCGACGGTGATAACGACGACGCTCAGCTTCTCCCTCGACCAGAGGGTTTTGGAGACGCTGCTCGTCACCAGGTCTCTCGAGAACTGGGTCCCGATATTCGCGCTTGGAGGTATAGTCGAGTATAACAATGAGGTCCGGGAGGCTCCGACGATAATCGTGGACCCCGAGCAGGGCGGGGTGACTGACAGGCATTATGGTGAGGAGAAGCCCCTGATAGTCGAGATGAGGGTCTCGAAGGATAAGCCGGATAACGGGGATATACTCAGGATGACGAACCTGCTTTGCAAGGTGCTGCGCGACCTGCGCGCCGCGGTATCGGGGGGCAGGAAATAGGGGGTTGGTGGCTCGGCTGCCGCGGGGCAGGCTTGCCAGGCGATGCTATGGAGCGGGTCCGGAGCATAGCTTCGCTTGTGTTCGCCGCGGTGTTCACCGCGCTTGCCTACATGTTCTTCTCGTATAGCGTGAGCCTCCTCTACGCCCAGCCTCCCCGCGTTACAGCGGGGCTCATGGCGGGGCTGGCGGGCTTCGCGTTCATATCCGCGGCTGTCACGGTGCTCCGCGACTGGCTGATACTGAGGGCTGCGAGGGCGGTGGAGGAGGAGCGGGGCAAAGGCTAGGTATTAACCCTGTTTAAGCATCTCGCTGTTCAGCCTGACGCTTCGCCTAGAGTATGGTGACACTGTCGCACTACACTCTGGAGTAGTGGTTTGCAGTGGCGGCGGCCGGTGCTGGTGCCGGTGTACAACCTGGGGGCTGGCGGCGGGCAGCCTAGGCACTGGGAGCCTCCCCCGCGCGGCGCCTCATGGCCCCATGTGATGCTCAACGCGTTCTATCTGCTCGGCCGAGGCTACCGGAAGGAGGTGCACCTCTCGCCGGGCGTCGTCGCGTGGGTCGACTCCGGGGGCTTCCTCTACATACGCGACTCTACCAGGAGGCTCGCCGGCCTCCACGGGTCTGGGGGTGGGCCCGGCGAGCCGGAGAGGCTGCCGGACGACGAGGGGCTGGTCGAGGAGGTGTTGAGGGTGCAGGAGGGGTTCGGAGCCGACTACGCCTTCACCCTCGACTATCCCCTGGCGGGCTCCGACGGGGATGCGCGTTACAGGCTGTGGGTCACCGCGAGGAACGCGGCCCTAGCCTACCAGTTGAGGGTGAGGAGCTCCACGAGGCTCCTCATAGTCCTCCACTACCGGGGGGAGGGCGAGCTCCGCCTCCTCCTCGGGATGCTCGCGAGGGAGCTGCGGGAGAGAGCCAGTCTACGCCTAGACGAGGTTGACGGGTTCGCCGTGGGGGGCCTGGTCCCCTACCGGGGGAGGCCCCTTTACATCGTCGAGAGGCTCGTGGAGGCCAGGAGGCTGCTGCCGCGGGGAGCCTGGCTCCACGTGCTGGGCGTCGCCTCCCCCGTCAACATACCCCTCCTGTACGCCGCCGGCGCTGACTCGATGGACTCGAAGACGTTCGTGATTGCGGCGGCGAAGAGGCTCTGGTATGCGCCGCTGGAAGAGTATCTCACTGGCAGGCTGCCGGCGAGGCTCGAGGCGAGGGGCTCCAGGCTGAGGCCAGCGGACCACTGCACCTGCCCCTGGTGCGCGGGGTTCGACACGCTGGACGAGATGGCGTCTGAGCCCAAGGCACTCGCCCTCCACAACCTCCACGTATCGCTCCAGGCGGCGAGGCTCGCCGCAGAGGAGCCGGGGCGCCTCCTAAGGCTGTACGCCGGGAGGGGCGGCAGGCTCGGAGCCGCCGCCAGGAGGCTGCTGGAGCTCACAAGGGCTGCAGTAAGCGTCTGGGAGCACCGGTAAACGGTTAAGCCTTATTCGTAGACGTGTTGTGGGCCGGGAGGCGACCAGTGTCTATCCTCCCACGTCTCCTAGAGGAGCTTGAGAGGGACGAGGCTGGCCGGAGGAGACTCGCTAGGATGCTTGCCGCCGATATAGCCTCGGAGGGTGAGCTTAGAGTGCTTCTCGTTAACGCTGTGCTCAGGGAGGTTGCGACGAAGGAGGATCTGAGGAGGCTGGAGGAGAGGATGGAGAGGCTTGAGAAGGAGCTTCGCGAGAAGATTAGGAGGCTCGATGAGAGGATAGATAGCCTGGTGAAGTGGCTGATAGGCCTACTGGCCTCGATATGGGCGACTCTAGTTGCACTCCTCTTGCCAGTGGTGCTAAAGCTGCTCTCCACACCCTGAACCCTTCAACCTGCTACCGGCTAGGCGGTTGAGCGGGTCACGCCTGGTTTAGTGCCGCGGGGCTACCCGGTACTCCCGAATGTGCCGCACTATGCCTAGGCTCGCCACTGCGGGGTTCGATACGAGCCTATCGTCGGCCGTGTAGAGCGGTGCCCGGAGCCTACGGGCGAGCGCTATGTAGGCGGCGTCGTAGGGCGTTACGCCAAGCTGGAGGCTCAGCCGGAGAGCCTCTAGGGCAAGCTCTCCGTCGACCGGCCTAAGGCTTACGCCAGCCTCGGCGAGCAGCTGGAGCGCCCGCAGGGCTCTACGAGCGTCGAGTATCCCCCGTAGCACGTACTTCCTCAAAGCGCTCGCCGCCTCTAGGAGCAGAAGGTCCGGCGCATGGGCCTCCACCCTACCGTCTAGATGGTCGTCTCGGAGTAGCACCGCCTGCTCCGTATACTCCTCGGGTATAACCCATTTCACCACGACGCTCGCATCCACAACGAGCCTCTCACCTGCCATCCCTATCCTCCCTCACGAACAGGGCCGCAAGGTTGCCGTCTACGCGCCCTATGCTCTCTCTAAGCTCGTCCATCGCCGCCTTCAACCGCCGCGCCTTCTCCCTCCTCACCAGCTCCTCTAGAAACTCGCGTATCGCCGCAGAGTAGTTGATGCCTAGCCTCTCCAGCTCCTCCTTAAGCCTCCGAGGCACCCTCACACTGATGACCACGCTCACCGTCTACACCACTCGTAGTACAATAGGCGTATACCTTTAGAGTTGCCCATCCTCTTGCACCGCAGAGGAGCGGGGTAAGGCTTACACTTTGAAATCCTGGCGAAGTTCCGGGGACGGTTTTGCTCGAAGCGTATCTGAACGCATATGAGCAGCATGCTGAGAGGGTATGCGGGAGGCACTATATACCGCGGATTCACACGATCGAACGGCTCCTCGACATCCTCGAGGCAGGCCCGGTGCTGCTGCACGGCCCCAGGGGCTCCGGCAAGAGCCACCTGCTGAGATGCCTGGCGCTGGCGGGCAACCGGGCGGGCCTGCGCAGCGTCTACGTCAACCTCTACACCGAGCCACCGATAATCCTGGGTAGGCTGGGCCGGGCGGGCGTCGAGCTAGCCAGGAGGCTGTCGGCTAGAGAGGCTCCCGTCAGGGGCTCCACGATAGGCAGGCTCGCCGTAACCCTCGGCAGGCGCTCACTGCTCATCATCGACGGCTTTGATTGGATGATGAGGGGGAAGCCCCTCCAGCTCCTCCGCAGCCTCGTCGAGACGCTCACCCTCGGCGGCTGCGAGTGCGGGGTCGTCCTCGTGGCGTCGGGGGAGTCGCTCATAGAGTCTATGTCGGCATCAGCGATACACGGCGCCACCCTGGCGCTCCTCTGGCACATGGGGAGAGACGACCACGAGAGGCTGGCCTCGAGCCTAGGGTGGAGGGGCGACCCCGGCGCCCTCTACGAGGTTACGGGTGGGTCTCCTAAAGCCGTCTACGAGCTCTCAAGGCTATCGTGGAGTGTTGGAGAGTGGCTGGTGACGCGCATCAAACCGCTGGTCTACCACGTGTTGAGCAGGGTGCTGGAGCAGGGGATGCTCCCCGAGCTATCCAAGAGGCCCGATGATGTTGGGGCACGGCTCAGGCTCCGGAGGATACTCCTCGAGAACGACATCCTGGCGAGCCTGGAGGGCGTGCGCCTCGAGCCCATAGAGGAGGCGGAGTGGATTGGAAGGACGTGGGCCTGGCAGCTCCCAGCATACCTCCGGGTCTACGACGAGGTGTTGAAGGAGCTTCCGTTGGGCAGGAGGCGCTTCTAGGCCTCCGCACCCCTCACCTGGAGCAGCTCCTCTGGCTTGAGCCTCCTAATGTCTATGCCCATCATGCTCTTCTGCTCCGACACCATCCTCTGGGCCTCGGCGACCATCTCGGGGTCGTCCCACATCGAGGTGGCTAGTACTATCGCCTCGGCCCTCTCCCTCGGGTCCTTGCTCTTGAAGATGCCCGAGCCCACGAAGACACCGTCGGCCCCAAGCCACATCATGAGCGCTGCATCGGCGGGCGTCGCTATCCCGCCAGCCGCGAAGTTGACCACCGGGAGCCTCCCCAGCCTTGCGGTGAGCTCGACCAGCTGGTAGGGGACGCCGTACTCCCTGGCCTTCCTCATCCTCTCCTCCGGGGGCATCGCGCGGAGAGCCCATATCTCGGACATAATCTGCTTCATGTGCCTCACCGCCTCCGCGACGTTGCCGGTGCCAGCCTCGCCCTTCGTCCTTATCATGGAGGCGCCCTCCGTTATCCTCCTAAGCGCCTCGCCCAGGCTCCTGGCGCCGTTGACGAAGGGTATGGTGAACTCCCACTTGTTGATATGATGATGCTCATCTACGGGGGTCAGAACCTCGCTCTCGTCTATCATGTCGACGCCTATCGCCTCCAGTATCTTCGCCTCCATATAGTGGCCTATCCTGACCTTCGCCATCACCGGTATCGTTATGCTCTGCATCACCTCCTCGATGACCTTCACGTCCGCCATCCTGGCGACGCCGCCAGCCCTCCTCACATCATAGGGCAGCTTGTCAAGCACCATTACGGAGACCGCGCCAGCATCCTCGGCTATGCCAGCCTGCTCCACGTTAGTAACGTCCATGCAGACGCCTCCCTTCTGGAACACGGGGAACCCGTACTTGACGCGGAGGGTGCCGCGGGCAGGGACCTCGATGACCTCCGGGAGCCTCTCGGGGCCGTAGCGGAACCAGAGGCCATCCTCCTTCAGCCTGTCGGCGGCCTCCGCGAGCCTGTAGAAGAAGTCGACTATAGTGTCGAACCCCACCTCGTAGAGCCTAACATCGCCCATCCAATGGTGGTACGGCTTGAGCGGAGAGGCCACGAGCCCAGCCCAGGGTCTCTAGACCCGGAGACCCGCCCTATTAACAACCACAACCCGGCCAACTCGGCCGAGACGGCCACAAGACCAAAGGACAACGCTTATAAAGGGAGCCTGGACGCCTTGGTTAACGGAACCCGCTGGGCCCGTAGCTCAGCCCGGTAGAGCGCCCGGCTCATAACCGGGTGGTCG
>WAOO01000010.1 GCA_015521195.1 Pyrolobus sp. | reverse complement strand
GTCGAGCACAGCAGCCTCCACGGCCCCTACGGCGCTCGAAACCCGGGCCCGCTCCTCGGCTCAGGGCTCAACAACCTCGTATAACACTATCCTACCGTCGCCCGTCTTCTCGACCAGCAGGTTCTCGGAGACCCGCCTAACCCCACCGGGCTTCAACCCGACAACCGCGCTAGGCTGCAGCCCGCGTAGCAGCCCCTCAGCCTCCTCCACACCAACCTAGGAGAAGCCCCAACAGGCTGCAAGAGGCTCGCCGCGAGAGAGGGATGCTCATCATCCTCTGACAACGCTCGCTGCAACTCCCTCGTGGCTCCAGGCGTGCCGAGCTGAAACGAGGGCACCGGCTGCTGCTACTACGTGGTGAGGATTACCAACCCCCACGGCTACCCCGTCGAGCTCCTGGTGGCCTTCTACGACGAGGACTCCGGCCGCTGGGTAGACCCGCTGGAGCCGTCCGCCGGTATCTTGGCGGTTCTCCGGCGGCAGTCGAGCCAGGTAGACTGCCTGGAGGGTGGTTGGCAACGCTAGGTTCTTAGTTCTCGCAGCTGGAGGCCAACACCGTTGCTTTGAAAGCCTTGGAGCGGCAGACTGTATGAAGAATTGAGGAGCCGGTAATATAGCGGTGGCCGCGTGAAAGGATTTTATAACGATTAGAGAACTTGCCTTCACACTATTCGGGGTTAAGAACGGTTTGGAGGGTTGCAGGGGGCTATGGATGTGCGCGCCCGCACCGTCTACTACCTGTTGAGGCTGCTCGGCGGCCGGGTTTCGCGGACCATGCTCGTAAAGCTCTTGTTCCTCGTTGACCTGGCGGCCGCGCGGAAGGGGGCGCGCCCCCTCTTCAGGTGGGTCAGGTGGCACTATGGGCCGTTCTCCCGCGAGGTCCTCGACGTGGTAGAGGAGCTTGCAGACGCAGGTCTCGTCGAGGAGCGGCTCGACATAGACCCCTACCGGTTGGAGCTCAGGCGCGCCGAGTATCGCGCCCTCCCGGCGCGGGTCGAGCCGCCGGAGCCCCTGCGGAGTGCGGTTGAGGAGGTTGTCGGGGAGTGGGGTGGCAGGAGCCTGGACGAGATACTAAGCTACGTCTACAGGCTCCCCGAGGTGAGGGGGAGGAGGCTAGGAGAGGTGATAGAGCTTGAGCGCCGCGGAGGCTAGCGCAGTAGCCGTCGTCAGCATGGCTGTAGGATGGTTTATGCTAGAGGAGCGCGTCCGGGGCACAGTCGTCGATGTGGTCGAAGAAGCGCTGGAGAAAATCGTCGACCATGTTATCGGTGGGCTCCGCGAGTGGCTGGAGAGGGTGCAGCCCCGCGGCGCCCGTGAGGTTGTGGCGCAGGCGGAGAGGCTGATACTGGAGAGCGTCGAGCGGCTAGACAGGCGCGTGTTGGGCAAGCTGTTTGAATCGATAGACGTGGATAGGTATGTGGAGCACCAGGTTGACGAGTTCAGCCGGAAGGTCGACGAGCTGTACACCGTAGTATACGGCGGGGTGCACGGCCAGCATGATAAGCTGCTAGACGCCATCCTGCAGACGCTCACAGCGGTCAAGATGATATACATGGCTGTGAAGCGGGAGAAGCGCCTACTCGGCCAGGCTGTGAAAGCAGCGGCTATCCTCGCAGCGCTCACAGCCCTGACCAGTGCAGGGCGATACGCGAGGATAGTAGAGGAGATGCCCGGCGTCGCACGAGAGGCGCTCGGAGAGGTTATCGACGTGCTTGCGGGGCAGTAGACGTTGACAAACCTGAGAATCTATTCTCTCGATGTAGGCGTTTACGCCAGGGCGCCGCTGCTCGAAGACAGGGTTAGGAGGCTTCTAGGAGGGGGAGGCGCCTGCATAGTCACCCGTGCGGTGCTAGATTCTTTCGACCATAGGCTTAGAGCTTCTGCGAGGAGCTTCAAAGAGAGGTACAGTGAAATCAAGAGTATGGTATACAGTGCGCTCTCGAGGCATATGGCGCGCGGAAGCGTATACCGGATGCTAGCGCTGCTCGAAAAGATGCGCCAAGGGAGGGAAGACTCGTTCCTCTACACCGTGATGCTTAGCCTGCTTTCGGAAAAAGCGAGTAGATATCGAGGAAAAGTAGCCATATTCATAGCCGATTCTCTGCAAAACGTTAGGCATCTCGTAGCGCTGCTAGACGCGCTATACTCGCTTCTATCTGCAAGGATGGAGACCATAGTGAATAGCGTGGAGTCGACGCTCCGCTCGTACGTCGAGAATGGATTGGGGTGCAGAGTTGGTCTCGGGCCTCGGCTGCAAAACCTTCTGCCGGTAGCTACGCGCATCTCGGGGCAGCTGAGGAAGAGGAGGCCGGGCAAGGTGGATGAGGAAGACATTGCGATTATATTGAGCTTGTGCAGCTTAACGCAACATGCATCCGACGAAGTGGTGCTCGTAACCAGCGATTATAAGGCCAGTGGGCTTGTAGACGCGCTGGTAGCGAACAACGATGTTCTGATGCTTGCCGGGCTGGACCCGGGGTGCGTCACGAGGATAAAAGTCGAGTATCTCGTGTGACGCGGTGTAACGCGGGAGAGCTAGAAGTCTTCGCAGCCGGGGTTACACCTCGGTAGCAGCCTTTCACCAGCCACAACATCGTCTATCCCGACTCTGCCCGTGCCGCCTGCGGCGATTTTCGAGAGGAGTGTGGGGTAGAAGGGGAGCTGTGGTAGGTATAGGCGTGTTGCTCCCAGTTGACACGGGTAGGCTATGTTGGCCTTTACGAGCTCCTCTCCGAGGCTTTCCTCACGGTGGTCTCTTGGAGGCTCTCCCTGGAGGAGCCT
>WAOO01000009.1 GCA_015521195.1 Pyrolobus sp. | reverse complement strand
TTCATGAAGCGTGGCGTGTTGGCGAGGCTTACCGGCTACAGGGTGTACATGCTCTTTGTCGACGAGATGCCCGGGGATGATTTCACCGCCCTCTACGAGGAGTACTGCAGGCTGCACGGGTGTAGAGTCGGGCTCGGCGAGTATGAGAGGCTTGTCGGGAGGCTGCCCGGCTACCTGCCCGAAGTCGCACACCTCGATGAGGATGCCGTCAGGGAGTGGGTTGATGCGCGTAGGGCGGTGCTGGAGGATGCCCTGTACCGTCTGCTCCCGGAGAGGCTTGGGGTGGGAGCCGGGGAGGCGTTGGAGCTGGCCTATAGGCTGCTCGTGGAGGGCGTGGAGGCGAGGGAGCCTAGGCTGGTGGCTGCTGCAGAGGTGCTAGTAGAGGCGAACATAGCGTACCCGGTGGGCTACACCCGCCGCTATAAGCCACAGCTCCGCGTCTATGCGGAGCTCCTCAGGGAGCTTAGGGGTGGGGGGTAGCCTCCTGGGCCCGCGGCGGGGGCTGGATAAGCTGGTGTCAGCCTAGATGCTCTAGGGCTAGGCGTGAGCGTGTATGAGGATGTTAGGATGCCTCAGGCTGCGCTCTGGGGCTTCTACCCGGTTGACCGAGAGGAGCTCCTGAAGACCATCGAGTGGTGTTTCAGGGACTCCCGCTTCGGGCCTGGTAGGCTGCCGGAGAGGGGCTCCAGGATGGAGTATACGCCGGTGGCCGGCGTGGCGCCGCACGCAGGCTACCAGTATTCTGGGCCGTGCGCCGCCCACCTCTACCTCGAGCTCGCCGAGAACCTCCCGGAGGTGGATACGGTCGTCGTCATCGGGACTAACCACACGGGCTACGGCGGAGTCTACACGACCACGCTGCGTTTCAGGAGGTGGGCTACGCCCCTCGGCACGGTCGAGGTCGACGAGGAGTTTGTGAGGCTGGCCCTCGAGGAGGCTGGGGGCCTGCTGGTCGACGACCCGTTGGCGCACATCGAGGAGCATAGCGTGGAGGTGCAGCTCCCCTTCCTCCAGTACATCTACGGCGACGGCTTCCGCCTGGTGCCCGTGGTCTCCAAGGAGCCTGGGCCAGTGGAGGCGAGGAGGATGGCTGAGGTGTTGGCGCGTGTCGCGGATAGGCTCGGGAGGAGGACTGTGGTTATAGCGTCGAGCGACTTCACCCACCACGGGCCCAGCTACGGCTACGTCGTCTTCACCAGGGATGTCGTCGAGAAGGTGGCGGAGCTGGACCTCAGCCTCGTGGAGAGGATAGTAAGGCTCGACACGGAGGGCTTCTACAAGAGGCTCGTCGAGACCGGGGCGACCGTCTGCGGGCCCGGCGCGATAATGGCCTCCATGGAGTACGCTAGGCTCAGGGGAGCCACGGAGGGCAGGCTGCTGAGATACTACAACTCTGGGCACGTGACCGGCGACGAGAGCATGGTGGTCGGCTACGCTTCGATAGTGTTCCCCGCCGCCTAGCCCCGCCTCCCAAGCAGCATCGAGACTATCTCGTCTATCACGCTGGGCAGGCTGGGCTCGCGGGCCTCCACGACCCTACCGTCCCCCAGGTGCTTGTGGTGAGGGAAGGTGGGCAGCTCGGGGTGGTGCGGCGCATTATCATACCTGAACACTAGGTTGCCACGAGAATCCTCATAGTGGAAGCGGTACGCGACGCGGCGTACCACGCTCCCGTGCTCCACAAGGTACTCTAGGAAGACGAGCCTCGAGCCGTCTATGAAGCGGAGTTCGCCCCTCAACACGAGCCTAGTCTCCGACCTCCACTCGGCTATAACGCCGCGCTCTGCGAGGAGGGGTTCAACCTCCTCGAGCTTCCTCAGCACCCTCTCCACGTAGCTTCTCAGCGAGCTTCTCCTCGAGCCTCTTCACCTCTTCCAGCTCCCTCCTAGCCTCTTCGAGGAAGACGAGCTCACCATACCACTCGATGTACTCCTCGTCGTCGCCCAGCTCCCCCCTCCTAAACTTCTCGAGGAACTCCTCGGAGCTCATACCGTGCCTCTCCTCCAGCCTCCTGACCCTCTCCAGGGTGGACCTGACTTCCAGCTCGAGCCTCCTCCTCTCAGCCCTAAGGGCCCTCAGCAGGAGGGTGGCCTCCTCGCCGCCGACCTCGAGCACGAGCGCCAAGAGTCTACAGCCTCCAACCCATCCACGCTACATACTTTTGAGAGAGGCTATATTAGGGCTGGTAGTCGGGCGGCACGGCGAAACCGTTGCAGCCCTGACGCGCTCCGGGCGGGTGCCTGGGTAGCGACTGTCATAATACTCCCCTTCGTTAACGGGGTTGAAGGGCGGCGTCTATGCCCATGAGGCTTACCAGCGGCGGCCCGCTTAGAGATGTGATAGCGAGGGCTGTGGAGGAGTATAACGCGAAGAGGGGTGGCGAGGCTCACGCCGAGATAGTGGCGGTTAGGGGCGACAAGGTGTACGTGAAGGTGAGCGGCCACTTCTGCTTCACCTGCGGCGTCAACGAGTGGGTGAACGACGTGAAGTACATGCTCGAGGAGCAGGGGCTTGAGGCCGAGCTTGTCAGGATAATCGAGCCGGAGGACCCGGAGGAGCCTTGGAGGATAGCGGTGTTCAGGGTTAGGCCGAGGGCCTCCGGGAGGACTGCGGAGGCCGTGGCGGCGCAGGGCTAGGCCCTGCGCACCCCGAGCCTCTGCTCCGCCTCGGCGAGCTCGCTGTACAGCTTTTTGTACTCCTCCTCGTGCTCGGCGCCCCAGCGGCCCATCTCGCCCAGCCTACGCTTCACGTAACCCTCCACTATGCCCGCCAGCTTCGAGAGCAGCCTGACCGTATCCCTGGCAGCCTCCAGCCTATCACGGTACTTGGATACCGCCATGTCCGGGTCGGGGCCATGATACTCATAATCGTGGAGGTTGAACGCCTTGTCGGTGTAGAAGCTGTAGTCCCGCACACACGCCTCGAGGAGCTCCGACAGCCTCCTTATCTTCGAGGTTGGTACCCTCAGGAGGCCCACCGTCTTCAACCACCTCTCCTCCCCGCCGCCCCTCACCACGCCCCGCAGCCTGTCGAGGCACAGCGCTAGCAGAGCCGCCGTCAACGCCCTCCACGCGAGGAAGGCCTTCCCCGCAGCGTTCCTCGTGAACCCCTCCCGGATGAAGCGGAGGGCGAGCCTAGCCTCTACCAGGGCTTCGAGAGCCCGGGCGGAGGCGTAGCCCTCAAGATTCTCGCTCGGCTTGGGGAGGGGCTTCTCGAGGAGCTCTACGCCAGCAGCCACAATCCCGCCACCAGCCTCCATCTAGACGCCTCGACGCCACCCCCGGTTTAGAGGCGAGCGGTAGGGGTTAACCGGGCCGGGTTGGCTGGTACCGGGTGGCGGTGAGGAGAGGCCCGCATTCGGCTAAGCCGCCGGGGGGGTCCGAGACCCCCTGGCGGGGGATGCGGAGCCGCGTAGCACCTCCGAGCCTCTACCTCTCGCTCTTCTCGACAGCCAGCCTCAGCCTCGGGCTCTTCATCCTCTCCGCGACCCTGTCGACCAGCTGCCTGGCTTTGGCGAGCGTCTCCTCTATCATCCTCCAGTGGCTGCCCCTCCAGTAGACCTGGCCGCACCTGGTGCACACCCAGAAGTCCTCGTATCTCGCGTAGACCTCGGGGGGCACCCGGTCCTTCACCTCGTGCCTATTGACGTGTCTCAGGGGGCCGTTGCAGAGGGGGCACCTGCTCCTAGAGGGGTCCGCGTATAGCGCTATCCCGGTGGCCGCCGCGACCTCCGCGAGCACCTCCTCTATCCTCTCGCCACGGACAAGCACGTACCTAGCACCCCTCTTCCTCGCGAGTATCGCGAGGCCACGGTCCCTCGTCACGATGATCCTCCCCTGCTCCAACGCCACCTTGACAATCCTCGGGTCCGGGGCGTTACGGTAGTAGAGTGTGTCGTAGCCGAGTATCCTCAGCCACCTCGCCAGGTCGCCCAGCATCGAGTCGACGATGAAACGCGGCCTATCGCCGCCACTACCCATCCGGACACCTTGCACTACGAGACGCCGCAACACCCGCTATTAACCTAGCTCGAGCACCGTGGGCTCGTCGAGCCCACCGCACCCAGCCTGCACCCTGTCCACCAGCCCCGCCGCGGAGGCCAGCAGCGCGGCTTGCAGCGGCAGCCCGGACCCCCTCCTCGAGAAGACGGCGACATACCCGACGCTCCTACGGAGCCCAAACACCCACCTCAGGAGCCTCCCGGCGTAAAGGTCTTCGAGCGCCTCGCTCCTCTCCGAGCCGCAGCCGCCCTCGCTCCACACGGCCGCCGCTACGCCAACCCCGTCGGTGAGCAGGGGCTCCTCGTGGAGGGGGTGCCCACCTCCCCTCCTAACCGCTACAGCCGCCTCCCCGGGGTCTACCAGCTCACAGTCGCAGGGCACCACCGCCACCGGCGCCTCGAGAAGCTCGACGAGCTCGGAGACGAGGAGCTCCAGGAGGCGGGGTTTGGGCGTCGAGAGGGGGCAGACGAGCACCAGGAGGTCTACGCCCGAGACCATATCGGCGAGTATCCCTAGAGCCTCGTCACCCACATCCGGGTAGCCGAGGCCCTCTACACACGCAGCCCTAACCCTGCCCAAGGCTCTCCAACCGCACCCCTTATCACCTGGAGACCGCCGAGTCTACACGGTTAGGGGTTACAAGTTGTCGGCATGGAGGATGCTGCGGGGGCAGGCCGAGCCTATAGCGGTGATAATCCTGGCGACGGCGGGGCTCGCGATAGCCCTGCTAACATGGGCCTGGGTCAACGCGAAGCTAGCGCCTCTCACCACGCAGGCCACCCTCACCCAGATGCTGGCCTTCGAGAGGAGCAGGGAGTACGCCGACCTACTCGCCAGCGGGGTCAACAGGACCAACGGCTACTACGAGTACATCGTGGAGCTGATGCACCTCGTGGTGACCGCCAGACGCTGGTTCGCATTCACCATACTCGTCAACAGCCCCAACGCAACCGGCTTCATAGACCCGAAGCTAACCGAGTACCTCAACGGCAACTTCACAACCGGCGTCCAGGTGGCACTCCTCAAGCCCAGCAACGGCATGTTCGTGTGGACCACGCAGGGCATCCGGGTGTTCCAGGTCGACGCGAGGAACGTGATACTCGCCGACGGCAAGAGCCTCTACGACCACGGGGTCACGGGCAAAGTCTACGTCGTCATGGTCCCCGAGTACTACTCGGGCATCGGAGACCCGACCCCCGAAGCCGACGTCGTCATCCAGATATCGCCGACCCTCCTCCCCGACAACTCTAGACCCGTGCTAGTCACACTGACGCTCTTCAACAACAAGTGGTACGAGGTGACCCGCCTAATCCTCGGCTGAGCCAGGGTTAAACGGGGGCGTATACACTACAACTTGTTAGGGTAGTACGGCCATGACGCTCGGAGAGAGACTACGGGTTAGGAGCCAAGCGACGCTCATAGGCGGCGTCATACTGCTCCTCGTGCTGGTCGCGGTGGTGCTCCCCCTCATCCTCCAGCTAAACCAGGCGGCTTTCAACATCGAGCAGGGCGTCAAGCTGGCGGCACAGGTCAAACTCAGGGCGACTAAGGAGAAGGTGCTCGTCAGCTTCTTCTACAACCAGACCGCAGCGGCCATCTTCATAAACAACACTGGCACAGTCAAAGTCGTCATAGAGAAGGTCATCATACTCAACAGGACGAGCGGCGAGCCAGTCTCAAGCCCCCTCATCTGCGGGACAACAGCGCCGTGCGGCCTTATCGATGTAGCTAACGCCAACGACAACCCCCTAGTGTCGAACGCGATACCGCTCTTCGACGGATGCTACGTCGGTATACTTAAGGGAGGCAACCCGGCGAACCTAGAATGCCTCGACAACACGGGGAGAGTTGCAGTCCTAGAGCCGGGCGACGTGCTATACATAAGCATAAACCCTGCGATAGTCCCCCTGCTCAACAACACCGCGATATACGCAGAGTCAGCCTACGGCGTGATACACCCGGTCGTCACCCCGCCACCCATGCCCGGCAAGGGAGGAGCAGGCGGACTACCGATACCGCCCTCTGCAATACCTAGGGGCCTCTACACGCCCATCAGCGGCTTCATACTCTGGGGGTACGATGACCTAACCAACTACACGTACGCCATGCAGGAGCACCCGCCGTTCAGGGTTTCAACCCTCGGGCCGAACCCGGGCATCGACGTCACACTGGCCCCATGGTATACCGAGCCGGATACCAGCTACGAGCAGAGGCTATACTGTGGAGGCGTACCCTTCGCATCCGCAGGTGTAGCCCTAAACCATATACACCACCTTGCAACATACAACGTGACGTTCACAGTGCAGGAGACCTCCTACCTCTACATCTACGCCGATGGAGCCCTTGGCCCCGGCTGGTACGCGATAGAGCTTGACCCAGGCCACGTCTACACGATAGTAGGGTATGTCGGTGCTATCGGCCTAATGTCGCCGAAGTATTCGGGTATTCGGAGGCTGCTGGGGAGCGGCTGCCCGTACGACACGCAGGCGATGCTGGTTCTTGACGGCTGGGCCTGGGATATACTCGAGGACGGCAAGAGCATACTTCAGGATAACTACCTGAAGCCCGTCTCGTGGAGCTACCCGGAGAGCCAGCAGCAGCTGCTCCAGGCGGGAGTCATCATCAAGACTGATGTCGACAACAACAATGTGACGGAGGAGACGTTGAGGACCTTCAAGCCCAACAGTGTGTGGGACGCGCTCGACGCGGATGGCAGTGGGCTGGACTACAGCAGCGGCACTATATACACGACAGAGGTTAGCAGCAGCTACGGCTACTCCGACGACGTCGCACTATACAATATAACTGTCCTGCGCGACATAACGGGAGTAGACGCGATACAAGTATCGGTCAAGGTTACGATGAGCTACTCTATGCTCATCTCTGGGATGGGCGACGATACGCCAGACCCTACAGCCTACCTCATAAAGCCTATTGTCATGGTCGCGCTATTGAAGTACGACGAGGCCACTAACAGGTGGAAAATCGTAGACATAGTGACGAGAGAGTTTACCTTCGAGATGCCGAAGACCTTCTGGATAAACGTGCTGTTCCCGGTCAACCGCACCGGGATATACCGCATCGCGCTATACCTCGAAGACCCCTATGGCCTGATAAACATCGGTGTTAACCAGCTCCACGGCTGGTGCGTAGAGACAAACCTGCTCGGCAGGTGTATAGCGACAGCCGACATCCTCCCGACTCTAGAGGTGCAGCTAAGTGTCGAACACATCGCCGTCCAGTACTATGTGTATAACCCGCTGTTGAGGCAGATACCGGTCGTATACCTTGTGAACATAACCGGGGTGCCGTACTGGCCGAGCGGTATCACGACACCATATGGCACCTTCGGCTACCTCAACGAGACCTACCTGCAGAGCTACTGGTCGTGGCTCCTCGACTTCCTACACCGTAACGGCATCTACCCGATTATAATCAGAGACTGGAAGACGTTCAAGGCGCTGCTTGGCACGCCGGAGGCCCCGGTGCACGCCATTGTGATATTCCTGCATGGGCCTGTGCTGCCGTACGAGTCGGGCCTAACCCTATACGACGCATACACCCAGAAGTGGGTGACGATATACGACCCGACGCAGCTTGCCGAGTGGCTCGCCAACATGACCATCGCTAGAGGCTGGATTGTGGTATTCCCCTACGGGCCGCCGCTATCCTTCGTATGGGACACTGCGAACAACAACTGGTACAACATCTACACTTATATCAACGGCGCCCTCCTAGCCAAGATGGTCACGAGGCTGCTGAACCAGACGCAGCAGGTTGACGTCAGCTACATCTTCGTCTACACCGGCGGCTTCACGTATAACGGAGCAGGCGGCCAGTATAGCCTCGACAACTACACGGTGAGCATCCAGCAGCTAGGCATCACTGCGTTGGCGAGGACGAGGCTCTGGTGGGCCCCGAGGATATTCACCGGCAACTACTCGGTCGTGTCTAGGTCTACGCTGTTCTACCAGTATGCGCAGGGCCTCTGG
>WAOO01000008.1 GCA_015521195.1 Pyrolobus sp. | reverse complement strand
GTGGTGAAGCGCGTCGCAGGAGAAGAGCTGCAGGTCTAGGCTGCTCGGAGTATACCGCGGCGTTGCGGTCAGGGGCTACGGCGAGGCGGAAAGGTATGTGGTGCACCCGGCCTACCGGCCCCTCTTCGAGACGCTCCTCGGCTGCACTCCCTACCCCGGCACCCTCAACCTGAAGCTAGACGAAGACTCGGCACGTGCATGGAGACGTGTAATGGCGGAGCTGGGCCCCTGCACCGTCTATACGCCGCGCTGGAGCAGCCTAAGCCAGGTTAGCGTTGTAGAGGCGCTCGTCTATGGCATGATACCCGCGGTGATAGTCGAGCCCCGCGCTACGAAACACCCGCCTGGCGTCATCGAGCTGGTCGCCTGTAGGAGGCTCTGGGAGCTCGTCGAGGGGAACCCGGTCTACGTTATCGCTGGCTGCAGGCTGTTGAACTGCTGGAGGGTATGGCTGCACGAGGTTGGAAGGCTGATAGCCCGGTGGAAAGAAGGCCGAGTGACGCTTCGAGAACCTCACGGTTGAACGTGAGCCTCGTGCACCCCAGGTACCTCGAGGCCAGGGGTAGAGGTGCGCGTAGAAGCCTCGACGCCCTAAGCACGTCCATCAGGCTCGGCTGTATCCGGGTGAGCCTCGAGAGGAGCCTGGCTATGCGCCTACAGCCTCCCCCGGCTGTAGCGGCGAAGGCCAACCCCTCGACCCCGAGCACCTCGGAGGCGAGCCGGGCGAACTCGTAGAGCCCCACCCGTCCATCCGTAACCCTCGTCCATGCCTTCACGCCCTCATCGCCTATCAGGAGGACGCACGAGCCCGACCTGGCGAGCGTAACGGCGGACTCCGCGTCGACCCTGGCACTTTCAACGCGAAAGCCGCAGGCTTCGCCTATGAGAGAGGCGTAGGTCAGCGTGGCTACACTCTCCGAGGTGACGACGAGTCTTCTACAACCGCAGGGGTGCACCGCGCCTGGCGTCAGGACCACGAGGCTGGGCGAGCACCTCGAAACCCAGACCATAGGCCCCGGGTGGACTTCGAGGCCGTAGCGGAGGATTAGGGGGAGGGGCGTCAGGCCACAGTATTCGCCTCCAAGCGACTCTATGAGCCAGGGGGTCTCGCTGGGCTTCGCGTATACGAGCCTCAACCCGAGCCTACCTGCGAGCCTCACGAGCGGCAAGAGGTGGGCGTACGGCTGGGTCACATAGACGGCCTCCACTGGAGCCACTCCGCGCTCCTCCAGGCTATACTCCCCTTGCTCCGCAAGCCTCTACACTCGTAGAAGGTGTTTCTCTCGCAGGGCTCCAGCCCGGCAACAGCTATCATGAACTCGAGGCGCTCCGGGTCGAGGCCCTTAGCCCTCCCGCCGCCCTTAGCCGCGGTCACCACCGGCTCGTTGTAGAAGGTGCCGCCTAGGTCGTCGGCGCCCGCCCGTAGAGCCACACTGGCAAGCTCCTCGCCCAGCGAAACCCAGTACGCCACGATGTGCTTGACCAGCGGGTAGAGGGCTATCCTCGAGACCGCGACCACGCGGAGGTCGTAGAGGGGCGTCTGCTTCTCCTCGATAACCTCCCGGTACTCTGGGTTAGAGGCGAGCGCCGAGCCCCCGGGTCTCCACCGCAGGGGTATGAACGAGATGACGCCGCCGGTCTCGGCCTGCAGCCTCCTAACCCTGACGAGATGCTCCGCGATATCCCGGGGCTCCTCAACGTGCCCGTAGAGCAGGGTCACGTTGCTACGGATGCCGAGCTTATGCGCAACCCTATGCACCTCTATGTACTCGTCGGCGCCCCCCTTGGCTGGGGCTACTATCCTCCTCACCCGGTCTGTGAGGACCTCCGCGCCGCCACCCGGCATGGCGTCCAACCCTGCCTCGCGAAGCTCCTCGAGTATAGTCTCGACGCGCTCCCCCATCCTCCTCGCGATGAAGGAGACCTCCTCGGCTGTGAACGCCTTGACCGTCAACCCCAGCCTCTTCAACCTCCTGACGATGTCGAGGTAGTAGTCTAGGGTGAGCTCCGGGTTGAAGCCCCCCGTCACATGCGCCTCGGTCACCCCCTTCTCGCGGCGGAACTTCGCCGCCAGCGCCTCGACCTCAGCGGGTGTAAGCGTGTAGGCCTCCCGGGGGCTCCTGGCGTAGAAGCTGCAGATGGGGCACCTCGCGGTGCACACGTTCGTATAGGCTATGTAGACGTTGACCACGTACGAGCCCCGGTCTCCCACGGCGAGCCTCCGCAGCTGGTCGGCGGCCTCGACGAGGGCGTGTAGAGGAGCCTCCCTGAACACCCTCTCGATTAGAGAGACGCTGGGCTCCTCCCCGTTCAACACCCTCTCTACGAGCTCCGCCAGCTCATCCACGACCCGCGCGCCGAGACCCCTAAACCCAGCCTCCCGCCTATCACGCCAACGGTTGGGCCAGTGGACCCGGTCGAAAGGGTGCTCCGCGAGAGCCACTATGACGCTTCCCTGGTGAGGCTGCTCGAGGGGAGGCCCACGGTCAGGGCGATAGTCGACGCCTTCCGCGAGAGCCTCGGCGTGCTGGGCGCCCTCGCGGACACCGTGACGAGGGGGGTGAGCGGGAGGCGCGTAGGCTACATAGTCAACATGATACTCAACTATAGCAACGTGTGCATCGTCCGGTGCAGCTTCTGCGCCTTCCACGTGCCGCCAGGCCACCCGAGGGCCTACACCCTCGACCCGAAGACGGCGGCGGCAAAGGTAGCCGAGCACTACGAGGCGTATGGAATCAGGCAGGTGTTGGTGCAGGGCGGTGTAAACCCTAGCCTAGGCCTCGACTACTACAAGAGCCTCTTCCGCGAGATAAAGAGGGTGACACGCGGCCGCGTCGCGATACACGGCCTCTCGCCCGTCGAGATAGAGTGGGTTGCGCGCAAGGAGGGTATGAGGGTGCGAGAGGTTCTCGAGGAGCTGAGGGAGGCGGGGCTAGACTCGATACCCGGGGGCGGCGCCGAGATACTCTCGGAGAGGACGAGGAGGCTACTCTCGCCGGCCAAGGGGGGCCCCGAGGCCTGGATACGCGTCATGGACGAGGCTATGAGGCTCGGCATCCCGATATCGGCGACGATGATGTACGGTCACATCGAGAGGCTCGAGGAGAGGGCGGAGCACCTCATCCGGATACTCGAGCTGCAGAGGAGGCGCGGCAGGATAATGGCGTTCATCGCGTGGCGCTACCAGCCTGCGGCCAAGCTCGCAGAGAAGATGCCCGAGAAGGCGACGGGCCTCGAACACCTCCGGGTGGTAGCGGTATCGAGGCTCGTCTTCCGCCACGAGATACCATGGATACAGGCCGGGTGGCTCACAGCAGGCTTCGATGTGGCGAGGCTAGCCCTCCACTACGGGGCCAACGACTGGGGAGGCACGCTATACGAGGAGAAGGTGCTCCCGGCTGCAGGCGTACCCCTACCCAGGCTCGTGAGGGAGAAGGTGGAGCGGTTGATAAGAAGCGCGGGCCGCGAGCCCTTCGAACGCGACAACTTCTACAGGCCGGTGGCCGGGGCGACCGGCTAGCCGCCTATCCTCCCGGCAACCTCCTCGACAAGCCTAGCCACGCGCTTCAAAGCCTCTTTCACGTGTCTCTCGGTGCACCATCCCTCGTAGAAGCAGGTGTGCATCCCGTTCGCGCTCATCCAGGCGTCGTAGACCCAGCCGCCCAGCTCGTCCATCATCTTCCCCACATACTCCCAGAGCTCGCCGTGGCTCGCGAGCCTCCTACCCTCCCTCCACAACGCGTAGGCCTTGACGGCCAGCGCGGCAGCACCCCACAGCTTCTCAGCAGCCTGCCTCACATCACCCTTCTCGAGCTCCACGCGAGCCTCCTCGAGGAGCATCCTAGCAGCCTCAAGGTACCCCTTCAGCCTCTCGCCCGGGTCTAGAGCCTGCGAGAGAAGCTCAACGATGTACTCCTCGAGAGGCTCGCCCAGCCTCTCGGCCTCGACCTTCAGCCTCTCGAGTATAGCGCGCGGCACGCGAACCAGAGTAGCCTCCACGGTGACGCCCAGGATGGGTTGTTGTGTCGAGAGGAGTTTAGCCCAGCGGTGGTGCGGCGGCCGGGATTTGAACCCGGGACCACCGGCTTGGGGGGCCGGCGTCCTAATCCAGGCTAGACGACCGCCGCGCTCTCCGATAGCCAGCTTCGGCGGCCAGCCCCGTAAAAGTCTAACCTTTGATTCTCTCTTTTGCCACCCTCCGCCCCGCCATCTGCAGTAGCGGCGCCAAGCCAGCCCTATGCTGGCTCCACGCCGCCGCCCTCCTCTAGGCACTTTTCGCACTCGTCTGGCAGATCGACCTTCTCGAGCCTCGCGCTCAAAACATCTACTATAAAGTCGCGTATAGCGGACGCCGGGGGCTCCCCATACGCCCTCGATATACACTCGACTATGCAGGCCGGGAGCCTCACGGTAACCTTGACCACCTGCCGGCCTCCAGCCAGCCTCAAGCTGGCACCAGTGTGTTAGGAGCGTCGCCTAGGCCGGTATAACGCTGGCGATACGCCAGCATCCAGGAGCAGAGCACGAATTCCTGCGGAGAGCAAGTGTACGCCTACTTCTACAGCCATGTCGAGCTGGCGGAGAAGCTGGCGGGCAAGGGTGACGTGCCTCTGGTCTCGTCGCGCGGCGTGTTCTACGGGGGCACCGGGCGCTACTACTACGTGGTTAGGCTGAGCAACCCGCACCCGAGGCCCATCCGGCTCCTGGTCGCGTTCTACGACGCGTCTCGCGGCTCGTGGGTCGACCCGCTTGACCCCTGCAGCCTCGGGGGCGGCGCGAGGCTCCTCGTGGACTCCGGCTGGGCTAGGGTGGCTGGCAGGCCCCGCTGGTGGCCCTACAGGGGCCCCCGGCACTCGATTATACTCGGGCCGGGCTCCACGGTCACAATCTACGTCTACTGCGCGAGGGACAGGGCGCCCTACGGCATCGTCTGCTGGGACGCCGGGTGCATAGAGGCCCCGCTGCTCTCCGGGGCCGACACGGTGCCAAGCGGCGTAGTGGAGCCAGCCGAGGTGAGACCAGACCTCAACAACACCTGGACCACAGAGCCGCAAAACTGCCC
>WAOO01000007.1 GCA_015521195.1 Pyrolobus sp. | reverse complement strand
GAGGAGGGGCAGGTGTGCTACAATCTCGGGCGGGTCTACATCCTCCGCTATGAGCACCAGCTTCGCCAGACCCCTCTCGACGCACTTGGTCGTCTCATTGGTGCCCTTCTTTATCTTGCCAGTCTTCCTTGCAATCTCGAGCGCCTTGTAGGCCTTCTCGGCTAGCTCGGGTGGAACCTCAAACCTGACATAGAACGGCTTGCTCATGGCTCATCCTCCTCCCCGACCGGGTCGTCGCCGCTACCCGTGGCCCCAATCGCCCTTATCAACCCTACGGTCGACTCCAGCGCTAGTCGTGAGCGTGTATCGCTACGACCTCACCCTGCTCCCTAGAAACCGCGTCTATCCTGTAGAAGCCTTCACGAAGGAACTGTACAATCTCGCCTCTCCGCGCATCGGCTAACGCCCGCTCGCCCAGCCCGTGTAGGATGCGCAGCTTAAGCCCCTCGGGCTTGTAGACGGTGACTTCTACAACCTGCCCGGCTGGCACCCAGTGTATTATCGGCGCCTTGGCCTTCCGCGCCTCCTCTAACCCCCAGCTGTGGAAGACCGCTTCAACCCTCCGCGGCGAAACCCTCTCAACCTTAACGTTGAATGCCTCCACGAGCCTCACGATGCCGCCTTCGCGGAGGGCTGCCGCGTCTCTACCCGATATGTAGAAGCGCGCCTCCCCCTTCGGCACCTCTATGCTCCGCTCCCCTAGGCTGCGGTTCTCAGGGTGGAAGGGTATCGTGAGCCTACGCGCCTCCGGCACACCCCTTACTACAAGCTCTACAGGCTCGAATACCACCATGAACCTCCTGGCTTTAGGGTCGACAATACTGCGGTTGACCGCCGCGAGGTTCGCATAGCTTATCGAGGCGTCGGTTCCCTTAACGCCAACGTCGAGTATAACTCTCCTTATCGCCTCGGGGTCTATCCCGCGCCTCCGTAGGCCAGCTATGGTGCCGAAACGCGGGTCGTCAATGCCGAGGAAGATTCCCTCCTCTAGCAGCTTTTTAAGCGCAGACTTGCTCATCACGAAGCCCTCTAACTTCAGCCTCCCGAAGTGGATGACATGGGGGTACTTCCACCCCATGTGCTTGTAGAGGAAGCTCTGCTTGACAGTATTCTGCATGTGCTCCTTCGCGCGCAGGATGTGAGTCACGCCCAGGAGGTGGTCGTCGACGGCAGCTGCAAAGTTGTAGGTCGGCCATACGGTGTAACGGTCGCCGACTAGCGGGTGGGGGCTCCTACCCGTATCTATAATCCTGAACGCCACCCAGTCGCGGACGGATGGGTCCGGGTGCCTAGGGTCGGTCTTGACTCGTAGAACCGCCTCCCCCTCGCCGAAGTGGCCCTCCAGCATCTTGTCCCACAGCTCTAGGTTCTCCTCGATACTCCTCCTACGCGGCGGGTACTCCTCGAGACGGCCCTCATCACGGTATCTGCGGAACTCTTCCACAGGCCTATCGTCGACGTAGGCTCCGCCCCTCTCGATCAGCCTCCTCGCAATATCATAGTATATCGGCATGCGGAGGCTCTGGATGTACTCCTCGTCCCACCTGATGCCAAGCCACCTCAAATCCTCTTTTATAAGGCTGTAAGCCTCCGCTAGAGGTCTCTTCGTACGCGGGTCTGTATCCTCGAACCTGAGTATAAACCGCCCCTTGTACATCCTGGCATACTCGTGGCTGAGTATCGCCGGCCTCGCGTTCCCCAAGTGTATCACGAAGTCGGGGTTTGGAGCGAAACGTGTAACAACCTTGCCCTCCTCTCCGCCCGGCAGCGGAGGAAGCCTCTTCTCCTCGACCTGCCTCTTCTTAGCCTTCTCGAGGACCCACGAGTACCTCTCCTCTAAGAGCCTCTTCTGCTCCTCGAGTGTAAGCCTGTTCACATCCTCTACGACGCTCCGCACTATAGGGACTATCTGGCGTGCATACCGCCTCCATTCGGGCTTCTCGGCCATAATCTTGCCCATCACCGGGCCCAGGCTAGCCTTACCGCCATGCTGGACGGCGTTGAGGAGCGCGTAGGCGTATGCGAGCTCCCTTACCTCACGCTCGTCTATACCGCTCGGCATCACCCTACCCCTTTATCCTGACCCTCTTCACGGAGCCACTAGGCGTAATGAAGACTATGTTCTCGTCGGGAGGGCCCTCTGGCGAAGAATAGATGTAGACTACTGTCCCGTCTACATGCGTCCTTATCTTGCGGAGCTCATACTTCCTGGTGACAACCAGGCCTACGACATCGCCCCTCTTCACCTCGTCTCCCTCGAGAACCTCTATTACCGTCCTAGAGCCGTACACCGGGATAGGCTCGGCGTACACACCCTTTTCTACTAGGAGCCCCTCTCCCGGCTTATCGCCCGGCTCGACTATGAAGGCTCTCCTCACCCTCTTCTCCAGCAAATCGAGTATCTCGTCGAGCACGACGCCGTAGACGACCTTGCCGAAGCACCTGCGCCCCTCTGGGCACACGTTGCTCCTCGAGTAGACTCCCTCACCCTCCTCTACGAGATACTCGTTAGACTCTACGCCTTCGATGTAGAGCCTTGGGGTTGCATAGGGGTTCCTGGTCCCGCTGCTCAACATGGAGCCCCATAGGTTTCTAGGGGCGTATCCTGGTTTATTGAGAGGATTCTCACCAGTTGCGCTGCACGACGAAGTCTATGAGCTCCTCTAGGAGCCTAGCCGCCTCCCTGTCTACAAACTCTATCTTCGAGAGGGCTGTGCGAGCCCTACCAGCATAGTCCTTCATGACGCTCTCCGCGTAGTCGAGCGCACCGCTCTCCAGTATGAGCTTGGCCGCCTCCTCCAACTCCTCCTTCGACGCATTCCTCTTGCCGAGGGTTGAGAGCAGCTTCTCCCTCTGCCCCTCGCCGAGCCTGGACAACGCGTATATCACGAGTATCGTCTTCTTCCCTTCACGCAGGTCGCTGTAGACTGGCTTCCCTAGCGTCTTCTCGTCACCGACAAGCCCGAGGATATCGTCGCGTATCTGGAAGGCTATGCCGAGGTTCTTCCCGTACTCCGCCAGCGCCCTGATAACCTCATCATCGTCCGTTGCGGCGAGGCCGCCGAGCACCGCTGAGGCCTCGAACAGCGCCCCGGTCTTACGGTATACCATGTCGAGGTAGTCGTCGACCGATACGTTCTCGAGGTCCTCGAAGAGCATGTCCAGTGCCTGCCCCTCAGCCACTATCCTCGTTGCCCTCGCTAACGCATCATAGGCTCTTGCAACCCTCTGAGGCGGAACACCCCTCTCGATAGCCTCGCCCATCACCTCGAACGCCTTGGCGAAGAGGAGGTCCCCGGCGATTATCGCGAAGGGCTCCCCCCAGAGCTTATGGACCGTCGGCACGCCACGTCTAAACTCGTCACGGTCTATGATATCATCGTGGATGAGCGTAAAGTTGTGTATTAGCTCGACGCCGGCTGCAAACGGCAACGCCGCTTCAACAGACGCTCCGAGCCCCCGGGCCACGGTTACAACTATGAAGGGGCGTAGCCTCTTACCACCAGCCTTTATCAGGTGCAATGCTGCATCGTAAAGCTGGCGTGGTGTCCCGGCGACCCTGGATAGGATGTACTCGGTGACAAGCGACGCAGTGGATTTCAGGGCTTCTGCGAGGGAGACCATCTCTCCCCATCCGCGTGCTAGCCGCAGGGCCTGCTAGTGTAAAGCCTAGCGCGACGCACCGAGTCATATAGCTTCACGTCGAGCATCTGGGATGCGAGAGTGTAGAGCCTCGGCGCTAGCAGGAGCTCCGCCCGGTAGAGGTCGCGTATGTTCCTCGCACCGACGAGGAGCATGCCCTTCCTAACCTCCTCGACAAGCCTTAGCAGATAGTCCCGCACCCCGCGCTCCCCGCGCTCCGCGAAAACCCTCATGACCGGGAGTGCTACTGTGGCCGCGTCCGCCCCCAGCACCACAGCCTTCACGACGTCAAGTCCGCTTCTGATACCGCCGCCAGCCAGTATACATGCATGCGGAGCCGCCCACCTGGCCGCCATGACCGCCAGTGCCGTTGGAAGCCCCCAGTTGCGGTATGTGGCCGCCTCTTCGGCAAGCCGCTCCAGGCCGGCATTCCTCGCTCTAAGCTCCTCGACCCTCACCCAGCTCGTCCCACCCGCCCCAGACACGTCGATGTACTCGACGCCAGCCGCGACAAGCTTTGAGACGGTTGCAGGGTCTATGCTGTGGCCGGTCTCCTTTACAATCACTGGCACTGGGAGCCTCTCCGCGAGCCACGCGATAGCCTCCAACACGCCTCGGAAATCACGGTCGCCTTCCGGCTGGAACAACTCCTGAGCAACGTTCAGGTGCACCGCTAGAGCGTCGGCCTCTATCGCCTCTACAAGCCTCTCCACGTCTTCTACGCGAAGGTCGCGGAGCTGCGCCGCGCCGATATTCCCTATTATCAGCGCATTGGGCGCCTCCCTCCTAACCACGCGGTACGTGTCGAGCATGCTGGGGTCGCGCAGCATAGCCCTCTGGCTCCCGACGCCCATCCCGAGGCCAAGCTCCTCAACCGCAGATGCTATCGCGGCGTTGACCTCGCCGCCCAGCGGATGACCACCGGTCATACCCGAGACTATGACCGGAGCCGAGAGCCTCTTCCCCATCATCACGATGCTCGAGTCTATCCCGTCTAGAGAGGCCTCCGGGGCAGCCCTGGGGACGAGCACCACGTCCTCGAGGAGGGTTGTAGCCTCATGCTCGACGTTATAGTATGAGGTGAGTATGAGGTGGTCGAGCTTCCTCGCCGATATTGTCACGTTGCAGCCCGGGGGGCTAGACCACCCCGAGGT
>WAOO01000006.1 GCA_015521195.1 Pyrolobus sp. | reverse complement strand
GTTCAGGATAGGGGTTAGCGTCGAGTTCGACTGGGCTGTCGTCAACTTCGCGCTAGCCGCCCGGAGGAGGGGCTACGAGGTTATAGTCGTCAACTACAACCCGGAGACCGTCTCCACCGACTGGGATATGAACGAGAAGCTATACTTCGAGGAGCTCACCCTCGAGAGGCTCCTCGACATAGTCGAGAAGGAGAGGCCGGTTGGCGTCGCCGCGTTCGCAGGAGGCCAGATTGCGAACAAGCTGGCCTACAGGCTGGAGGCGAGCGGGGTTAGGCTCCTCGGCACCAGCGGGAGGAGCGTGGACCGCGCAGAGGACCGGGAGAAGTTCAGCAGGCTGCTCGACAAGCTGGGTATAAAACAGCCCCCGTGGGTCTCGGCTCGTAACCTGAAGGAGGCGATCCGCTTCGCCGAGGAGGTAGGCTACCCGGTCCTTGTAAGGCCGAGCTACGTGCTAAGCGGCTCCGCGATGAAGGTCGCGTGGAGTAGGGAGGAGCTCATCGAGTACATCGAGAGGGCTACGAGAATATCCCCGGAGTACCCGGTTGTAGTCTCGAAGTTCTTCAGTGGAGCGTCCGAGGCTGAGATAGACGCGGTCTCGGATGGCAGGAGGGTGGTGGCGACTCCGATAGAGCATGTGGAGCCTGCCGGGGTCCACAGCGGCGACTCCACCATGTCGATACCCCCCTTCTCGCTCCCCAAGGCCATCGTCAAGAGGATGGTTGACGTGGCCTACTCGCTCGCAGGGGAGCTTGAGATACGAGGCCCGTTCAACATACAGTTCCTGGTGCACCGCGGCGACGTCTACGTGATAGAGTTGAACCTGCGCACCTCCCGCTCGATGCCCTTCGTGAGCAAGACGACGGGAGTCAACTACATGGAGCTTGCCGCGCAGGCCGTGCTCGACGGGAGGCTCGGGATAGACGAGGATGTGAAGGTGCTGCGGCCGAGGGCGTGGGGCGTGAAGTCGCCCCAGTTCTCGTGGGCCAGGCTGAGGGGCGCCTACCCACACCTAGGCCCCGAGATGAGGAGCACCGGCGAGGTGGCGGCGCTCGGCTGGAAGTTCGAAGAGGCCCTGCTCAAGAGCTGGCTCGCCGTGCACGGCAACAGGCTTCCGCGTGGCGAGGAGGCGGTGCTCGTCTACGACCCGACGGGGAGGGAGAGGGTGAGGCTCAGGAGGGCAGCGGAGCTCATGGAGGATGCCGGCTACACGGTGTTCACTGTTGAGGGCATGGGTGTGGATGGGTTCGAGGCGATACCCCCGGAGAGGGTGGAGCAGCTCGAAGCATCCGGGAGGATAGGGCTCGTGATGACCACCGGCTATGCGCCGAGCCGCGACTATAGGATAAGGAGACTGGCAGCAGACCTCAACATACCCCTTGTGCTCGACGCGAGGCTCTCAGAGAAGCTCGCGGAGGCCATCCTCTGGCACCGTAGGGGCGGCGAGCTGGAGGTGAGGGAGCTCCGCGAGTACTGGGGGTGATAGTCTTGCCGCGCGTCACCCTCGTCTACGACTATCTCAGGCAGGAGGAGAAGCTGCTCCTCAACGAGCTTAGGGGCGTGGGCCTCGAGGTGGCGACGCTGCCCGCCACCGAGAGGCCCCTGAAGATGGGCGGCAAGCCGGAGACAGACGTCGCGGTGATAAGGACTACCAGCATGTTCAACGGGTTGTACGCCGCGGCCGCCTTCGAGTCTATGGGGGTCCGGAGCGTCAACCAGTTCAGGACCATCCTCTACAGCGGAGACAAGGCGCTCACCTATGCGCTGCTGGCGCGCGCGGGCATCCCGATGCCGGAGACCTACATAGCCCTCGGGAGCCGCGCGGTCTTCGAGGCCGCGAAGCTCCTCGGCTACCCTCTGGTTGACAAGCCGCCGATAGGCAGCTGGGGTAGGCTAGTCTCCCTCGTATACGACGACTTCAACCTGGTGACGGTGGTGGAGCATAGGGAGGCGATGTGCAACAGGCAGATGAGGATACACCTCGTCCAGGAGTATGTCGAGACGGGGAACAGGGATATCAGGTGCCTGGTGTTGGGCGGCAGGCTCCTCGGCTGCATCTACCGTATCGCGAGGGAGGGGGAGTGGAGGAGCAACGTGGCGCTCGGCGGCAGGACCGAGGTGGCTGAGGTGACGCCGGAGCTCGAAGAGATAGCGTTGAAGGCGGCTGCGGTAGTAGAGGGCGACTTCGTATCGATAGACATCTTCGAGCACCCGGAGAAGGGGTACGTGGTCAACGAGGTTAACGGGACGCCCGAGTTCAAGGGGTTCATGAGAGCCACGGGTATGAACGTCCCGAGGCTCCTAGCGGAGTACGTCAAGAGGCTGGCGAAAGCCTAGCCCACTCGATAAACCCCCTCCGGCGCCGCTCCCCCGGTGCAGGGTTTGAGGCTAGAGGCGCTAGCCGTCTACGCCTCCCTCGCCATACTCGCAGCGGGCCTCCTCGAGGCCACGAGGGGCCCCGTTGTACACGCGGCGCTGATGACCTCCTCCGTCCTCGTCTTCTACTCCGCCGTCGCCTCCGCCTACGTCGCCTCAGCAGCCCCGAGGAGCAACGCGAGGCCCTACATGCTGGCATCCATCCCTCTTTACGCAGTGTCGCCGGCTACGCCCCTCTTCTACACTCTAGCCTCGCTCGTCTCCGCGGCGGGGGTCGCCGTTGCGAGGAGGAGCGCCCCGAGAGTCGTGCATACAACCCTAGACGCCCTCGCCTCTGTCTACGCGTTCGGCGCAGCAGCCGGCATCTACGCGGCCCTCGCGCATCTAGACCCCTACGGGCTATACACCCTCCTCGTCTACGCGGTGCCAGCGGCAGCCTGCATCCCCGTCAACCTCCACGCGCTCACCCACACGTACCGAGCAGGCGACCCGAGGGCATCGATGCTCCCGGCCCTAGCCCTCTACGAGGCTGGCGTCACCGCAAGGTATGCTCTC
>WAOO01000005.1 GCA_015521195.1 Pyrolobus sp. | reverse complement strand
GTGTAGCCTTGAGTGTATCAGGTTCTGCCCGGTTAACAGGACTGGGGGCAAGGCTATCGAGCTCGGCGAGGATGGGAAGCCGGTCATCTACGAGGATGTGTGCATCGGCTGCGGCATATGCGTCAAGAAGTGTCCGTTCCACGCGCTCAGCATAGTCAATCTGCCGGATGAGCTGGAGAAGATGCTTGTGCACCGCTATGGCCCGAATGGCTTCAAGCTGTATGGGCTTCCCGCGCCGCGGCCTGGCGCGATACTCGGGGTTATAGGGAAGAATGGCACTGGGAAGACGACGTCGATGAGGATTCTGGCTGGCGAGTTGAAGCCGAACCTCGGCGTCTTCGACCGGGAGGTCTCCTGGGACGAGGTTATCAGGAGGTTTCGGGGGACGGAGCTGCAGGCTTACCTCCAGAGGCTCGCCGAGGGGAAGATACGCGCGGCCCACAAGATACAGTATGTGGATCTCGTGCCCCGTAGGATAAAGGGGCCGGTGGGCAGGCTCCTCGAGAGGGCGGACCAGAGGGGTATCGCCAGGGAGGTTGCGAAGTTCCTGGGGCTCGACGTCGTCTGGGACCGTGACGTTAGGAGGCTCTCGGGGGGCGAGCTGCAGAAGTTCCTGGTCGCGGCTGTGCTCTCGAGGGACGCCGACATCTACATCTTCGACGAGCCGAGCAGCTACCTCGACGTCCGCGAGAGGATGAAGGTTGCTAGGGCTATACGCCGCTTCCTACCCCGCAACGCCTACGCCGTTGTAGTCGAGCACGACCTGGCGATGCTCGACTACCTCTCGGACTACGTGGTGGTGATGTACGGCGAGCCCGGCGTCTACGGTATAGCCTCGAAGCCCTACGGGGTGAGGGTGGGCATCAACAACTTCCTCAAGGGGTACCTGCCGGCCGAGAACATCAGGTTTAGGCAGGAGCCGATAGTCTTCCATGCTAGGGAGACGCCGCCGCAGGCGGTAGCGGCCCGAGAGAAGTACATGGAGTGGACGAGGCTCGTGGTCAGGCTCGACGGCTTCAGGCTCGTCGCGGAGCCGGGTGACCTCCGGAAGGGCGAGGTTGTCGGAGTCCTAGGGCCGAACGGCATAGGCAAGACGACCTTCGTCCGCGTCCTGGCGGGCGAGCTGGAGCCGAGCGAGGGGGCTGTCTGGAAGCCTAGGGAGGAGCTACGGGTGAGCTACAAGCCCCAGAGGGTCTCGCCAGCCATGTTCGGCGATAAGACAGTCGAACAAGTGCTGCGCGAGGCCAACCCTGCCGCACTAGCCCCAGGCTCCTGGCTCTACACGGAGCTCGTAAGGAGGCTAGGCCTCCACAAGCTCCTCGACCGTGAAGCCTCCAGCCTCTCCGGCGGAGAGATGCAGAAGCTGGCGGTCGCGGCTACCCTGGCGAGGGAGGCAGACATCTACCTCCTGGACGAGCCCAGCGCCTACCTCGACGTAGAGGAGAGGCTGGCGGTCGCGAAGGCGATAAGGAGGATTGTCGAGACTAGGGGTGTAGCCGCGCTGGTCGTCGAGCACGACGTGGCGATACAGGACTATATCAGCGACAGGGTGATGGTGTTCACGGGGAAGCCCGGCGTAGAGGGCCACGCTCACACGCCCATGGGGCTGAGGGAGGGCATGAACATGTTCCTCAGGGAGCTCGGGATAACGTTCAGGAGGGACCCGGAGACGGGGAGGCCAAGGGTCAACAAGGAGGACTCGTACCTAGACAGGCTCCAGAAGAGGCTCGGAGAGTACTACTATGTGCCTAGGAGGGGCGAGGAGGAGAAGGAGTAGCCAGCCTCTCCGCCTCCTCCCGTACCAGGTCCAGCGCAGGCCTCGCATACCCCCTGAGCACCAGCGCCGCATAGGCTACAGCGTACACCGCCTTCTCCGCCGAGACTCCGTCGCCAGCCGCCCTCGCGACCCTAGCGAAGAACCTGCCCCTCTCCTCGTAGTCCTCGGGCCTCCCCCGGGGTTCCACCCCAACGCCAAGCGCCAAGCCCATCCTGCGCGCCCCGTGGGGGTGTATGCGTGGGAGCCACGGCGCCTCGTAGACCCTCAGCCCCGGCCCCAGCACCCTCTCCCCCGACCCCCTCTCGAGGCTGACGAGGGTGACCCCGGGCTCCACGCCCCCAACCCTATAGTCTATCACGAGGCCGCCTAGGCCGACGGCTCCCGTCGGGGCCACCGCCACCCACCTGCCCGGGGGCAGCACAGTGCCGTTCACGATGCTCCCGTTGCTGCTCCCCCGCCCGTATTCGCCAGAATCCATCACCTCCAGCACGCGCCTCCTGAAGCGGAAGACTAGGTGCCTCCTCGAGACGCTCGCATCCAAAACGTTGAAGCGGAGGTAGTGGCGCGGCTCCTCGCATACGAGGAAGACGCCATACCGCAGCTCTAGCGTGTCATCCGCTATCCTCGAGTCGCCCCTGGAGAGCCTCCCGATGTAACCCTTCTCGCACTCAACCCACTCCCTCCTAAAGACGCCGTTATCGTCCACCCAGCGTAGTAACACCTCGGGCATAGGCCGGGCCTCGGGTGGATAGACTCGCATCCCACCGGTATAAGCGGAGGGCATAACAGATAACCCGGAACAATGCGTGAATGACAGGCGTCAAGCTCCATACATACATATGCATATATACTGGTGAAGATCCTGCCGCCGTGCTGGCGGGCATAGGCACCGGTCGGCTCAGACGCCACTGTGTATGACGCACCGCAGTGCGCTCTAAAGAAGCGGTATAGGGAGGTAGTGCACGACGTTTCCAGCGGCTTCTAGCACTATAGCGTCCGCGTGCCATACAATATGTTACCCTCGGAGGGCTTCTTGGACGAGCTTGCGGTAGACTGGCATCTGCCATGCGTAGTACTCGCCTATTCCTAGCTCTGGCTCTGGCTTTAGGCGGCCGCCGTGCAGCAGGGGCGCCCCCTTGTACATCACGAGGTTCCTCTGGAGGAGTATGCGGTACGCCTCCATGAGCTTCTCGTCCGGCTCTTCTCGTAGAGCGTCGGGGTCTTCTGCGAGGAGCAGCGCCTCTCTCGTCAGCCCCCTCGCCATCAGCTCTGCTGCAGCGGGCTCAACGCGGGTCAACCTTACATCCTCGACCCACTCGTCTATCCTCCACCCGTGGCTCACGGCGACGTCTATGATTGCCCTGGGGTTTCCGCCTGTAACCAGGTACAGGTTTTCGGCTGTGGTGGCGTCGGCTCCGAGGGTTTCCGCCAGCTCTATTGCAGCCTTCTCGTCTAGGTTCCAAATGAGCCTGGGTCTCGCATAGGTATGCCTGGATACCCGTTCGAAGCTAACGCCTTCGCTCGTAGTCGCTACCACCGCGATAGACTCGAGGTTGTAGCGGGCGGCCAGCGTCTCGGCGAGCGACTGGAGGTACTTGAGGTACCATTCTATCCTCTCGACGCCCAGGGCGCTGGTAACATCGTCTATGAGCAGCGCGAGCCTCCTACCACGGAGCGCGAGCCTAGCCGCGATGGCCTCGACAAGGCTCTGTATGCGCGTCGCGAGGACGCGGCCAACCGGGTGGATAGAGGCCAGTGCGGCTAAAGCATCGGCGGCGATGCTCGCACCCCCGACGAGCACAGCCCGGTTGACACGCTCTTCCTCAACAGCATCGATGTAGACGAGTATCGCGTCGCCGCGCCACCTGGCCACGAGCTCCTGCAGAAGCCTCGTCTTCCCGCAGCCTTCCGGCCCGTAGAGGAAGACCGGGATGTAGGTGCCCCTCTCGACGAGCCTCACAAGGGCCTCCAGCTCCCCGCCTCTATCGACGAAAGGCACGTCTATGGCCAAGTCGGCGTGGCACCCTTCACCTTGGACCAGCGGCTAGGGTAGAGTTCGCCACTTGCGCGGCCTTCTCTATGAGCTGTGCAACCTGGGCCGCCGTATGGGGGTTTAGCAGCCCCGCCACGAGGAGGGCGAAGCCCACCCAGCCGAGGATTATGAGCGCGAGTATCACCTTCTCCAGCCTCTGGAACAGCTTCAGTATAACATAGAGCACGGTGACCCCGACGAGCATGTTGAACGCCGAGCCCAACGCCTGTATAGCCGCAGCGACCCTCGGGTTACTCTCAGCGTAGCTCATGAACAGCCTGGTGAACAGGTGGGTGCCGAGATTGTAGAGGTCGAGCATATGCTTCAATATCAGGGCCCCAACGTCAACCATGTTCCCCCGACCCCGCATTGCACTCGTGGCGAGCGTTAAGGAGGTTTTACCCCTCCGAGAGGCTCGCAGCGCCCCGCCCTCGAGCGGCGTGGCACTCCCCTGGCGCGTCTTGGACGCATGGGGCCTGCACGGCTAGGCCTGGGGCCTCTACAAGAGTGATTGCAGCTCGTTGCTGCGCGGGGGATGTGTTGGTGGGGCCGCGGGGATTTGAACCCCGGATCACGGGGACCCAAACCCCGCATCCTAGTCCAGGCTAGACGACGGCCCCGTGGCCAGACCCGTCGCTCCTCGCGTAGCGTCCCTCTAGAGGCCCTTTTTAAAATACTTGAGTTTGGCGTGGGGTTGCTCCCTTGGGTCGCCTTGGTTAGGAGGCTGCGTTTGGACGAGTTGAGGAGGTTGTGGAGGGAGGTGAGGAGGCTTCCTCCGCCTCCGCCCAGCCTGTCTCCCGGCGAGGCTGTTGAGCGCGACTTGCATGGCGGTGGGAGGCCGAGGGATGCGGAGAAGCTTGCTATACTCGCGGTGCTGGGTGTCGAGGGGTTGTTGGAGGTGGTTGAGTGGGGGGAGGCGAGGAGGTTGAGGTTGAGAGGCTCGCGTGTGAGGCGAGGAGGCTCCTCGAGAGGCTGAGTAGCGTCGATGAGACTGAGGCTGTGTTGAGGTTCCTAGCGTGGCTCAACGGCCTCGTCTCTAGGCTTGGCGGCCGCGTGGTCATAACCGGTGGGTTCGCGGCCGAGGTGTACTCTGGGAGGGCTTACCGCACCCTCGACGTGGACATAATCGTCGAGGGGCCGCCCGAGGCCGTTAGGCTCGTGGAGCGCCTGTTGGAGGAGCTAGGTGAGAGGCCTTCGCGCGAGTACCTTGTACCCCTCCTCCCCAAGGCGATAGACATTGTCTCGACTGTCGCCGGCCGCAGGAGGCTGGTCGAGCTCGAAACGCCCGAGGGCATAGTCTATATCGAGTCGCCCGAGGATACTATCGCGACCTACCTCCGCGGCTGGAAATACTGGGGCAGCGTCGAGGACCGCGACAAGGCGCTGGCCGTGCTAACAGCGTGGCTGGACAGGATAGACCTCGACTACCTGCGGGGGCTAGCCGAGCGCGATACGACCATCGAGCACCTCGAGAGGCTACTGGAGGTTGCCAGGAGACTCCGGGAGAGGGCTCTACGCGGGTAGCGGCTACCGCCACGCGGCCTCATCCCGCCCTCGGGGCGCTGCGCCCCCGTCAGCCGCGCGAAACACGGGCCGGTGTCTCCACGGTGGTGAGGTGTCCAGCCTGTTTTGAGGTATACCGGGCTTTGCTGGGCGCTAACCTACTCGCATTAGAAGCGCTTCTACCGGCTTGAGCCTCTTCTCTATCGGGTCGGGTGCGAGGCCGAGCTGCTCCATGGTGACCGCGCCCAGCAGGTATATGCCCTCGTCGCCGAAGACGACCGGCGTTGCACTCGCCCTGTAGCCTTCAGTCTCTATGCCTATCTCTCCGAGCGGCTTCTCAACCACCCTGCCGTCCGCCAGTCGTAGCCGAACCCTTCTCAACGGCTTGACACCAAGCTTCTCCAGGAGGCTGGCGGGCAGCACCGTGTAGGTCGCCCCCGTGTCTACGAGGAGCTCTACCTCTGCTGACCGCCGCGGGTCCCGCGGGTTCCACACCCTGGCCTTCACCCTAAACGTGCCTATCTCGAACCACCCCTTGCTCGACTAGGCCGTCCGCCAGCCTCTAGCATCTTCGGAGAACAGTGCATCGTGCAAGCTGAGCGTTTAAGGGCAAGAGGCACCCGGTTTGCATCGTGGCGGGCTTGTGATGAGCGGAATACCGCCGAGCAGTGAGGAGAGTCGGAGGAGCTGATGGCCCGCGACCCCCATTACACTCTCCCTCGTCCCTCCACGCCCCCTGGGTGCCCGGGTCCTGTCCCTGAGGTATCGCGATGCTGGCGTGGACCTGGATAGGCATCGGGCTATGCACGAGGAGGCTTCGAGGGTCTTCGGGTTCACGAGGGGCGGGTATACGAGGGGCTTTACCCTTGACGGTCTCGATGTGACTCTTCACGTTGACGGTGTTGGGACTAAGACGTTGGTGTTGGAGAGGCTTGGGAGGCTTCGTGTCGCCGGATGGGACTGTGTGGTCATGAACACGAATGACGTAGCCTGCGATAATTACCGTCCGGTTGCCCTGGTCGACTATGTGGCTCTGCCCTCTAGCGATGAGAGGCTCTTCCGCGAGGTCGTGGAGGGTGTGGCCGAGGCGGCGAAGAGGCTGGGAGTTGTCGTGTTGGGGGGCGAGACTGCGATACTGCCGGGGCTTGCGAGGGGCGTCGACGTGGTTTGCACTGTGCTGGGGGTTAGGGAGAGGAGGGTTGAGAACCTTGCTCATCCGGGCGACGTGCTATACGGGCTTCCCAGCAACGGGCTCCATGCGAACGGCTACAGCCTGGTGAGGAAGGTTGTCGAGGAGAGGCTGGGCGGGGACTACCGCGCGGTGGTGAAGGGTGTGGACCTGGCGGAGGAGCTTTCGAAGCCCGTCGCCGACTACACGGGGTTCCTCCTCGACGCGTGGAGGGAGGAGCTCATCAAGGCCGCCGCTCATATCACCGGCGGCGCCTACACCAAGCTCCTCCGGATACTCCCGCCGGGCGCCCGCGCAGTGCTCGAGATGCCGAGGGCTCCGCGTATCTTCGAGTTCCTCCTCGAAGAGGGGGTCCCCGTCGACGAGGCTTACAGGGTGTTCAACATGGGGTTCGGGCTGGTGGTGGCCGCCCCGGGCTCCAACGAGGATGCGCTGCGGAGGCTTGCGGAGAAGCACGGCTACCGGCTCGTGAGGCTCGGGGTTGTCGAGAGGGGCGAGAGGGGTGTCGAGATACACACGCCTTACAGCGACAAGCCCATAGTCTACACGGGGTGAGCCTCGCCCGGTTTTATACTCAGGGGTAGAAGGGCGGCGTGGGTAGCGGTTTGCAGGAGCCGAGGCTCTACCGGCTCGTCCCCCAGAGGCTACTCGCGGAGGCCGTTGTAGAGACGCTGAGGGGGCGCGGCGTCGAGGTTGACGAGAGGCTCGTAGAGTACCTGGTGGCCGAGCCTCCTAGGCCGGAGTACGGCGACTATGGCGTGCCTCTGCACCGTTGGGCCCGGGAGGCTAAGACGGACCCGAGGAGGCTGGCCGAGGAGGCGGGTGAGAGGCTCCGCGGGAGGGCCGCTGGGCTCCTCGAGGTGAAGGTTGTCGGCCCCTACCTCAACGTCGTGATGAACCCCGTTGAGTACGCTAAGCTCGTCTTCGAGGCGATTCGCGCGGAGGGCGACTCCTTCGGCCTCGTTAAGACGGAGAAGCCGGAGAGGATCGTGGTGGAGCATACTAGCGCGAACCCGGTGCACCCGCTCCACATAGGCCACGCTAGGAACATGGCGTTGGGCGACGCTCTCGCCCGCATCCTGAGGGCGAGGGGGCATGTGGTGCAGACCCGCTACTATATCAACGATATGGGCGTGCAGGTCGCCGTCCTTGCATACGGCGTGATGCTGCTGGGCGAGAGGAGGGTGCCGGAGGGCGTGAAGCCCGACCATTGGCTTGGCCTCGTCTACGCGATTACACACACGCTGGCGGACATCAAGAGGGTGAAGAGGGAGCTTGAGGAGGCTAGGAGGGCTGGTAGGGAGGCCGAGGCGGAGGCGAAGCAGAGGGAGCTCGACGACCTGATGGCCGCGGCCGCCAGGCTCAGGGAGAGGGACAGGGAGCTCTTCGACCGGATAATGGACGCGATGGCCAGGGTTGAGGACCCGTGGGCCGCGATATACGAGGTTGTGAGGAGCTACGAGTTCCGCAGCGACCCGGAGGTTGTTGAGACGGTGAGATGGGTGGCTGAGAAGGCGTTGGAGGGCATCAGGGAGACTATGGCGAGGTTCGACGCGCTCACCGAGAAGTGGGACTGGGAGAGCGACCTGGTGTGGAGCGGTGAGGTTGCAAGGCTCCTCGAGGAGGCTAGGCGCAGCCCCTACTACACCATCTACAAGGGTGCCCCGGCGCTCGACCTGAGCGAGGTGCAGAGGGACCCGGAGGTCCGCGAGAAGCTCGGGCTGCCGAAGACCTTCGAGATTCCGCCCCTCATCCTCCAGAGGAGCGACGGCACGACACTCTACACGACGAGGGACATCGCCTATACTCTCAGGAAGTTCAGGGAGTTTAACGCCGACCGCGTCGTAAACGTCATCGCGGCGGAGCAGAGGCTGGAGCAGCTGCAGGTGAGGCTTGCTCTCATAGCCCTAGGGTATCGCCGCGAGGCGTTCAACACCATCCACTACGCCTACGAGATGGTCAACCTGCCGGGGAGGAGTATGAGCGGGAGGAGGGGCGAGTACGTCACC
>WAOO01000004.1 GCA_015521195.1 Pyrolobus sp. | reverse complement strand
CTCTAGCGGTGCACCTGGAAGTCCAAGTAGTATATGGGGTGCTATTCGTAGCCCAGCGTCTCTGGCCTCTGCAGCATCGAGTATATAGTCTTCTGGCGTTCTCCACGTCAGTCTCATCATTGCAAGCTGGCGTCTTGTCAGGGGTACCTCGTAGTCAGCATAGTCTATAACCTGTGAGAGTTCCTCGGCCTCAACCCTTGACCCTATGAACCCCGGGTGCATCGATATGATGAGGTTGGGGTAACGTCTCCTAATCTTCTTCAACGTGGGCAGGAAGGGCTTATAGGGTAGCCTGCCGTCGCGCGTGAACCCTCCGCTCACGAGTATACCCGTCAGCCTCCCGGCCCTCCGCTCTACGAGGGCCTCCAGCTTCTCCGGCGTCTCCGCGGGTATCATGCCGCGAAGCCAGCGGCCTCTACAATACTCGCAGAGCAGCCAACATCTGAACCCCGTTATGCTCACGGGGAGGTAGCGGTCTCCCGGCTGGAAGAGAAGCATTTCAACGCCTCCTCCATCATCTTCTCCGAGACGAGTGCAGCGCTCGGCACGTTATAGGCTGGGCCTCTGGGCGACTCGTTGTAGAAGGGCCGGTTGCACGCCGGGCACCCGCTTGTAACCATACTGCGCTTCAAAACTCCCACAGGGGGCGTCCGTACAAGCCTCCAAGCCTCTCTGCCCGGGACCGGTTCCAGGTAATCCTCGGGTCTGCGCCCCTCCTCCAACAGCTGGCGGTACAGCTGTGCACCTCGGTAGTAGCAGAGGCTTGGGGGACTGGTTGGTCCGCGGCCCGCAGGAGTATAGGCGAAGAGGGCAACACGAGCACCTATGGCATACGCGCGCTCCATGAGGGCTGCCAACTCGTCCGCGTACTCGCCGAGCCCAACTATAACATGCACGTATACCCTGCCGCGCCCATACAAGTCGACGAGCTTTGAGGCAAGGTGCATATACTCGTCGAGGGATAGGCTTTTGCCGTACGCCAAGCGCAGCCTCTCAGACGCGACATCCAGCCCGACACCAACATAGTCAACGCCTAGCGAGTAGAGCTCCTCGTAGATGTGGAGCTTGTGCGTCACATGCGCAACCGAGATGCCTCCATGGTATCCCGCCGAGCGGATTAGCTTCACGAGCTGCACCAGCCTCTCGTCCGCCCCGGGCCTCTCAACACCCTGTATACACACCCTGGCGTAGCCCGATAGCCTCGAGGCGAGGCGTTCAACCCTAACCGGATACCAGGTTACACGCGCGAGCCTAGCTCTATCTCCGCGGTTTCGCGGCAACCAGCAGTAGACACAGGCCGCGTCGCACCACGAGTCTAGGAGTATGTAGGCGGCCTGCCTCATCCAAGGTGGGAGCCGCTCGCCATTCAGGTAGGCCAGCGTAGCGAGGGATACATAGACGTACACGACTAGGCTCCAGGCTCTAGGCGAGAGGCTAGAGGGGCTTCGAATAAAAACAACGGAGGGCTAGCCGATGCCAGAATCCTCTGCTAGGACGTCTTCCAGCCGCTTGGCACCGGGCTTGTCACACTCACAGATGCACAGGCCCTTGTTCGCACTCCTAACGACCATCATGTACCATACTATAGCCTCGCGTATGAACTGGCTGCGGTTCTGATACCCGAGGCTACGCCAGACCTCGTCGAGCAGGGCGAGCAGAGTCTCCTCGAGCTTCACCGAGACCACGCGCTTCCTCGAGACCGCCGGGAGCTCGAAGATGTTCGAGGTTAGGTGACGCCAGCTCTCATTCTCGTCGGCGAGAACCGCCAACCCGGTCCTACCAGTGTTACCCGGTGTAGTATGGAACCCCTAGCTAGAATCCACTGCCATAGTTCTCCATGACAGTGGCCCCGTACCCGCGCCACCCTGTTTAATCGCACGTGTTAAAGCCGTGGCTGGTAGTACGGGCCTATCCTTTAATCGAATTGAAGGTGCGAATGGTAACCCCACGGAGAGTGTGGGTCCATGGAACAAAAGCTCCCCGAGCCCGTGAAGCTGCATGAGGAAATTACCAAATGCCCCGCATGCGGCAAGCAAACGCTACACGTCACGGTCTACGTATACCGAGTACCCCTCGTCGGAGACATTGTAATGACTACGGGCAAGTGCACTAGCTGTGGCTTCACGTTTAGAGACGTGAGGGTAGCCGAGCAGAAACAACCCCAACGCCTAATACTCGACGTGGAGAAGCCGGAAGACCTCAACGCGCTCGTAGTCAGGGCGCCTTCCGCGACAGTCAAGGTCAGAGGTCTTAGCGAGGAAGGAGACCTCGAGATGAAGCCGGGCCCGGTTGCAGACGGGTTCATAACAACCGTGGAGGGGGTCTTGCACAGGTTCCGCGAGGTGCTGGAATTCCTTTGCGGTGAGCCCGATGTTGATAAAGAGAAGTGCAACCGGTTGCTGCAGAGGCTCCGGGAGGCTATTGAGGGTAAGAGGAGGTTCCAGCTGGTGATAGAAGACCCGGAGGGTGTGAGCGCGATAGCCTCCAAGAAGGTTAGAGTGGAGCCTCTCGAAAAGACCGGGGATGAGGAGAAGCGTTAGCCTAGCCTATGGGGGCGTTTTACTCCACTTTTACCTCGTAGCCCTCCTCGCTTATCTCTTCAACCTTCTTCGGCTTCTCTTTCTCGATGGTTATCTCGAGTACACCGTTCTTGAACCTGGCCTTGGCGGTCTCCGGCTTCACCTTCGCCGGTAGCGTGACCTCCTTGTAGTACTTCTGGCCGTTGCTAGCGCGTATGATCAGCTTGTTGTCCTTTATCCTGACCTTTATCTTGTCCTTCTCTACGCCGGGCAACTCCGCTACCACAGTCACCTTATCCTCGTCCTCAAATACGTCTACGAGCGGCTCCCTCTCCTCGAGTATCTCTGTGCGGCCAAACCTCCTCTTCACATTGCCGAACTCCTCTACAATCGGGCGGCCATCGGGGCCAATGACTATCCTGAAGCCGTAGATGTACGGGCCTCGTATCTCTGCACGGCCGCTGCGCAGCAGCTCCATTAGCTCACGCTCTACTTGCGCCATCTCCTCCTCGATGCTCCTGAACACCTCGTCGAACCAGTCGAAGATGCTGCGGTATCTTCCACGCCAAGCCATGTGAGGCACCATATGTTTATCGCTCCTTAGGCCCTAATATTGTCTTGGATGATTGTTGACGGCAGCCGCCTACCCATGTTTTAAGCTGCAGATGTGAGCACCGTAGGCTGGTGGACGCATGGAGTGTAAGTTTGACGTTCTCATAGCTGGCGGCGGCCCTGGAGGAACTGTGGCAGCGTACCATCTCTCCAGGATGGGGTTCAACATCGCCCTCTTCGAGCAGAGGGGGTGGGACGACGTCTGGGGGAAGCCATGCGGGGATGCCATCGGAGCGCACCACTTTCCTAACGCCGGGCTCCCCGAGCCCCCGGCCACGGCCATACGCAACAGGATTAATGGCGTGTTGATATACAGCCCTTCGCGCGAAACAGTCTACCGTGTGCGTGGCGAGGGCTACATAATCGATAGGAGGAGGCTTGGTCAGTGGCTCCTGCGGGAGGCTGAAAACAGGGGTGCAGAGCTGCACCTCGGAGCCTCCGTAAAGAGACCCATTGTTGAGAAT
>WAOO01000003.1 GCA_015521195.1 Pyrolobus sp. | reverse complement strand
TGCTCGGAAGGGAGCCCAGTAGAGCGGAGCTTGTGATACTGGAGGCCGTCTGGAGCGAGCACTGCAGCTATAAGAGCTCGAAGCGCTGGCTACGCCTCCTGCCGACAAAGGCGCCCTGGGTGGTCGTAGGCCCCGGCCGCGATGCTGGCGCCGTCAGGCTCTGGGATGACGCCCTAATAGCCTTCCGCGTAGAGAGCCACAACCACCCGTCCGCGGTCGACCCGTACAACGGCGCGGCCACGGGGATAGGCGGCATAGTCCGGGATGTGCTTAGCGTAGGGGGCAAGCCGATAGCGCTCCTCGACATACTCTACATGGGAGACCCTGGCGACGAGCACGGTGACTGGCTGGCATCCGGGATCGTCCGGGGGATAAGCGACTATGGTAACAGGATTGGAGTGCCGACTGTGGCTGGCGAAACCTGGAGGCACCCGTGGTACAATAGGTATCCGCTCGTCAACGTCGCCTGCGTGGGCTTCCTGCGGCCAGAGTGGCTGTTGGAGGGGAGGGTCGAGCCGGGAGACCCCATCGTGATAGCCGGGAGCCCCACGGGGAGGGACGGTATCCTTGGCAGCGCGTTCGCTTCAAAGCCCCTCGAGGAGGATATTGCGGCCGTGCAGGTGGGCAACCCGTTCATAGAGAAGCTACTCATAGATGCCATCGGAGAGGCCGTCGAGGCTGGCGTGCTGCGCCACGTCAAGGACCTTGGGGGCGGTGGGCTCCCAGTCGCTGTCGGCGAGACAGCGCATGCAAGCAACGTTGGTGCAGTGATTCACCTCGAGCGTCTCCACCTACGAGAGGCGGGAATGACCCCCGAGGAGATTCTCGCCTCGGAGTCGCAGGAGAGGATGCTGCTCGTCCCGAAGCCCGGGATGCTCGACAGGCTGCTACGGATACTCGAGAGGCATGGGCTGGAATACTCTGTTATAGGCGAGTTCACCGCCGAGAAGAGGCTCCGCGTATACTACCGCGGCGACCTCGTCGCAGACCTTCCGATGGAGGTGTATGACGGGCCCCCTGAGCCCAGGAGGGTCTCCGAGAGGCCGCGGGATGCTCCAGACGAGAGGCTGGTGAGGCCCCCCGAGCCAAGCGACTATAGAGAGGCGCTCGTCAAGCTGTTCTCGTCGCCGAGGGTCCGGTCGAAGCGCTACGTCTACGAGAGGTACGACTGGGGCGTCCAGGGTAGGAGCGTCGCGCCGCCGGGGTACGCCGATGCGGCAGTCCTCTGGCTCCACGAGCTCGGCGACCGTAGGGGTGTAGCCGTCGCGGCGGCGGGCAACCCGAGGTACACGAGGCTAGACCCGTACCGGGGCGCCGCCTTAGCGCTGGAGCAGGCCTACCGGAGCATAGTCGCGGTCGGCGGCGAGCCACTCGCGGCGGTCGATAACGTGAACGCGGGTAACCCGGAGAAGCCGAGCCACTACTGGTTCTTCGAGATGATGGTGAGGGGGCTTGCATGGGCGGCCCGCGAGCTCGGAGTGCCGATAGTAGGGGGGAACGTCAGCCTCTACAACGAAGACCCGGAGACCGGCATGGTGCCCCCGGTAACCAGCGTCGTGGCAGTCGGGCGCGTCTGGGACGTGTCCCGCATCTTCTACCGCATACCGAGGCGCATCGACGACCAGGTGCTGCTAATGGTGGGCTCCGAGACCCTCCCCGAGCTCGGCGGCAGCGAGTACCTCGAGGCAGTCCACGGTAGGGTTGAGGGCGCGCCGCCGGAGCCCAGGCCCTCGACCGAGAAGCGGCTCGAAGCGTTCATGGCTAGGTTTAGAACGGTTGTGGATGAGCACGGCGCGTGGAGCGACGTCGCCGTCAGCGATGTGGGCCTCGGCGGCGTCGCCGTCCTGGCTGCTAGGCTTGCCGCGATGATGGGCGTCGGCGTCTCTATAGACGCGTGTAGGGTGCCGTCAAAGGATGCTAGGCTGCACGAGGTGTTGTTCTCGGAGACGCAGGGCAGGCTCCTCATCACAGCCCCGCGCGACGTCGCCGAGGAGTTGGTGAGGCTCGCGGAGAGCCTAGGGCTGGCGGCCGGCATAATCGGCGAGCTTGGAGGGGATGTGGTCGTCTACGAGGCTTGTGGTAGGAGGCTCGCCGCCTTCACCGTAGAGGAGGTCTCCGGGATGCTAGGGAAGGAGGCCGTATGAGCCCCCTCCCTGCAGCCGCGCGGAACGGGGGAGCAAGTAGGAGTGTGTGGTATAGCAGGGTTCCTCGGCCCCGGAGCCCCCAGGGTGGTTTACGAGCTCCTCCTGGAGCTCCAGCATAGGGGGCATGAGGCGGCGGGCATAGCGTACCTTCTAGGCTCGCGTTTTGCCCTTGAAGGAGGCAAGGGCCTTGTCTACGAGGCTATAGGGGTACACCGTCTACCCGCCTCGGCGGGGCTCGCAGTCGGGCATGTAAGGTACTCGACCAGCGGCCCATACGGCAGGCTATACCAGCCCCTCATAGTCGACGCGGGCGGAGTCTACCTCGCAGTCGCGTTCAACGGGAACATAGTCAACTATAGGAGCGTCGCGAGGGAGCACCTCGGCGGGCTCAGGCTAGACTGGGACGCGTGGGTCCTCGCAGCCCTCCTCGCAAGGCTCTACGGGGAGGAGGGGAGCCTGGCGGATGCGACGCGCAGGCTCTACGAGGTGCTGAGGGGTAGCTTCGCCCTAGTAGCGGCAAGCAGCAGGGGCGAGCTCCTAGCCGCCCGGGACCCCCACGGCATACGCCCCCTCGCCTACTCCCTTGGAGACGGCTATGCCGCAGTCGCGTCGGAGACTGCAGCCCTCGAGGCGCTGGGATTCAAGCCCAGGGAGCTAGGCAGGAGCATGATGCTATACTGCGACCCCAGCGGCCACTGCAGCGTCGAGCAGGCGGCTCCCCCCGCCGAGCAGAAGACCTGCATCTTCGAGTACATCTACTTCGCGAGGCCCGACTCCGTGATAGACGGCGTGGAGGTGTATAGGGCTAGGGTCGAGATGGGCAGAAGGCTGGCAAGGATAGACGACGTCACCCCGGACATAGTGGCGCCCGTACCCGACAGCGGGAGAGCCGCTGCCTCCGGCTACGCCCTTGAGAAGGGGAGGCCGCTCCTAGAGGTCCTCTACCCGAGTAGGTTCAGGGGGCGTGCCTTCATCCTCCCGCCGGGCGTCCGGGTCGAGAGGGTTGCGAAGAAGTACGGGATACTCCGCTCGGCCGTGAGAGGCTCGAGGATAGCGCTGGTCGACGATAGCATTGTGAGGGGCTCGACAGCCTCGAGGATAGTGGCGCTCCTGAGGGGGAATGGAGCCCGGGAGATACACTTTAGGAGCGCCAGCCCGCCAATAGTATGCCCCTGTATGCTCGGCATAGACTTCCCGAGGCCCTCTGAGCTCGTCGCGCGGGGGAGGAGCGTCGAGGAGATACGGCGCATCATAGGCTCGGATACGCTCCTCTACAATACGGTGGAGAACGTGAGGGCGGCGGTCGGGATAGGCGTGTGTGACGCGTGCTTCACCTGCCGCTACCCCCGCCTCGTCGAGAGATACGTCTCAGAGTTCACCCGCGACTAGCCTTCTCGCGTACAAGCCTCTCTACCAGCTCCCCCACCCTGTATATCTCGTCGACCGGGGTCTCGTGTACAACCTCCACGACCCTGCCCTCCTCGACTACGAGCACGCGGGGCTCGCCCCTCCTAAGCTCCCCTATGATGCTAGCCTCGACACCCAGACCCTCGAGGACGTCCAACGCCTCTCTGACGCGCTCCCGCGGCACAGCTGCTATCAGTGAGCCGCTGCTGATGAGCCGGAGGGGGTCGACCCCGAGAAGCCTTGCGGCTGCGAGCGTCTCCTCTGCGACTGGCACACGGTCGCGGTATAGCACGGCCTCGAGGCCGGAGGCGGCTGCAAGCTCATAGACGCCGCCGAGTACGCCGCCCTCGGTAGGGTCGTGCATAGCGTCTACAACGCCAGCCTCCGCCAGGGCGACTGCCTCCCTCACCACGCTAATCCTCCCGCCCATCTCCTCGGCCCTCTTCCGCCATTCGTCGCCGAGAATATCGGCGAGGATAGGGTAGTCGGTCGCCAGTATGAAGGTGCCTTCGAGCCCAGCGGTCTTCGTCATTAGTATCAGGTCGCCGGGTTTCGCGTTCGACGCGGGGTATACGCGCCTAGCCACACCCATAGCGGTGACGGCAACAACCCCTCCATCCTCGAGTATCTCCGTGTGGCCCCCGACGAGAGAGACGCCGAGCGCCTCGGCGGCAGCCGCAGCATCCCTCATCACCCTCTCGACCCACTCGCGCCACGAGTCGGAGGGCGCGAGGAGCAGCAGGCTGGCCCACCTGGGCCTAGCGCCGGCCACCGCCACGTCGTTGCAAGCCACGTTAACGGCTATCCACCCAGCCCTCTCAACGGCAGCGGTTACAGGGTCGGTGTGGGAAACCAGGTACGCGTCGCCAAGCCTCACAATCCCGGCGTCGATGCCGACGCCAGGCCCGGCCGCAACGTCGGGGGCTAGGGTCTTCCGTGCATAGGGGAAGACTAGCTCCTCTAGCTCACGGGCGGTGAGCTTCCTAACCGGCTTCGCCACCACAACCCCCCATTACAGTGCCTAGATGTGCCTCATAGGATTCGAGGGGTGGAAACCATAGATTGAGCTGCTGGTCACGGCCGGGAGGGTGTGGCTGTGGCGACACCGGTCCTCGACGAGCTGGAGGTGCTCGTTAGGGCCCTTGGCCTCGTCTACGCTAGGAGCCGCGACGCGATACTTGTGGAGGTCGAGGAGGAGGGGAGGAGGATAGGCATAGCGATAACCTACGATAACATCAGCGACACGGTCCGCGTAGCAGCACCCCTCGACGTGGAGCCTCTCAGGGAGGCGCTAGACTGGTTCCTCGAGGAGAACTTCAAGAGCGCCACGTACAAGTACAGTATAGACTATGATGGTTTCGTGACGGTAGTCTACGACCTGCCCAGGAGGTGTATCCGCACAGCACGCGACCTGCGAGAGGCGATACTCCACGTCGTCGAGGGTGCTAAGAGGGTGTTGGAGAGGACTGTCGAGGAGGGTGAAACTGGGGGCGGCGAAGGCTAGAGGGGCTTGCACTTCACGCGCCCAGCTTCAACAAAGCATATCCGACCCGGCGGGGTCTCGGAGCCAGTAACCTCGTGGAGCCAGACGCTCGGCGGCTTGGGGGCACCATCCTCCACCACGTCGCCCAGCTCTACACCCTCCAGTATAGAGCCGTCCTCGAGGAGCACGAGCTCGAAGCTGGGGGTTGCTGCATCCGCGTAGTAGACTATAAGCCCCTGTCTTGTAGCGAGGAAGCCTAGCGCAGAGCGACCATCGACATCCCTAACCTCTACTACATCCTGGCCCTCACGGGCCAGGAGCAGCCCGAGCCTAGCGGCTTCTTCTACAGCCTCCCTGTCGCCGCGTAGCAGCGAGGCGAGGCTGGCCACGGTGGACCCGGTGTCTCTACATGCGGGGTCATACTCTATAAGCTGCGGGGTCGGCCGCAGGAAAGGTCTTCACCGTTCAGCAGGCGATGCGGGCTTCGCCATCCCCCGGCTCCATCTACGCGAGCCCCATGCGTTTAAGGGCATAGTATATCGTTGAGGGTGGCCTGCCGAGCCTCCTCGCGATGCTGTATATGCTCTCGCCGCTAGTGTAGAGCTTCTTTATCTCCATGAGCTCCTCTTCGCTCAGCCTCCCGCGGTAATACACCCTCCTCCTGCTGGGCTCCTCCCCACACCTTCTCAGCGCCTGGTATATTGTGCTCAGGCTTGCACCGGTCTTAGCGGCTATCTCTCGGACGGGGAGCCCCTTCTTGTAGAGCTCTACTATGAGGCGGTAGCGTGCGCTACACTCTTCCAAGGTAACACCGTGCGAATCCAATTTCATTCTACTTAATAATGCGGGTTGAAGCCCAAGCTGCAATGGGGGCCTCTGGTGGGCTTCCTAGACGAGGCATCGCGGTTGACGAGACGCTACCGGTGTATGGGTGGCGTCGCAGCCCGCCGCGGGTTTGTAGAGGCGTTGCGCAAGGGCTACGAGTCTAGAGGGTTGGCCGTCATAGGCGAGTTTAAACGATGCGCGCCGGGCAGGTTCATAGCGCTCCACGACCCCTGGAGGTACGCCAAGCAGCTAGCCCCGTTTGTAGACGCGTTCTCGGTGCTCACGGAGCCCTTCTGGTTCTGCGGCTCCCCCGACCTCATACCCATCTTCTCGCCACACCGGCCCGTCCTCGGCAAGGACTTCGTCGAATGCGAGAGGCAGGTAGACACGCTGGCCGAGCATGGCGCTGCAGCGGTGCTCCTCATACTCGACGAGCTAGGATGGCGCAGGCTAGAGGCTCTCTACGAGCACGCCCGCGGCCTCGGTCTAGACGCGCTCATAGAGACTAGTAGCGGCAGGGACGCAGTCGAAGTGGCGTCCAGTTACCCCGAGGCTGCTGTCGGGATAAACGCCCGGAATCTCCAGACGCTCGACCTTAGCTTCGAGAGGCTCCTGGGGGAGCTGCGTTACGCCGCCGAGAGGATTGGCGGCGATGTGGTGCTTGTCGCGGAGAGTAGTATCGATAGCGTCGAGAAGGCGGTTGAGGCTGCGAGGGCAGGGGCCAAGGCTGTGTTGATAGGAACGTGGTTCATGAGGGAGCCCGATGCCCCCAGGAGGCTTCGAGATGCACTCGAAGCCGCGAAGCAGAGCCTACAGCACAACAGCTAAACCCCAAGCCGCCAAGGTCTAACCTCTTTGGGGCTTGTTGTGCTCGAGGCGGAGCCGGGGAGTGTAGAGGAGAGGCTTCTGGGCCGCGAGGAGGAGGTTAGGCGCATACTCGGCTACATCGAGTCCCCCCGCGCGTACCGCGTGCTCGTCCTTGCGGGCCCCGTGGGCTCCGGGCGAACGACGATACTACGCTACGTCCTCTCGCACGTTAAAGGCTACCACAAGTTCCACCTTGACGCCTCGCCCGCGGCAAAGCCCCTCGGGCTACCCGGCGTCGAGGAATACCTCAACTGCTTCGCGGATGTAAACGGGTGTGTTGACCGCGTGGTACGCGAGTCTATGAGCATAGCCGACCACCGTCCCCAGGCCAAGCTCCTCGTTACGCTCGACGGGCTCGCCTGTGTCAGGGGCCCCTACGAGTGTATAGTGCCGCATCTCGTCAGGGGTTTGGCGCGGTTTGTCGAAGCCTATAGTGATAGGGTACGAGTCATAGTCTCTATCGACGACCAGGAGGCTGTACTGGAGCTAGGCAAGATAGCCGAGTATATCGACGTGCTCGTTGTGGACGGTTTGAATCGAGAGGCTGCAGCGGGGCTGGCCAGAAGGGAGGCTGAGAAGGCTGGCGTGAGGCTCGACGACCAGACCATAAACGAGGTTGTGGCCGCTACCGGGGGCCTACCCTACCACATCGTCACCCTGATACACGAGTATAGGGGCGATGTCCAGAGGTGGATGAGCGACGTGTGGGAGAAGCTGCGGTGGAAACTTGTCCTTGTAGCCTCGGAGCTGGGCGTCAGCGTGAAGGACGTTGCAAAGGCGATACTGGACCTGGTGGACAAGCCTCTATCCGCCGTGCCGAGGCAGTCCTATCTTCTGCTCCGCTGGGCGCTCCGCAACAACATAGTCTACCTCGCCAAGGGCACTGTGCTCAAGCTGCAGCTCCCGGTGTACGCGGGTATATTGAGGAGCATCGCCTACGGCTAGCCCGATGGTGAAGCCGTGAACTGCTGAAGGGTGATGATTCGAGACGGAGCTGAGGGGTCAGCCAGGCGGGTCTATCCTCACGGGCGTCGGCAGTGCAAAGGTTCCTCATCCCTTGCGCTCCTCGGCGAGCCTAATGCTCTTAAGCTTCACATCTGTGCCTTCGACAACCTCTATGTCCCTCGAGCCGCAGCGGGGGCACCTCAGCATCTCGTAGACCTTGTCTGGTGCAAAGTGTATGAAGAGCTTCACCTCGTCGTCAAGGTCGTCCGCCTTGACCGTCCACTCGTAGCCACACCTCTTACACCTGAACCTCGGGGTCACTATCCGGATGTTGAACTTGGCCCCCTCGAACCGTGTACCCTTAGAGAGCACCTCGAGGGCGAACTTCAGGCTCTCTAGGTCGATTAGCGCTAACGCCCCAATCTCTATCTCGAGAGCCTCGACTTTCGCATCGCTGGGTACGCCGTGCTCCTCTAGAACCTCCTCCGCGGCCTTGAGTATCGAGAAGGCTACGCTAGCCTCGTGCAGGGCGTGGCACCTCCTCTTCCTCTCCAACCATCTCGAGCAGCTTATCCATCTCTTCCAACAGCTTCTTCCACGCCTGTAGAGCCTCCTCCGCTGCCTCCGGGTCCATCCTCGATATCGCGACGCCCGCGTGAACCACTACGTAGTCGCCGGGCTTCGCGTCGGGTATGAAGCTGACGTCAACCTCCCTCTGGATACCCCCAAAGTCTACTAGCGCGAGGCCATCTCCGAGAATCTTGACTATGCGGCCTGGCACGCCTAGACACATGACCAGCTCCTCGTAGGCTATGGTGGCCCACGGGGCGTCTAATAGGCTGCGGCCCTTCCACATCCCCGCGTTCGGAGGCCGTGGGAAATCGGGGCGAGGGGGCCTCCAGTCATCCGCCCCGTTGAGGCGCCTGGAGAGTAACGGAGGGTGTTTAACGCTTGGCCTCGATGGGCGAGGCCGTTCTATGCCTCGCTGGTGTTGGAGCGGCGTGGGGCCTGGTTGGGCAAGCCAGCCGTGGTTGTGAAGCTCTCGGGGAAGCTCGTCGAGGAGCATGGGGTGCTATCGAGGCTCGTGGATGTGCTGGCCGGGCTCCTCGACGAGTATAGGCTGGTCGTGGTTACGGGTGGGGGTAGGCTGGCGAGGAGGTACGCGGGGTTCCTGGCGTCGAGGGGTGTGGCGAAGGCGCTTCAGGATGTTGTGGGGATTGAGGCTTCGAGGCTGAACGCCAGGCTGGTCGCGCTGGCGTTGGGCTCGACGGCCCCCATACCCGGGAGCTACTGGGAGCTCCTCGAGCAGATAGCGTACGGGGTTAACCCAATTGTGCTGGGGGGCCTCCAGCCCGGCCAGTCGACGACGACGGTCGCGGCGCTGGCGGCGGAGGCTGTCGGCGCGGAGAGGCTCGTGATGGCGACGGTAGTCGACGGGATATACGATAGGGACCCGTCTAGGCACCCGGATGCCAGGCTCCTCCCGAGGCTCTCGTTGAGCGAGGCTCTCAGGGTGATAGAGTCTAGCGTCGAGCCGGGCCGCTACGAGATGCTAGACCCCTACGCCGCCTCGATACTAAGACGGTCCCGTATACCCGTCTACGTGGTGAACGGGAGGCACCCTGAGAGGCTGGAGGCTGCCGTGAGGGGCCTCGAGACTATAGGCACCCTGGTGGTGCCCGAATAGAACGGGCCGTGATGAGGATTGGTCTTTGCGAGCGGTGAGCGAGGGAACGAAAGCTGAGCCACCAGCAGCCCGTATAAAGAGGCGCCGGTATGCCCCCAAGGACTCTGGGCGCCGGTTATGAAGACCGGTGCTGCGAGGGGAGTCTCGATACATGCTGCGATACTCCTGCTCATACTGGTCGCCATCGGAGCCACCATACTCCTGGCGTTATGGCTGTACCCGCACGCCTCCAGCGCAGCGAGTACACCGCGGCTGCCCAGGGTTGAGGTCGAGGCTGTCGAGGCGTACGTGGTGCCGGGGCTCGGCACCTACATCGGCATCTACGAGAGGAACGTCGGCGGCTACAGCGCCAGCATCAGGAGGCTGGAGAGCCTCGGAATAGCGGTCTACGTCTACGACTGGAAGGGCGACCTGGTAGCCGTCAACACTAGCGCCAGGGTTGTGAGGGAGGGTGTACCGGACGGCGTCTGGGAGCCCAACGAGCTCATCGTAGTCGAGGCGTTCGTCCCTGTCGAGCTGAGAGGCTACCAGCTGGAGGGGGCGCTGGGCCCCGTCCCAACCGGCTACATCGTCAAAGAGGCTTTCGGCGGCCACGTGGCTGCTGTGGCGAGACTCACGGTTAGAAACATACACGTTGTGAACGCGACGGTAGAGGCGAATGTATGCGCGTTGATACTCTACCCCGGCTCCAGGATTAACCTCGATGTAGTCCAGTCTCCGAGCTTCAACCCAAACCTGGTGGCGCCCGGCGCCAGCCTGGCGAGCCTACATGTAGTGATGGCGCCATTGAACGAGACGGCTGAGGCCCTAGTAGAGGCTAGCGAGACGGACCTCATGGGTGCAGGTGAAAACTACTACGTCGACTCGTATAACGTGACGACGAGCTTTGCGTATGAGAACGGGCGGGTATCCTACCATACTAGCTATTTGACGACGGGCATGCTATTGCACTTTACGAGCCTTACGAGCGGTATAGCTTATAGAGGCGGGGTCAACGGGAGTATAGAGGGGGCTACATCCGCCTACGGCCCCATAGAGTATAGCGTCGTAGTCCGGGCGGAGGACGTGGCCCTGGGCCAAAACTATTATAACGTAACTGCAGTGCTCTCGGCCAGCGTCAACGGCGTCAGCCTGACGCTCGGCACGTCAAGGTTCTATACGCCGACGTCGTCACCGTCGTTGGCAGGCCCCAGCGGCAAGTGGATTGTGGCGGCGGAGAACGGCTACATAGCGATAGTGGAGATCGACGCGTATGCAGGTGGCGAGAGCTACTCGTGGAGGCCCGATTGCTCGTCCCACACTCTCCCGACATGGATTAGCATTGCAGGCGGCTATACCTTCGCAAACGTCACGATAGGCTCGTTTACTCCGCCTTGGAGGAGCTGAAGAGCCGATACCCTGGTATAAATAACGGGCCTCGGAGTACCTATGCGGGTCCTGTCTTGGAAGGCGGACCTGAATCTGGTTCAGGCTATGGGCTCTGAGTGAGCCCCCACTACGCGTGGGTGCAGAGGCTCTTCTCCCTGATACCCGGCGCCCGGGGCTACCTACGCCGCGAGAAGATGAGGGAGGCGGATATACTGATACGCAGGTTTGTCGCCGAGAGGGTCTCGGCGGCTGCGGGTCTGGCGGCGCAGGCGGCTGGCCGCGCCTTCTTCGCGACGATGCCCAGCTTGACGCCCGTGCCTCCGGGGGTAGAGAGCGGCGCCGGTCTAGCCGCGTACCACCAGAGGCTGATGGACCTGGCCGTGAGGCTGGACTCCCTCGCCTCCGACGTCCTATACGCGGACTCCGGCTGGGCGCCGGTCTCGGCCGTCCAGGCTATACGCGAGGACGTGATAGAGGGGCTCTGCAAGCTCGACGACTCTATGATAGGCCCGGCCTCGGGCATCGAGGAGGCCGCCAGGGCGGTGAAGGGTTGCGTTGAGGCAGGGCTTGTTTACGCTGAGTATCTGTGGCGATACCGGGCAGAAGGGCGCTGGGCGTCCTGCTGGCCATAGGGGCCGGGGTAGACGCGGCACTTCGAGGCCTAAAGACTAGGCTCATCTATCAGGTGGGGGTAGAATCGCAGGTCCAAGGAGCCCTTCACACGCCTCTAGGTCACGCTGCCTCCTGCAGCAGCCTCAATACCGCTAACCTGTATGCGGGGGTCTGCCACGCCAGCCTCCTCGCGACGCCCAGCTCCTTATCGACTCTCGGCGGTGCATCTATCCACGGCGGGGTAGACCTCGAGGCCGGTATCTCGATGAGGAGGTTGCTCTCTACGAGCTTCTCGACCAGCCTCCCCTCCCTCAGTATGAGGCTCTCCGCCTTCACCGGGTCCTCTGCGAACGCCCGGAGGGCCTCCAGCTCCTCGCGGCTGAGCCCGTCGAGCAGAGAGCGTAGCCTCCTAGCCTCTATCAGCGTCTCCAATGTCCGCTCTGCATCCCATCCTAGCTCGTAGAGGAGGCGCAGCACCCTGCCATTCCCGCCTGTAAACCTCCAAGCCTCGTCGGCGTGGAGCCCTCCGCCGGGTATCTGCTCGAGTAGGAGTTCGAGGGCATGGCGTGGAAGGTTCCACAGTGTATACTGCAGAGTCCACATGTGCCTAGACAGCCTCCTCCTCGAGACTCCCTCGCTCGAAGCGATTATCACGACTATCTTCTCGTATTCGCGCGGCGGGTGCTCTATAAGGTTTAGCAGGCTCTTCGCATACAGTTCGACACGGTCAACTCCAATCGCCTGAAACACGTCGTCAAGAAGCAGCGCCAGGCGGGGCCTCTTCAGCCTATCGAGCAGGAGGCCCGCGAGCTCCACGGCAGCCTCGGCGAGAGAAACAGCGTCGACGCCCAGCAGCCTCTCAACAATCCTACCCGCAGCCTCCACAACCCTCCTTGACGCCATGAGCCTCTCGCCTTGCCTACCCAGGGGATTGATGTAGACGACGTCATAGCCCGCCTTCTCTAGCACCCTCCTCGCGCATAGGAGGAGCGCGGTCTTCCCACACCCTTCCGGCCCATAGATGACAATCGGGAAACCGGAGCCCCTCTCGGCCAGCGCCTCGAGCCACGCTACGCCAGCCTCGCGGTCGACGAACTCGACGAGTGTGCCCGGCCCTAGGGGTAGGCGGAGACCCTTACACGCGGATGCCACCGTGCCGCACCCGCCTCGTGTAGACGCCTGGGGGTCGGCCCTCAGGGAACTCCTCATGGAGCCCTCGGCTAGGTGTTGGCTCCTCACACCCCTTGTTCTCCGCCACCCCCTCCCGCTATGTAGTGTATCTTCTCCGCCCCGAGCACCCTGGAGGCTGCGGCAGCCTGACCGGCGTCAAGGGTGTATAGCTCCGCGTTGAGCATCAACGCCAACGCTATATAGACGGCATCCTGGCCCGTCGCCCCCGTCACCCTCACAACCTCGGACGCGAGCGTCACGAGCAGGTCGCCGACGCTCACGTATACTATCGGCAGGCGCTTCAACGCCTCCACGGCCGGCGTAAGAGCGTCTAAGACGCCGCGGTGCAACGCCTTCCTCAGGCCGTTGAGAACCTCTGCCTGCAGGAGCCCAGATGGGGCGAGGAGGGCAGCCCTCCCGGAGAGCTCCTCGAGAGTCCTCCGCGCGAGCCTCGTATAGGTGCTGGGTACGAGCGCCTCCACGACGAGAGACGCGTCTATGACAGCTATGCTAGCCTTCATCCCTACACCTCAGCGCCTTAACAAGCTCCTCGTGGCTCATCGTCCCTCCGGTCCATGCCTCCTCGGCGAGCCTAAACGCCTCTCTCATCCTCCTAGACGCCTCGCCGCTCGCCGCCAACGCGAGCCCCCTCAGCACCTCGCGAACCACAACCTGGTATTCGACGCCCTTCTCCTCGAGCACCCTCTTCACCCACGCTGGCACCCGGACGCTCACAACGCTCGAGGCCAAGGAGGGACCCCCGTATACACCGGTATACGACGGGTTATAGGCTTGGACGTCTGCATAGGCCGCGCTCGGGAGCAGTCGATATGAGCCTCCTGGAGGGCATCGCGGCGGCAGCCAAGTATATCCTCGTCGCTGTGCTCGGCTACGTCCTTGGCAGGAGGCTTGGCATACGGGCTCACCCCCACATATTCACCGGTGTCGTCGCAGCACTGATACTCATAGTCGCTAGTCTCGCCGCGGGCGCGTTCACCTCCAGAGGGTTGGAGGTTGTCCTCGTCTCCCTCGCCTATGCGGCCGCAACCACGCTAGGCTCCATCCTCGCCACGCTCCCCCTCTGGGGCGTCGGCGGGGGAGGCGGAGGAGGGCGCGCTGCACGGGGCTTCGCGGCGGTCGCAGCCGCGTCTCTAGTCGCCGGGGTCTCGCTGGGAGCCGCGGGGCTGAAGCCACCGCCCAGCCTAATCGACCCGCTCCTCGTCATACTCGTCTTCCTCGCGGGCCTCGACCTCGCCTCGCACGGGCCGGTTAGGGTCGAGGCGTGGAGCCTAGCAGTCCCCCTCCTCAGCCTTGCAGGCAGCCTAGCCGCGGCAATCCCGTTCTACACGGCGCTACACCTAACACCGGCGATAGCCGCCGGCATGGGGTGGTACACGTTCACCTCGCCCTACCTCTACGCGGCAAGCCACAACCCAACCCTAGCAGCCATAGCCCTCCTCGCCAACATGGCCAGGGAGCAGGCAGCGATAATCCTGGTGCCGCTCCTCGCACGCAGGCTGCCCCTCCCCGCGGCAATCGCGGCGGGAGGAGTGACAACAATGGATACAACGCTCCCGGTGTACGCGGCGGCATACGGCCCGAGAGGCACAATAGCAGCCGTGGCAAACGGCGCGATACTCACGATACTCGTGCCGCTAGTGGTGCCGCTGACCTACACGCTGCTACACTAGACGGGCAAGAAGGTATAAGCGGGGCCCATCACACCTAGGCTCACGGGTCGAACCCCGGGGCGACCCGGGGGCGTTGCCCCCGGGGATGGCCACTGGTGGGCCCCACGACCAGACCAAGTGTGGGCCCGTAGCTCAGCCAGGCAGAGCGCCGGGCTCCAGACCACCGGTCCACTCCGGGTCTGTCGACCCGTGCGCGGGATGAGAGGGGTCTGGAGAGGGAGAGACCCGGAGGTCCGGGGTTCGAATCCCCGCGGGCCCACCACACCACGAGGAGAAACGGGCTCCTACCTCCTCACTACTCGCAGCGCCTACACCACCCGAGCCTCACTACCAGCCATCCTCCGAGATACGCCAGGCTCATGGAGAGCAGAGCGTCTATCACGATTATCGCGCCGGCTATCAGAGGCATTACCAGGCGGACGCCCTTGACCATCGCGAGTTTGCCCGGCGGTGGTGCGAGAAAGCCGTGGGCTACGAGAGCCGCTCCGAACGAGACGAGCCAGACTAGGAGCGTCGCTATGGCGGCGTTGGCCGCGCCCCTCTCGCCCTGAACAACCCCTGCTATGATGCCGAGGAGGAAGGGTGCCGCGAGCATGTCGAGGAGCATTCCGAGGGGCGCCAGTATAGCATAAAGCACTACGAGCAGCACGGCGTATAGGATGACCGAGACTAGGTCCGCGAGGCCGCGGCCGTGGGGCACACTCTGCACCATTCAAGCGGCAGATGCTACGCTCTAGAGTAGCTTCCGGTCTACACTCTAAGCGCCTCCGGCTCCACCGTCAGCCGCGGGCGCCTCTATGCCCAGGTTTCCGATAGACCCCTCCGATAGGAAGCCGGTGGGCAAGAGTGGCGAGACGTTCTCGGCGATAGGGATTGGGACCTGGGCGGTCCGCGACTATGCGAGAGCAGAGGAGGTGCTCGTGGATGCGGTCGAGAGGGGCATAGACCTCATCGACACCGCGGAGATGTACGGGTGGGGTAGGGCCGAGGAGATGGTAGGCCGTGTCGTAGCGAGGGTCGGGAGGAGCAGGGTGTTCATAACCACGAAGCTCCTCCCAGAGAGGTTCAGGGATGTACACGAGGCTAGGAAGGCTGTCGAGGCGAGTCTACGCAGGCTCGGAGTGAGAAGTGTAGACCTCCTCCTGATACACTGGCCGGACTACGCGACGCCGATAGAAAGGCAGGTGAGGGTCCTCGAAACCCTCTGGGAGGAGGGGTACGCGAGGCACATAGGTGTGAGCAACTTCGATGCACGTGAGCTCCAAGAGGCGTTGCACGCCACCAGGCGGGCAGAGATAGCCGTCGACCAGGTGCACTACAGCGTGTTGCACAAGAGGGGCGTCGAGGATGAGCTCCTACCCCTCGCGCTCAGGGAGGGTGTGACTATACAGGCGTACACGCCCCTAGAGAGGTGCGCCGTCTCCGCTCACCCCGTTGTAAAGAGGGTCGCGGAGAGGCTTGGAAAGACGCCGGTCCAGGTGGCCCTCAACTACCTCATCTCGAGGCCCCGTGTAGCCGCGATACCGAAGACGGAGAGGAGGGAGCATCTCGAGGAGATACTCGGGGCCCTCGGCTGGAGGCTACCCCCAGATGCCGTCGAGGAGCTGGAGCGCATCTAGCGTCTCGGGGCCTTCCAGAGGAGCCTGGCGAACACCCTGGCGTCGGCCACGACGTTGCCGAGCCTCGCGTACTCGTTAGGCTGGTGTGCGGTCATGTCGCACGTCTGCCACACCACCGCCGCAATCCCCCTCTTCCTGAAATACCTCGCGACCGTCCCCCCGCCGATGCCCACGGGTCTAGCCTCGACACCCCTATCCTCCCGTATCGCCTCGGCGAGGCTCCTCACGAGCGGGTGGGAGACGGGGGTCGGCTCGCCAGCAGCATCCCTCATGACCGTCTCGATGCTAACCTTTGCGCCGGTCGACGCCGAGAACCAGTAGGCTACGCTCCTGAAAGCCTGTTCAACCTCCTGTATGTTGTACACCGGGAGTATCCTGCAATCCCAGTAGACGATGTCGCGGCCTGGCACCGTGTTGATGTTGCCCACGTTCTCCTCCTTCCTGGTGGGCTCGAAGGTGGAGGAGGGAGGCTCGAACATCTCGTCGTAGGCGGTGAACCTCGAGTGGAGCACCCTGTCAAGCTCGAGGTTGAGCATCATGCCGAGCCGGTGAGCGTTAAGCCCCTGGTGGGGCATCGAAGCGTGAACCTGCCTACCCTCGACGACCACCTTCACCCACAGCAGGTGCTTCTCGGCAACCTCTATCTCCGAGCCGTCGGGGCTGCAGAAGTCCGGGACGAGGACCCAGTCGTCTCCGTCGAAGAGGTTGAGCTTCTCGAGGAGGTAGCGGACGCCATACCTGCTCCCAGCCTCCTCGTCGGCCACGAAAGCCGCGACGAGGGTCACAGGCGGCTCAAGGCCCGTGTCGCGCAACGCTCGGAGGAGTAGCATGGTGGCGACGACAGCCTGCAGGTTGTCCTCGGCGCCCCTCCCGTAGACGAAGTCGCCCTCCACGGTAGCCTCGTAGGGCGGATACCTCCAGAGGCTCGCATCACCCTCCGGGACGGTATCGAGATGCGATATTATCCAGACGCGGGGCCTCCCAGACCCCACCCTGACCAGTAGGTTTGGACGCCGCCCGCCCGGCACCCGGTCGTCGGGCGCATCGTACCTCTCGACGCGGAACCCGAGCTTCTCGAGCTCCTCCTGCAGAGCCTCAGCCCTTCTAAGCTCGCCTTCACCGCCAAACTCGGGTGGAACCGCCTTAAGCGGAATCAGCCTCCTGTAGAGCTCAACAGCGTACCCACTGAGCCCCTCGATGCGCTCGAGGAGGCGTTTCAACTCCAAGGCTTCTGGCCTCGCCCCGCTAGACCGCCAGCCTTGATAACGTGTAGCCCGCGTCGCCAGCCGGGAGAAGGGCGTGGCCGTGTACCATCTAGAGCTTCCCGTGTCGCCCGGCGACGTCGCCAAGCTGAAGGTCGGCGACATAGTGTATCTCACCGGCGTCGTGGTGACGGCCAGGGACCAGACGCATAGGAAGATACTCTCGATTGTAGAGTCTGGGGGCAAGCCCCCAGTCGACCTGGAGGGGCTGGCGGTCTATCATTGCGGCCCGGTGGTGAGGAGGAGGGGCGACAGCTGGGAGGTGATAGCGGCTGGCCCGACCACGAGCTATAGGATGGGCATGCTCGTCCCGAGGCTCGTCAGGGCGACGGGGGCCAGGCTGGTGATAGGGAAGGGCGGCCTCCCGGAGGACGCGGCTAGAGCCCTCTCCGAGGCCGGTGGAGTCTACCTCGCGTTCCCGGGCGGCGCTGGGGCGTTGGCGGCGAAGAGGATTGAGAGGGTGGAGGCCGTCTACTGGCTGGAGGAGCTCGGCGTACCCGAGGCCCTCTGGGTGTTCAGGGTTAGAGAGTTCGGCCCCCTAACCGTCGCGATAGACGCGCACGGCGGCAACGTGTACAGGGAGGTGTCGAGGAGGGTTGCAGAGGCCAGGGAGAGGGTTGCGAGAGAACTACGAGAGTATCTTGAGAAGCTTGGAGTGTAGACTGGAGTACGACGAGGGGCTCCTAGCCGAGCTCGAGAGGCTTACGGGCGGCAAGGGTGGCCTCAGGAGCCTCCTCTCGGGCATCTGCAGGCCCCCACCCCGCCTCTATATACGCGTGAACACCCTCCGCGTCGAGCCCGGCGAGCTCCTAGACAGGTTGAGGTCGAGGGGGCTACGCGTCTACCGCGACGAGCACCTCGAGGAGGCCCTCTGGTTCCCCGTCGAAGGCCCCTACCGCGTCCCCCTCGTAGAGAAGAGGGTTGTGGTGGACAAGAGGACGGCTGAGAGCGTCCTGCTAGGCGCCCACGTCTACGCCCCCGGCGTCGTATCCGCGGAGGGCGTGCGAAAGGGCGACGAGGTCAACGTGGTAACAGAGCACGGCGTTGTAGTCGCCTATGGCATTGCGGTGGTCGACTGGGAGGAGGCTAAGAGGAAGAGGCGCGGCCTCTTCGTCCGCGTCGAGGCCTCAAGGTATAGGGCTCCGAGCACCAGAGAGCTGCCGGAGTGGAGGGAGGGGCTCTTCTACGAGCAGAGCCTGCCAGCCATGTGGGCCTCGAGGCTCCTGGACCCCCAGCCCGGCGAGACGATTGTAGACATGTGCGCCGCTCCCGGCGGGAAGACAGGGCATCTCGTCGAGCTTACGCGTGGCAAGGCGAGGATACTCGCCTTCGACCACTCCAGGTCTAAGGTCGAGAGGCTGCGCTCCGAGCTAGAGAGGCTAGGTCACCTTAGGTATGTCGAGGTGAGGAGGGAGGATAGCCGCTACCTAGACCTCCGGTATCCCGGGCTCCGTGCAGACCGCGTGCTCCTAGACCCCCCTTGCACAGCGCTAGGCGTCGTCCCGAAGGTCTTCGATAGGAAGGGTTGGAAGGACGTGGTCAACGCTGCCAGGTACCAATGGCAGTTCGCCAAGGTCGCCTCCAAGATACTCAAGCCCGGCGGACGCCTCGTCTACTCCACCTGCACCGTGACAATAGAGGAGAACGAGGCTCTCGTCGAGAGGATGGAGCGGCTCGGCCTACGCCTGGTCGAGGCGAGGGCCCCCCGCTCCAGCCTAGGGTATAGGGGGCTCCCCGTCTCCCGCTTCTACCCGGACGTCCAGGAGACACCAGGCTACTTCATAGCCGTGTTGGAGAAGAGGGGTTGAGACGTGAGCGCGCCGAGGAGGACATACGTGCTCGACACGACCGCGTTCCTCGCAGCCCTCCCCCTCATGGTCTACAACGCTAGGCTCCTGGCGCCGCCGCGGGTAATCGAGGAGGTGAAAGACCGTGAGAGCAGGGAGAGGCTCCAGGTGGCACTCCTTCTCGACAGGGTAGAGGTCGTGGAGCCGAGGGACCGGTACCGGTGGAGGGCTAGGAGGGCTGCGGTGAAACACGGGCTCCATGGAAGCCTATCAGAGACCGACATCGACGTGGCAGCCCTCGCGCTGCAAGCTAGGGAGGAGTATGGCGACGCGACTGTAATCACCGACGACTATGCGCTGCAGGAGCTCCTCACCCACCTTGGTATAGCCTTCCAGCCGCTGCGAACCAGGGGTATACGGGAGGCGCGCGACTATATCCTAGTATGCCCGGTGTGCGGGTATGTATCACGAAGGTATGGTGAGAGGGTTTGCCCGAGGTGCGGGGTGCCGTTGGTAAGGCGGCGGCTGCGCTAGCCCTGCTGGCGCTCCTGTCATCCATGAGCCTGGTACACGTCTACGCCGAGAGCCTGCCGCCGCAGGTCTATATGCTGGCTGCCGCCGTCGAGCTCTACACGCTGAACGGCGACATCAAGGATGCTTCGACGTACTCCACGCTCCTCTGCCAGGTTCTCGCAGCGTTGCCCCCAGGCCGGTTGAACGGCAACTCTAACGAGGCGTACCAGTTGGCCTATCTCGCATCGGTGCGCACCTATGCACCCGGCTACCTGGACTATAGGCTGATGCAGCTGGTCTACGCCCATCTAACCGATGGTGCCAGCCTCGACCCCAGGGACTGCGGCTCAGCTGCGCCGCCAGCCTCCCAGCCCCCCTCCAGCGCGTTATCCAGGATGATAGAGCAGGCTGTACAGCAGGGCAAGAGCTACGAGGACGCATACAAGAGCGCGGAGAGCATTGCATCCAAGAGCATCATCCAGTCTGCGGGCAAGCCTCCGGTAAGCCTAAAGTTCAACGAGACGAGGGTGCCTCCGCCCCCCGAGACGCTGGAGGCGGAGAGGAGCCTACAGAAGCGAGGCTTCAACATTACGAGCCTGGCTAGGATCCTTTCAAAGCTCCGCGGCTTGAACGCCTCCGGGATAATCCGACCTGGAACCATCAACGTTGCCGCCACCCCCAACACAATCGATATTCTCAGGTTTCTCCGCGGGGGCGGTAGCCGCGCTAGCCTAAACCTCGCGGCGCTGCGCGGGGCAAACCTGAGCCTCGGTGGGTTCAATGCTCCGCTCAACATGCCGAGTATCGGCGTACCCCGGCTACCAAGCTTTACACTGCCGGGAGGCCTGCCCGGGGGCATAGCTGTTGTTCCGCCTATAGACCCGAGGCTCCTAGCAGTGGTCGCGGCGTTCATGGGGGTGGTGGTCCTCCTCTGGAGGAGCCGAGAGATAGCATCCACGTTGAAGATGCGCGTGCTCCGCGCGAGGATAGCCAGGGCGGCTGAGCGGGGAGATATAGACGCGTTGATAGAGGCCTTTGCGGCGCTGCTGGAGGAGATTGGTGAGAGGTGTAGGCCCAAGGCGCCCGACGAGACGCACCGGGAGTACGCCTCTGTGTTGAGAGGCCAGGCTCTCCGGGAGTATCTCAGGGCGGCGCTGGCCTATGAGGCTGCAAAGTTCGGGGGCAAGCTGGATAGGAGGGAGGCGGCGAGGGTGGTTAGAGAGGCCGCCGAGAAGCTAGCCCGTAGAATCGAGTGCAGCGGGGGAGGCGGGTAATGGACTACATGAGGCTCGCCAAGTGGCTAGCCATCGCGGTGCTCATCCTCTACCTTCTCGCCAAGGGCTCCCTCACCTTCGCCATACCCGTCCGCGTCCTTGCAACGGTGTATGACAACGGCCCCTACGGGTACACCCTCCTCGTAAAGATGCTGAGGGAGCATGGAGACCGGGTCTACCTCAGCCTGCCGGACCCCCTCCTGGCTAAGGGGCAGGTGCTCCTCGTCCTCGACCCCGTCTTCTGCGCGAAGGGCTATCTAGATGTTCTGCACGACTGGGTGGCGAAGGCTACACCCAGGCTAATCCTGGTGGTGGGGTCATCCCCTTGCGCCCACATGATAGCCGACTGGCTGTCGAGGGCTCGTAGCGTGACGGTCTTCGTCGAAAACGCGACGATAGAGGTTGGGGGGCTTAGAGGGCCTACATTCCTATCGGCCGTCGAGAGCGTCGAAGGCGGGGAGCCCATCGGCGTTGTTGAGGGCCACCCGGGCCTATGGCCGGGCTACCGCGCGGGCAACGTCGTGTATATCGGAGGCTCGGACATGCTCCGCAACAGGTGGCTCTCCACCCACCCGGGTAACGTGCAGGCGCTCGAGAGGCTGATGGGGTGTAGCCGGGGAGGCTGCACCATAGTCATACCCTCTGTGCTCGAGACGGGGGCTTTCGCGGCATCCATCAGCATATACCCGTTGGCGCTCTACATGCTCTCCCTGCTATCGCGGCTGGAGAAGGCGCTCTACTCGATGCTGGACGGCCTGCTCGTAGTCGCCTATGTGCTGCTTGCCGGTGCGGTCGCGGCGAGGTACATGGCGAGGGGGTCGCCGAGAACCGGGAAGGAGGTTATACCGCGTAGACCCGAACCCCCCGCGATGATAGCCGGTACAGAGGTATACCGTGTGGTCACCGAGCGCGGCTGGAAGGCCCTCGAGCCCAAAGAACTGATAAGGAGGCTCTATACGGTCGTGGATGCGGCCCTCCGGTATAAACTCGGGGTAGGCATACAGGATGTCGTCAAGAACCCCGAGTACATCTCCAGGCTTTCGAGGCTGACGGGGCTGCCTGAGGAACGCGTCTCATCAACACTCTCGAGGCTGTACAAGCTATACCGCAGGCTGAGGGGTGAGACACACTGGCCGCTGATAGTACTCTGGGGTAGGGCGGCTAGACGGCTACTCGCAGAGGTAGACGAGCTTCTTAAGAGGCTAGGAGTGGGGCTCCATGATGTGAAGAGCCTGGAGGTGGCGCTAGAACTTGCCTGACCTCACAGCCGTCAAGGAGCTCGCCGACCGTGTGCTGGGGGAGGTGAAGAAGGTAGTCTATGGTCTCGACGAGCAGCTCCGCATAGTCTTCGCCTCTTTCCTGGCAGAGGGCCACATCCTCCTCGAGGGTGTACCCGGAGTAGCAAAGACTACGCTCGCAAAGGCCTTCGCCAATAGCCTCGCCCTGAGCTTCAAGAGGATACAGTTCACCCCCGACCTCCTCCCGAGCGACGTGATAGGCACGATGATATTCGACCAGAAGACTGGCGAGTTCCGCCTCCGCAAGGGGCCGATATTCGCCAATATAGTGCTGGCCGACGAGATTAACAGGGCCTCGCCGAGGACGCAGTCTGCGCTGCTAGAGGCGATGCAGGAGAGACAGGTGACCATAGAGGGCAACACCCTCAAGCTGCCGGAGCCCTTCGTGGTGATAGCGACGCAGAACCCCATAGAGTTCGAGGGTACATTCCCCCTCCCCGAGGCGCAGCTCGACAGGTTCCTAGTCAAGATTGTAATCCCGAGGCCGTCGCCGGACGTGTTGAAGCTCGTGCTCCGCAACTACGGGGTTATCCGCGAGTGGCCGGTTAAGCCGGTCGCGACGGGCGAGGATGTGAAGAGGGCCCAGAGGCTCATATGGGATGTGCGCGTGAGCGACGACATACTCGACTATATAGTGAGGCTGGTTGAGGAGACCCACAGGAACCGCAACGTGAGGCTCGGAGGCTCGCCCAGGGCTGCGATAGCGATGCAGCAGCTCGCCCGTGCCCTTGCAGCGATGGAGGGCAGGGACTACGTGGTCCCCGACGATGTGAAGCTCGCTGCTAAGTACGTGCTACCCCACCGTATCATACTGAAGCCGGAGGCCGAGGTCGAGGGAGTGACGCCCGAGAAGGTCGTCGAGGAGGTGTTGAAGAGTGTCCCTGTCCCCGTCCCCTGAGCCAACGCCGCTGAAGCTCACGCCCCGTGGCGTCGCCCTCCTCATAATAGTCGCGCTCTTCGCCGCCTCGGCCGCGATGAGCGGCATAGGGGTGCTGCCAGCGGCTTTCGCCTCGGGGCTCGCCGTCATAGGCATCTTCCTCTACTGGAGGCTCTACGTGCTCTCAAGGGCGGCGGCGGTATCTCGGCTCCGGGTAAAGAGGGTTATTCGCGGCGAGCTCGTCGAGGGTAGGAGGCTGCGAGTCGAGCTTCACATAGACAACCCTACCCCAATCCTCGTGGAGCACCTCGAGGTTTATGATGACCCTCCTCGGCTTTGGAGAGTCGAGGGGCAGCCGGTGGGCGTTGCAACGCTAACCCCGTTCACAACCCTGGTCCTCGCCTACCACGCGACGCCATTGTATGGCCTCCACCGTTTCGGAGAAGTGAAGCTAGTCTACTATGACCCGCTGGGCCTCTTCCGCGTTGAGAGCGCCCACCCGGAGGCGGCTGTAGAGGTTAGAATCGCGCCTAGGCTCCTCGAGGAAGTCCGCGGCGCCTACATGGTCCCCTCGAGTCCCAGGCCGGGCGGCTACGCGCCGAGCAGGCAGAAGGGAGTAGGCACGGTCTTCTACGACGTGCGCGAGTACGTGCCAGGCGACGATATACGCCTCGTCTACTGGAAGGGTTTCGCGCGTACAGGTAGGCTGACGGTCAAGGAGTACGAGCAGGAGGTGCAGGTATACACGCTGGTGGTTGTAGACGCGACGCCCACTATGTTCCAGGGTGCGCTCGGGGGGACGAAGATAGAGAACATAGCGAGGGTTGCACATACGGTGATACGCTATGTCGCCGAGAGGGGTGACACATACCGGGTCGTCCTGATAACGCCTAGGGGCGAGCTGCTCTACACGCCGTGGCTCCGCGGACGCGCAAGCATCCACTATGCTCTCAACCTGCTATCTTCGCTAGAGTGGCCCGAGCACCCCGAGCCCCAGAGTGGAGAGGAGAGGGTTGGCAGCATCTACCAGCTAGCCAGGCTGGCGCACCGCGAGAAGACCCTAGTCTTCCTCTTCACAGACGCACTCGAAGACCCGAACGCCGCATACCTCTACGCCAGGGCCCTCTCCAGGCTCCGACTGCTACGCCACGAGCCCCAGGCGTTGATACCCCTAACAGCCTACTACGAGGCAGAGCTCCTGGCGGAGAGGGACGAGCTGCTCGCGAAGCTCTACACGCTCGCGGTGCTGGACAAGCTGAAGGCGTACCGGGAGGTCATCAGGGCTTTTAGGTCGCAGGGCGTACCAGTCATAGCGACCGGCCCGGTCCGGCTGGTTACGAGCGTGCTCCAGAGGCTCGAGGAGTATAGGAGGATGATGCTATGAGGCTCCCGCCTCTCGCAGCCCGCCTAACCCCGAGGCTTATAGCGGCGCTGCTCGTGTGGGCAGCGGCCTCGAAGCTCTACCCGGCAATCCTCTCAATGCTCCACCCCCTGTTAGGGCTCGTGCTGCCAGCCTATCTAGCAAGCCTACTCGACTCCACAGTCCCGCTGCTTGTCGCCCTAACCGTGCTGGCGGGCAGCTATACGCTCGCGGCGCTACTCATCGGCGTACCCGCAGCCCTCGCCCTACCCCTCGGCGTACGCCTCTCAGTCTACATCCCCGTGGCGGTCATCGCGGTGCTCGTAGCCGTTGTGGTGGAGCGTAGGCTGGCAATCCTATCGCAGAGCGGGATGAGAGCCTCCCGTACATGCAGGAGGATACTGTGCCACTCGAGCATAGCGGGTAACGCGGTAATCGCTGTGGTCGCGGGTTACGCCGCCTACCTGCTATCATCGTCGCTGGGCTCCGCGGTAGGCTCCTACATGCAGAGCCTCGCTTCACGCGCGCCACCCCTCCTCCAACCTATACTCGCCATACTCTCAACGCTCTACATAGTGAGGCTGCTTATGTTCGCGGCCACAGCCTGGGTGCTCTACAAGGCCTTCACGACAATCGCCGAGCCGGTTGTATACGCGGTTCTAGCA
>WAOO01000002.1 GCA_015521195.1 Pyrolobus sp. | reverse complement strand
CAGCATAGTGCTCCGGCCCGGCTTCGACCCCATAGGTGCGGCCAAAGCGATACTAGAGATGCTGGGCGTGTAACCTCCTTCAGTGTTACCGTGTATCGGCGGGTTACCCGTTAAACCTGCACATTGCCAAGACGCGTATGGAGCCCGGGCCGGGTGCGAACCCGGCCTTGGCGAGCAGAGTCTCAGGATGGACTTCGGAGCGCGGGGAGGTAAACCTCGTAGCGCCTAAGCACCTGCTGGCGGTACTGCTGGCTATACTGCTGCTGCTACCCGCTGTAGCGCTCATGGCGAAAAGAGGCCCGGAGGCCGAATGCATCTCAGTGAGAGATTATCGCGAAGATGCTGCTCGTGTATCGCTGCGAGTTAGGAACGTGTGTAGGCGTAGCGTGACGCTTGAGAGCATCCTGTACGAGAGCAACGGGAGAACCTACACCAGGAGGCTCGGCGTGATACTCGAACCCGGGGAGTCGAGGATAGTCGAGTTCGAAGCTTACAGCAGGGGCCCCGCATCCATCATGATAGTCTATAAGCTCAGGGGCGTCACAAGGACGAGTGTCGTGAAGATTACGGGGTGATGTGGCGGGCCGGCCGGGATTCGAACCCGGGACCAACGGGTTAAAAGCCCGCCGCTCTGCCGGGCTGAGCTACCGGCCCTCTTCCATCTTTTTACCGAGGCACGTAGGTGCTCGGGCTTAAGTCTTGTCCCTCATGCATCGTGTACACCTGGTGTAGGGTTTGAGCTACGAGGGTATCATCAGGGTAGAGCCTGATGCTGGCAACCTGGGCGTCTTCATCTACTATGGTGTCGTGCTCGGGGTGAGAGTGGGCCCTTCGCCCGAGGAGCTTCGTAGAGAGTTTGAGAGGGTGGCTGAGGAGCTTCGGGAGAGGTTCGGGGGCCCCGAGGGTCTGAGCAAGGACCCCGTCGTCCAGGCGTACCGCAAGTTCTACTGGAGGATTGGGATAGACCCGACCAAGACCAGGCCAGCTGGCGAGGCTCTTGCCCGCAGGCTTCTACGCGGCCGAGGAGTCCCCAGCATAAACAATGTCGTGGATGCTGGAAACGTTGTTTCAGCCAGGCTCCTGGTGCCCATCGGAATCTACGATTTGGACCGGTTTCAGCCGCCAGCCAGGATTACGCTGAGCCGGGGTGGCGAGGTTTTCAGGCCCATAGGCGGCGGCGAGGAGAGGCTTGAGCCCGGCAAGCCGATAATGGTTGACTCGAGGGGTGTTGTAATGCACCTATATCCTCACCGTGACAGCGTCGAGACCTGCGTGCGAGACTCTACCAGGAACGTGCTGGTGGTCGCTGCGGGGGTGCCGGGTGTCCCTGCAGAGCTTGTGAGGAGGGCCGCCGAGGAGACACTCGAGCTAGTGTCTAGGTATGCGGGCGGCGAGGCTAAGGGGGTATGGAGGAGCCCCTAGAGCACCTCCGCCGGGCCCGCATGCTCCTAGAGGCCGCCTCGAGCCTCTCGAGTCAGAGTGTAGACGTGTCGCTCATACTCTACGCTGCGGCCGTCGAAGCAGCAGTCGCCGCTATATTATCCTCCTCGTCTGTCAGGAGGTCGAAGAGGCTCTGCACGGCCTCGACGAAGCGACTGATAAACATGGCTATAGTCGAGCTCGCCCGCCTGAAGCTCGTCGAGGGTGACGAGGCTGTTTGGCTGCGTAGGGTACTCCAAGCTCTCCGTTGTAGGCGCAATAGGCTCCTCCATCCGAGCGTCGAGTGCATCCGGGAGAAATGCGGGGATGTGGACCCCCTGGAGGCGAGACGGGCTGTAGAGCGGCTCATAGCTCTCGCCGAGAGGCTCTTAGGTGCAAGGAACCGCCAGGGTTAAAAACCGAGGCCCCGTACCGTGATTCAATGGTCTGGTGCCGCCGTAGCTCAGCGGGAGAGCGCCCGGCTGATCCGCACCCTGCGTTGCAGGTGCGGGGCCACAGACCGGGAGGTCCGGGGTTCGAATCCCCGCGGCGGCACCATCCTCGTCAACCCTTGCAGCATTCTCTGCACGCCTCTAGCACCCTCTCTACGTGGGAGTAGAGCCTCGCCTCCCTAGCAGCGTTGATGAACATCTCGACACCCTCCTTTAGGTCTCCGATGACTCCCGCCGCGTAGAGCGCAGCGGCGGTGTTAGCTGCGAGGAAGTCGCGGTCCGCCCTTCTACCCTCACCCCTAAACACCCTCAGGACCCTCTCGACGCTCTCCTTAGCGTCTCCGACCCTAAGCTCGTGCAACGGGTGCGTCTCTAGCCCGAGGTCGCTGGGTGTCAGGGTCATCTTCTCGATACCCTCGTCCCTCTCGAGGATGTAGACGATGGTTCTCCCAGAGACGCTCACCTCGTCTATCCCCGGCTCCCCGTGGACAACCAGGAGCTTCTCGTAGCCGAGGTGCCTGGCCGCCTCCGCCATGAGGCTCATGAGGCTCTCGGCGGCGACGCCCAGGACCTGCCTCTCTGCCAGCGCGGGGTTTGAGAGGGGGCCGACGAGATTGAATATGGTGCGTATCCCGAGCTTCCTCCTCACGGGCATAACCCTGGCTACTGCCCTGTGGTAGACGGGTGCGAATAGGAAGGTGAAGCCGACCTTCTCGAGCATGCACCGGGCCTCCTCGGGCCCATGGTCTATCCGGTAGCCTAGCGCCTCGAGGAAATCTGCGCTCCCCGACCTGCTCGACACGGAGCGGTTCCCGTGCTTAGCGACCAGGGCTCCGAGCGCTGAGGCTGCGAGGGCTGCAGCCGTCGACGCGTTTATCGTGTGGCTTCTATCGCCGCCGGTCCCGGCGGTGTCGAGGAGGGGCCTCTTAGGCGCCTCGACTCTAACGCACGTGTCTCTCAGTGCTCTCGCGAACCCCGCGACCTCCTCCGGTGTCTCGCCGACAGCTCTCATTGCGACGAGGATGGCGGCTATCGATACATCGTCATACTCCCCCCGCAGCATGCCGACCGCCACGTCGTATGCCTCTTCGAGGCTGAGGCCTCCGCCCTCGATTATCTTCGAGAGCAGGTCTGGTAGGGCGGGCAACGCTGGAGCCCACAAGGGTGGGAAGTGACGGGGCTATTTGTGGAGGAGGCGCCGCCACCGGGTATATCCGGGGGTGCAGGGTAGGAGGGGCAGGGTGCAGCTCTTGGTGAGCTTCGAGGAGCGTGCGAGAAAGATACACGAGAGGCTCCTCGAGATAGCCGAGAACGAGATTAGCGACCCCGAGGTTAAGAGGGTCACACTCGAGCTGCTGAGAGAGCCCAAGATAACCTTCGTCAACGTCGAGCCCAAGATAAGCTTCTACGAGTCGCCAGCCGCCCCCAAGAACCACCACTCGTACCCGGGAGGCCTGCTAGACCACACGCTGGGCGTCACGGAGATAGCGATGCAGCTCATAAAGGTCTACCGCGACGTCTACGGGGCTGACGTCGACAAGGATATCGTGGTCGCGGCCGCCCTCCTCCACGACCTATTCAAATACTACCAGTATGAGCGCGACCCGCTCACCGGCGGCTATCGCCCAAGGAGCGACTGGTACCTGAGCCACGATTTCGCCATGGTCTCGGAGCTCTACAAGAGGGGTGCGCCCGACCGCCTGGTTAGGGCGGTCGCCGAGACTCACGGCACGACGCCATTCACGATGGTAGAGTCTCAGATTGTACACCAGGCCGACACCACCGACTCCCAGTTCGTCTCGAAGCTGCAGGATGTGGTCTGGAGGGCGTGCCTCGACATAGAGCTCGAGGTTGAGGGGGTGAAGGCGATAAAGATATTCCACGAGGCGATGAAGAGGGCGCCGATATTCGAATACGCTAAGGTCTACTATAGCAGGGGGCGCGACGGGCTACGCGAGTATATCAAGAAGCTGCTGGGCCTCCAGCCCTAGGGGAACGTCTCGAAGCTCGAGACGGCCCTAAGCACATCCCTTATGCTTATCATTCCGAGAGGCCTCCCCTCCTCATCCACCACGGGTATGTGGCGAAGCCAATGCTCTATCATCTTAGACGCTATCTTGGAGAGGGGCTCCTCGGGCGAGGCGGTTACGGGGCTCCTCCGCATCACCTTCGCGAGCTGAGTGTCGAGGGGCACACCCTTCGCAATCAGGTGTACGAGGTCGCGCTCGGTGAATATACCCACAAGCCTGCCCTCCTCGTCGACCACGAGGACGCTCCCAACGCCATGCTCGTGCATCTTCCTCACAGCGTCCAGGACGGTCTCATCGGGTTTGGCTGTGACGAGCTTGGTCACCATAATGTCTTTTGCACGGGTGGTCACGGAGCCTCCCGGTTGAAGCTAGGGATTCGCGCCTAAAGGCTGCTTAGGCTGGCGCCTCCTCAGCATCCTCAATGCCAGGCTCTTCGAGCCCCTCATCACCCTCCTCGAGGAGCTCGGCGATACCCTCGTCGACGACTATGACGTAGCCTGCCTCCGCGCCGAAGCTCATCTCTAGGCGTAGCGTACCCGCCCGTATAGACACCCTCGAGACCCTAGCCCCCAGAGCCTCCCCGGCTTCCCCCGAGACCCTCCAGTAGCTCGCGGCTATAGAGGCGACCATATCCTCGTCGAGAAGCCTGACGCCCTTGACGTCCAGAGGCATCCCATCCGGGTCGAACACTACGAGCATGGCTGGCACGGCGGCTCCCGGTAGCCGTAATTGTGCATGCGCGGGTTGCGTGTTGGCGGGCTGGTGACACCCGAGGCATATTCGAGGACGGGTTGTGACGGATAGCTGTGAGGGTAGAGGGTTGCCGCTCAGGGAGCTCATCCTGGATAACGGTGCCAGGCTCTACCTGGACCCTGTCCCCGGCGAGGAGACTGTAGCGCTCGCGGTGGGCTTCCTGGCCGGGTCGGCGGTGGAGCCTAGCGACAAGAGGGGACTCGCGCATCTCACTGAGCACATGTTGTTCAGGAGTAACGAGAAGTACAGTGGCGTCGATATAGAC
>WAOO01000001.1 GCA_015521195.1 Pyrolobus sp. | reverse complement strand
GGTGATGCCTCAGCCGGACTCATCTACAGCATGTACGTGGGCGTGATGGCCCCGACGCCCGCCAGGTTCACCCTCTTCCGTGGCGCCCGTGCCTCCTCGATAGTGGAGCTCGCGAGGGACGAGACGTTCCGCAACCTCCTCGTCTACAACCGCATCCTCTCAGCCCAGGTGCTGCTCCGCTCCTCTATGGTCGAGGAGCCGGGCAAACCCTGGTTCAACCCGATATCCGACCTCTCCGGCATAATCGCGTTCCTCGCAGTCCTCCAGGTGGCGAAGATAAGGCCTTCTGCCAGCCAGCTGCTGGACGTGAGGAAGTTGTCGAAGATAAGCGAGAGGATATCGAAGCAGAGCATAGTCTACAGCGACTATATGCTCACGAGGGGCGTCCTGCTACTCGAGTATGAGAAGCTCGTGACCGGGAGGGATAGGGACCCCTACCTGGGGTTCACCTACGAGGAGCTCAACATAGGCATGGCCAGGGATGTTAGCTGGTTCCGCGGCAAGGTAGGCCCACGGGCCTTCACAGCCCTCAACACGCTGTACCAGACGCTACGCTCAAAGTGGAGCGAGATAGAGGAGTACGCGCTGAAGACGTTCAACCTCGAGAGGGGCGAGTGGTACCGCTACCCGAGGCAGAGCGGCGCCTCCTAGCTGTAACCGTCTCCCTGCAGACGTCGCTCGCCAGTCTTTTGACGGCCTCCCCTAGCCCCTGGAGGAGCTTCTCGCCCTCCTCCCCAGGCTCAACCCACCCCTCTACCCTACACTCCACGCCGTGCACGTAGGGGGACGAGAGCCCCTTGCAGGTGCAGACCGGCTGCTTCTCGCCGGTCAGCGTGGCGAGAATCGAAGCCTCCACGCGGTCCATGTGGCCCAGCTGGTGGCCGAGGAGCCTCCACCACTCGACGAGCCACACTCTAGCCCGAAGCCCCCGGTCGAACACGAGGCTCTCAACAACGTACCTCAGGGTGGCGGTGTTGCCGCCATGCCCGTTCACAACCACTATCTCGTCGTGGAGGAGTGCTATGCTGCCGAGCAGGCCCTCCAGGTAGGCCGCCAGCCCGCCTCTGCTCGAGCCGTACGCCGCGTAACCGCTCCACTCGCCACTCGCGCCGTAGAAGACCGGCGGGAGCAGCACCGCAGGACAGCCTTCATCTTCGAGCGCGTCGCGCAGCATCTCCGCCGTCACCACTGCGAGCAGGGTGTCCGCACCGAGGGGACCCCCACAATGCCATTCGACGCTCCCCACGGGAAGCACCGCTACGCCCCTGCCCGCCTTCACCTCGGTCAGGAGGCCGAGGCTCCTTAGCAGCGCCTCTTCAACCCGATTCAAGCCTCTATGCCCGCGTTGCAGTAGCACCCGTCAAGGCAAAACATGGTAGCGTCCTGCGCGCTTACACGCGCGTATTAAGCACTCGGGTTTAGCGGCGACGGGTAACCGTTAGCTGCATCCATCCCCTGCTGACACCGGGGCGCATTATTGGCTAGCATCGAGCACCGGAAGATAGGGTTCCTCGAGGCCTACTCGATTGGAGTAGGCGGGATGATAGGCGGCGGTATATTCGCTGTGCTGGGCTTGACCCTGGAGCTTGCCCGGGGCGCCGCCCCAATAGCCTTCCTGGTCGCCGGTCTCGTGGCGCTGGCCACCGCCTACAGTTACGCCAAGCTCTCGGTGCGCTACCCGAGCAGGGGTGGTACCGTCGAGTTCCTGGTGAGGGGGTTTGGGCCGGGCCTCCTCTCAGGCTGGCTAAACGTGCTGCTACTCGCAAGCTACGTCATCATGATGACGCTATACTCGTATGCCTTCGGCAGCTACGCCTCCGCGATGGTCTTCGGAGGCGAGAACTGGTTTACGAGGACGGGCTTCGCCTGGATGGTTATAGGCGCTTTCACGATACTCAACGCGCTGGGAGCCTACATAGTCGGCAAGGTTGAGGATGCGCTCGTGCTTTTCAAGGTCGGCGTGCTAATCCTGTTCTCCGGCGCCGGGCTCCTCGTGGGCAACCCTGCTAGGCTCTCGCCCGCCAACTGGCCCCCGCTGTTACACGTCATAGTCGGCGGCTTCGTCATATTCCTGGCTTACGAGGGGTTCGAGCTCATAGCGAACGCCGCCGCAGACGTAGCATACCCGGAGAAGACGCTCCCACGGGCACTCTACGCGGCAGTAACCTCGGTGATAGCAATCTACATGCTGGTGGCGGCAACCGCGGCGATGAACCTCACCTACGAGCAGATACTCAAGTATCGCGACTACGCGTTGGCCGTTGCGGCGGAGCCCGCGCTCGGCGAGCTCGGCTTCCTCCTCATAGGGGTGGCGGCGCTGGCCTCCACCGCCAGTGCGATAAACGCGACGCTCTACGGCACGGCGAGGATAAGCTATGTTGTCGCGAAGTACGGTCAGCTCCCGAGGAGGCTCGAGAAGAGAGTCTGGAGGGGTGCAACCGAGGGGCTCATAGCGCTCGCACTGACAACCATGATTGCCGTGGCCGTGCTCCCGCTCGAGTCTATAAGCCTGGCTGGCAGCCTAGGCTTCTTGACAATCTTCGCGGCCGTAAACATAGTGAACTATAGGCTCCGGAGGTACACCAAGGCTAACCCGCTGCTAGCCCTCCTGGGGGCGGCCGCCTGTATAGCCTCCGCTGCGATACTAGTAGCGTTCAACGCAGCCAACCTCGTGGCGCTGGAGGGGGCTATAGCTACGTTCACCGCATCCCTCCTCATCGAACTCGCGGTGAAGACTGGTAAGAGGCTCCGGGAGTACGTCGACGAGGAGCTGAGGCTAAGGGAGGAGCATGTGAGGAGGTATCGAGAGTGGCTGCCGAGGGTTGTCGCCGCGATTCTCAGGCTGCACCCCGGTGCACGCGTATACCTGGTGGGTGGCGCGGCGAGAGGAGAGCTTGAGAAGAGCCACGATATAGACGTTCTCGTGGTCACTAAGGGGGCTCCGAGGGGGAGGAGAGCCCTCGAGGAGCAGGAGGCTATAGCGAGGGAGGCCGGGCTACCGCCAAGCCACCCGCTGCACCTCCACTACGTGGAGCCTGAGGAGGAGAGGGAGGCGCTGAAGAAGGCCAAGAGGTATGAGAGGCTGGCTTAGCGCCTTCCTCCAACCTCTCTCAGCGCCAGCCTCGCAGCCACCACCAGCGGGTCCCAGACGGGGGATAGCAGCGGAGTGTAGCCTACGTCAGCCTCGAAGAGGTCCCAGACATCCGCCTTCTTCATCAGGAGCGCTGCCACGACGTTCACCCTCCAGAAGCCGCTCTCGTCTCCGCTCAACGCCTGGGCGCCTAGAAGCCTCCCCGTAGACCTGTCGTAGACGACTCGGAGGTGTATCCAGGAGCCTTCGGGTATATACTTGGCCTTTGTGCCCGCCTCGACGTCTGCAGCCCCCGCGTCGAAGCCCAGCCTCCTAGCCTCCTCGAGCGTCAGCCCGGTCTTGGCCACTGTAACTCCGAAGACTTTGGTTGCCGCCGTGCAGGCGACCCCCCTCAGCCTGGCCTCCACGCCTGCAATGTTGCTCCCAGCGACATACCCCATCTTGTTCGCCACCTGGGCGAATGGGCACCATACGTTCCTCCCCGTAACCACACTCTTGACCTCCGCGACATCACCAACCGCGTAGACGCCCTCCTTGCTCGTAGCCATCCTCTCGTCGACCCACACCGCCCCCGTCTCCCCAATCTTCACGCCGAGCCTCTCGGCCAGCCGCGTGTCCGGCCTCCTACCGACGGAGACCACCACCAGGTCAGCGTCTATGCTCTCGCCGTCCTCGAGTACAATCCTCTCGACCCTCACCTCGCCCTCGATGCTCGAAGCCCCCTTTCCGGTCACAAC